>DATCZK010000116.1:0-42326 GCA_036525975.1 Burkholderiaceae bacterium | reverse complement strand
CATCGACGCGTGAATCGCGTCCTCGACCAGGGCCTCGACGATGGAATGGACGATCTGCTTGCCCAGCAGCGCGAGCGGCAGCGCGGCCTGAAGGGGCCCGCAGCCCGCGATGAGCAAGATGGCGACAGCCAAGCGGCGCATACACGCCCTTTCAGCCATTGCGTCCGTCCGACGCGTCAAGATAGCCCGAACGCAGGGTCCTTTCAAGGGAAGGATGTTCTCCGGGTTACTTCGACTGCCGCGGCTCCCCAGGGGGCAAGCAGTTTCGCAATCGCGCAGCCCCGCCTGAAGTAAGCTTCGCCGATGCCATTCGAAGCCCCCGCCCGGCGGCCCCCCACGCTGCGCCAGCTGTTCGCCGATTTCGGGCTCGTCTACGCCGCCAACGGCCTGATCGGCTTCATCTTCGCCGCCACCGGGCCGGTGGCGATCATCCTCTCGGTGGGCAGCGCGGGCGGGCTCTCGCAGTCCGACCTGTCGTCGTGGATCTTCGGCTCGTTCGCGGTCAACGGCGTGCTCAGCATCATCGCGTGCTGGTACTACCGCACCCCGCTCGTGTTCTTCTGGACGATCCCGGGCACGGTCCTCGTGGGACCGGCGCTGGGGCACCTGAGCTTTCCCGAGGTGATCGGCGCGTTCCTCGCCACCGGCCTGCTGATGCTCGTGCTCGGCGCGAGCGGCTGGGTGCGCAGGGCGATGGGCGCGCTGCCGATGCCGATCGTGATGGGCATGGTGGCGGGCGTGTTCATGAAGTTCGGCATCGACCTCGTGCTCTCGCTGCGCGACGACTTCGCCCTCGCCGCGCCGATGACGCTGGTGTTCGTGGCGCTGACCGCGGTGCCGGCGCTGGCCCGGCGCGTGCCGCCGCTCATTGCCGCGATGGTGGTGGGCGCGGTGCTGGTCGCCGTGTACGGCACCTTCGACCCGGCCGGCGCGAGCGGCGACGCGCTCGTGCGCCCGAACCTGTACGCGCCGCAGTTCTCGTGGCAGGCGATGCTCGAGCTGGTGCTGCCGCTCACGATCACCGTGCTGGTGGTGCAAAACGGCCAGGGCATCGCGGTGCTCGACGCGGTCGGGCACAAGGCGCCGGTGAACGCCGTCACGATCGGCTGCGGCGCGTGGTCGATGATCACGGCGATGTTCGGCTCGGTTTCCACCTGCCTCACGGGCCCGACCAACGCGCTGATCTCGAGCTCGGGCGAGAAGCACCGCCACTACACCGGCGGCGTGCTCGTCGGGCTGCTCGCGATCGCCTTCGGCCTGTTCGCGCCGCTCTTTACCCGGCTGATGCTCGCCTCGCCGCCGGCGTTCATCGCCACGCTCGCGGGGCTGGCGATGCTGCGCGTGCTGCAGACCGCGTTCACCGTGTCGTTTCGCGACCGCTTCGCGCTCGGCGCGCTGGTCGCGTTCCTGGTCACGGTGGCCAACGTGCCGGTGTTCAACATCGGCGCGCCGTTCTGGGGGCTGGTGTTCGGCTACCTCGTTTCGCGGCTTCTCGAGCGCGCCGACTTCGCGAAAGGCTGAAGCGTTTCGCGCTGCTTCGGCCTCGTGGCCTGCGCTGCGGTGCCGGGGCGCCGGGGCGCTAGGGGGCCAAGGCGCTGGGGCTCCAGGGCTCCAGGGCTCCAGGGCTCCAGGGCTCCAGGGCGCCAGGGCGCCAGGGCTCCAGGGCTCTAGGGCGCTTCGCCGTGCAGCGCTTCGCCGTGCAGCGCTTCGAGTTGCGCGCGCAGCTCGCGCGCCGTGCGCGCCGGCAACCGGCACTCGCCGTGGCGGCAGAGGTAGGCCTCGCCCGCGCGGCGCCCGGCGAGCAACGGCGACGAACCGGCGGGCCCCGCGACGATCGTGACCAGCGGCGCGAAGGCGGTGCGCGCGTACGCGGTCAGGTCGTCGCCGGGCGCAACTCGCGCGTCGGCGTCGCGCGCCGCCGCCTCTGCGGGCGCCTGTGCGCCTGATTCCGGTGCGCCCGACCCCGGTGCGCCCGACCCCGGTGCCCCCGACCCCGTTGCCCCCGGCCCGGGTGCGCCCGGCCCCTGCGCGCCCGTGGGCAGCGCGAGATCGGCGCCGTGGTCGGCCAGAAGGCGCGCGTGCAGCATCGCCGGCATCGCCGAGGGGGCGCGCGCCATCGTCGCGGCGTGGCGGTCGAGTTCGCGCACGGCGATCTCGCGCCAGTCTTCGCGCTCGCTCGGCCCCGACAGCCGGATCAGCAGCTCGCAGGCGGCGGCGGTGCCCGAGGGCGTGGCGCCGTCGAACAGGTCGCGGGCGCGCACCGGCAGCGCGCCCGGGGCGGCGTCGAAGAAGCCTTCGCCGTCGTGCAGGCGCTCGATCATCTGCGCGGCGATCGCCTGCGCCTCGAGCAGCCACTGCGTTTGCGCGCTGGCCGCGTGCAGCTCGAGCAGGCCCAGCCCGGCCTGCGCCAGGTCCGACAGGTAGAACTCGTCGCGCAGCTTCCCGTTGCGCCACGCGTGCCGGAGCAGCCCGTCGCGGCGCATCGTCGCGAGCAGGAAGCGCGCGAGCCTGCGCGCCGCGTCCACCAGGTCGGCGCGCCCGAGCAGCCTGCCCGCCTCGGCGAAGGCGCGCAGCGCCATCCCGTTCCAGTCGGCGAGCACCTTGTCGTCGGTGATCGGCCACACGCGCGCCGCGCGCGCCGCGTACAGCCGTTCGCGCACCGACCGCTCCCAGCGCTCGAACGCGTCTTGGTCCATCGCCAGCGCCGCGCGCGCGGCGGCGGGGTCGCGGCGCTCGAGCACGTTGCTGCCGTGCTCCCAGTTGCCCGCGGCGCTCACCCCGTAGAGCCGCGCGGCGGCGCGCGCGTCGTCTCCCAGCACGGCCTCGAACTGCGCCTCGGTCCAGACGTGGAATCGCCCCTCCACGCCCTCGGCGTCGGCGTCCTGCCCCGAGCTGAAGGCGTCGGGCGACGCCGCCGGGCGCATCTCGCGCTCGAGGTAGGCGAGCGTGTCCTCGGCCACGAAGCGCAGGCGCGCATCGCCGGTGAGCCGCCAGGCGCCCAGGTAGACGCGCACGAGCTGCGCGTTGTCGTAGAGCATCTTCTCGAAGTGCGGCACGTGCCAGCGCCGGTCGGTGGAGTAGCGCGCGAAGCCGCCGCCCACGTGGTCGTAGGTGCCGCCCTCGTGCATCCGGGCCAGCGTGGTCGCGAGCATCGCGCGCGCCTGCGCGCTGCCGGCGGCCGCGAGCGTGAGCAGGTACTGCAGCAGCGGCGACTGCGGAAACTTGGGCGCGCTGCCGAAGCCGCCGAACTCGCGGTCGTGGCTCCTCGCGAACGACTCCACCGCGTCCCGGTGCAGCGCCGACGAGGGCTCGGCGGCGGCGTCGCCCCGCGGCAGCGCGTTGCGCAGGTGCCCGACCAGCGTGCGCGCCTGCTCGGCGAGGTCGGCGCGACGCTCGCGCCAGGCTTGGCTCACCGCGATCAGCACGTCGCCGAACGAGGGCATGCGCTGGCGCGCGACCGGCGGGAAATAGGTGCCGCCGTAGAACGGCTCGAGCGCGGGCGTGAGGAACATGTTCATCGGCCACCCGCCGTGGCCGGTGAGCGCCTGCAGCGCGCTCATGTAGACGTGGTCCACGTCGGGCAGCTCCTCGCGGTCGACCTTGATCGCCACGAAGCGCTCGGCGAGCAGCGCCGCGATCGCGTCGTCCTCGAAGCTCTCGCGCTCCATCACGTGGCACCAGTGGCAGGTGGCGTAGCCCACCGAGAGCAGGATCGGCTTGTCTTCGGCGCGCGCCCGCGCGAAGGCCTCCTCGCCCCAGGGGTACCAGTCCACCGGGTTGTGCGCGTGCTGGAGCAGGTAGGGGCTGGTCTCTCGCGCCAGCCGGTTGGGGCGGCGCCCCTCGGGGGCGGGCGAACCGGGCGCGGGCGAATGCGGGGTGGGCGAATCGGACATGCGCTTGGCCGTCGTCAGCGCGCGGGCGTGCGCATCGTCACCAGCTCCTCGGCCGCGGTCGGGTGCAGCGCCACGGTCTGGTCGAACTGGCGCTTGGTGGCGCCCATCGTCAGCGCCACGCCGGCGAGCTGGATCATCTCGGCCGCGTCCGGGCCGCACAGGTGCACGCCGAGCACGCGGTCGGTGCCGGAGTCCACCACCAGCTTCATCAGCATCTTCTCGGTGGAATCCGACAGCACGTTGGCCATCGGCCTGAAGGTGCTGCGGTAGACCTCGACGCGGGCGTGGCGCGCGCGCGCCTCGGCTTCGGTCAGCCCCACCGTGCCGATCTCGGGCGTTCCGAACACCGCCGCGGGCACCGTGTGGTGGTCGCAGGTCCAGGGGCGGTTGCCGAACACCGTGTCGGCGAACGCGTGACCCTCGCGGATCGCGATCGGGGTGAGCGCGAGGCGGTTGGTCACGTCGCCCACCGCCCAGATCGACGGCGCGGTGGTGCGCGAGTCGGCGCTCACCCGGATCGCGCCGCCCTCGTCGGTCTGCACGCCGGCGCGCTCCAGCCCCAGGCCGGCGACGTTCGGCCGCCGGCCGGTGGCGAACATCACCAGGCCGGTGTCGAGCGTGCGCCCGTCGGAGAGCGTGACGCGATACGCGCCGGCTTCGTCCGCGCTCCCTGCGCTCCCCGCGCTCCCCGCGCTCCCCGCGCGCTCGATCGCGCGCACTTCGGTCATCGTCTCGATCGTCGTGCCGCGCGCGCGCATCGCGCCGGACACGTGCTCGCGCAGGTCGTCGTCGAACCCGCGCAGGATCTGCTCGCCGCGATAGATCACGGTCACCTGCACCCCCATGCGCTGGAGCATGCACGCGAACTCCACCGCGATGAAGCCGCCGCCCTCGATCACCATGGATCGCGGCAGCGCCGGCAGGTCGAAGGCGTCGTCCGAGACGATCGCCAGCTCGGCGCCCGGGATGTCGGGCCGGAACGGCCGCCCGCCGGTGGCGATCAGGATGCGCTCGGCGTGCACGCTGCGCTCCGGGTCGGTGAGGCGCACGGTGTTGGGCCCCTCGAGCACCGCGCGCGAATCCACCGTCGTGACGCCGGCCGACTGCAGGTTGCTGCGGTAGACGCCCTCGAGCCGCGTGATCTCGCGCTCCTTCGCGCGCACCAGCGCGGCCCAGTCGAAGGCCACCTCGCCCACGCTCCAGCCGAAGGAGGGCGCGAGCGCGAACTGGTCGGCGAAGCGGCTCGCGATCACGAGCAGCTTCTTGGGCACGCATCCGCGGATCACGCAGGTGCCGCCGTAGCGGAATTCCTCGGCGATCATCACCCGCGCGCCGTGGCCGGCGGCGATGCGCGCGGCGCGCACGCCCGCCGAACCGGCGCCGATCACGAACAGGTCCACGCGTTCGCTCATCCAGGTCTTCCCCCCGAGCCCATGTTCCGGATGCTACCGTGCGGCGAGACCGCTCGCCGGCCCGCTCTGCGCCCTTGCCGCTACGCCAATCGGGGGATAACCTACCGTACCTAAGGGTTATAGACGTCTCCGGGCGAGGCTCGGAACATGGGTGCCCGCGTTTCCGCAAGGCTGGCGCGCGCACTTGCGCCGGTTCACGCCTGGCTTGCCGGGCACCAAACACTCAGGGGGATCGATGATGAACTCGAAGCGTGCCGCCGCCGCTCTCGCTCTCGCGTTGGCCGCACCCGGCGCCGCGTTTGCCACCAACGGGTACTTCTCGCACGGCTACGGCATGAAGGCCAAGGGCATGGCCGGCGCGGGCATCGCGCTCCCGCAAGACGCGCTGGCCGCCGCCACCAACCCGGCCGGGATGGCGCTGGTGGGCAGCCGGATGGACTTCGGCGCCGACGTGTTCGCGCCGCGCCGCGGTGGCGAGATCGTGGGCAACGTCGGGGTTCCCTCGTTCAACGTGCCGCCGCTCAACGGCAGCTACAACGGCGACGGGCGAGACACCTTCCTGATCCCGGAGTTCGGCTACAACCGCATGATCAACCCGAACCTGTCGGTTGGCCTCGCCATGTACGGCAACGGCGGGATGAACACCACCTACAGGGCGTCGCCTTTCGCGATGATGGGCGGCAGCAGCCCGGCCGGGGTCGACCTCTCGCAGCTGTTCATCGCGCCCACCGTCGCCTGGCGGGTCAACGCCGACCACGCGATCGGCGCGTCGCTCAACTTCGCCTACCAGCGCTTCTCGGCCGACGGCCTCGAGCCTTTCGGCGCCTTCGGGCTGTCGTCGGCGCCCGGTTCGCTGACCAACCGCGGCCACGACGGCGCCACCGGCTGGGGCGTGCGCGTGGGCTGGAACGGGCGGCTGAACGACATGGTCTCGATGGGCGCCACCTACCAGACCAAGACCCGGATGGGTCGCTTCGACAAGTACGCGGGGCTGTTCGCCGACCAGGGCGACTTCGACGTGCCGGCCAACTACGGCGTGGGCATCGCGATCCGCGCCACGCCGGCGCTCACGATCGCGGTCGACGTGCAGAAGATCGAGTACAGCGGCATCAATTCGGTGGGCAACTCGATCGTTTCGCTGTTCGGCGGCAAGTTGCTCGGCTCCACCGACGGCCCCGGCTTCGGCTGGCGCGACATGACGGTGTTCAAGCTGGGCGCGAGCTACCAGGTGAACCCGGGGCTCACGGTGCGCGGCGGGTTGAGCACCGGCCGCCAGCCGGTTCCCGCGGGCGAAACCTTCTTCAACGTCCTCGCGCCCGGCGTCGTGGAAAACCACCTCACGCTCGGCGCCACCTGGCAGCTCGGCGGCGGCCGCGAGTTGAGCGTTGCGTACATGCACGCGTTCAACAAGAACGTGAACGGCTCGAACTCGATACCGCCGAACTTCGGCGGCGGCGAGATGAACGTTCGCCTGCGCGAGAACTCGATTGGCGTTTCCTACGGAATGAAGTTCTAGGACGATGGGCTATCTGATCAACGGCGTCGAGGTCGAGGCCGACGACGAAGGATTCCTGCTCGAGGCAGACTTCAGCGAGGACGCGGCGCGCGCGATCGCCGCCGCCGAGGGCCTCGAGCTCGGCGACGACCACTGGCTGGTGATCGAGTACATGCGCGAGCAGTTCCGCGAAGAGGGCCAGACGCCGAACTTCAGGGCCATGGTCAAGGACTTCGACGACAATCACCCCGGGCGCGACTGGAAGAAGACGCTCTACGACCTTTTTCCACAGCAACCGGCGCGACAGGCCTGTCGCGTCGCCGGCCTGACCAAGCCCTTCGGCAAGGGCGGTTACTGAACCCATCAGGAGAATCTGCATGAACTTCGACAAAGACCTCGATGCGCGCGGGCTGAACTGCCCGCTGCCCATCATCAAGACCAAGAAGGCGCTCAACGACCTCACCAGCGGGCAGGTGCTCAAGGTCACTTCCACCGATCCCGGTTCGGTCAAGGACATGGAAGCCTTCTCCAAGCAGACCGGCAACGAGTTGCTCGGTTCCGACACCCAGGGCAGCGACTACGTGTTTTTCCTGAAGAAGCGCTGAGCACGATCGCCCGGCGCGGCTGGCGCCGCGGTTCCCCACACGGAGAGGATTGAGATGGAACAGAAGAAGATGGCGCTGATTGCGACCAAGGGCACGCTCGACTGGGCGTACCCGCCGCTGATCCTGTCGTCCACCGCCGCGGCGCTCGGCTGGGAGGTGCAGGTGTTCTGCACGTTCTACGGGCTGAGCCTGCTGCGCAAGGATGTCGGCGGCCTGAAGGTGAGCCCGCTCGCGAACCCGGCCATGCCGATGCCGGTGCCGATGCCGGTGGTCGTGCAGATGCTCCCCGGCATGGAGGCGATGGCCACGATGATGATGAAGGCCAAGATGAAGTCCAAGGGCGTGGCTTCGATCGAGGAGCTGCGCTCGCTGTGCCTCGAGGCCGACGTGAAGTTCATCGCCTGCCAGATGACGGTGGACCTGTTCGATTTCCAGAAGAGCGACTTCATCGACGGCATCGACTACGGCGGCGCCACCACCTTCCTCGATTTCGCCGGTTCGGCCGACGTCACCCTCTACATCTGAGGGCGGGGCGTTGTCCGCCGACGCCCCCAACCACCCGCTCGCCGGGGCGCGCGAAGCGCGCCGCGTGATCCGGATCGCCGACGGCGCCGCCGGCCGCGCCGATCGCGTTGCGCACCCACCGGGCGCCGCGGGCGACGCGCTCTCCGCGGGCGCGGGCGGCGAGGGCCTCGACGAGCGCGCCGGCGCGTGCGCCTCGGGCGAGTCGTTCGCGCTGATGGTGCTGGGCGACTCGATGCTGCCCGAGTTCGCCGAGGGCGAGATCATCGTCGTCGAGCCCGAGGGGCTCGCCACCGACGGATCGTTCGTGCTCGCCTGGAGCAACGACGAGTGGATCTTCCGCCAGCTGGTGCGCGGCGAGAGCGGCTGGAAGCTGCGCGCGCTCAATCCGGCGCACGCCGAGATCGCGCTGGCCGATCTGGGCGCGGTGCGCGGCGTGATCATCCAGAAGTCCAGGCCGGGCCGGCGCCGCGAGAGCAAGCGCTACGTGGAATGAGCGACGCGCTGGTCGCGGCGGTGCAGCGCAACTGCGATCTCTCGGACGCGGCGCACGCGCAGGAGCTGTCGTTGTGCACCTACCTGCTCGAGCTGCGCGAGTTCTTTCGCTGGGAGCGCGCGCTGCCGCTCGACGCGGCCCCTGACCGCGCGCAGGTCGCGCGCTGGATCGCCCAGCGCGAGGCGCTCTGGCGCTCGCTCGACGAAGCGGCGCCCGGGGGCTTCGTCGATCTGCCGCTCTCGCCGCCGGTAGCCCCGTTCGACGAGGCGGCCGCGAACGAGTCGATCGCAGCGCTGGGGCTCGTCTACGGGGCCGGAATCGGGCGCTTCGGCAGGCACGAGTTCTTTCTCGCCGAGCCGCTCGAGCGCACCGAGCGCGACGGCGCGCAGGTCACGGTGGTGGGACGCGAGCTCGCGCGCACGATGAGCCCGTCGATCGGCACGAGCCGGGGCACGCGCATCGTCGTGCGATCGGACGTGCTGCGCCGATGGCTTTGGACGCGCGTCGAGCAGGCGCGCCGAACGATCGCGGGCGACGCCTTCGCGCAATCGCTGGCGGCTTACGGCGGCCCCGACGCGGCGGCGGTCGAGGCGATGGTGGCCGCGCAGACCGAGGCCACGATCCTCCACGAGCTGGGCGAGCTGCGGGCGGCACGGCTGGTGGGCGAAGACTGGGAGCGCATGCTCGGGGCGGTGGAGAACCGGCGCACCGAGCTGGTGTTGCGCGCGGTGCGCGACCTGCTCGCCGACTTCCTCCTCACGCTGCCCGCGCTGGCCGATCGCGACGACCGGCCGAGCCTTCACTTCTGGTTCTCCAACCTGCAGGGCATGCGCCGCCAGCTCGCGCCGGGGCTGCGCGCCACCTACGACGCCTGGCGGCGCGGCGATCGCACGGCGCTCGCGGGAGCGATCGAGCAAGGCGCGGCGCAGTGGCAGGCAACCGCGCGCAGCCTCCTCGAGGCCTGGCGCGGCGGCGGCATCGCGGCGCTCGACGCGCTCAGCGACGAGATCTCGGGCGCGGTTCGTAGCGAACCACGGCCCGCATGATCTCGGAGTAGGGCAGCGCGGCGATCGCGCCGTAGCGCTCGAGCGCGCGATCGAGAAGGAGGTCGACGTCGGGTGCGGGCGCCCGGGCGCCGGGGTGGCCGGCGCCGCCGTCCTCAGCCTCGCCGGCGCCGCCGTTCTCAGCCTCGCCGGCGCCGCCGTCCGACGCGGCCTCGAGCGCCTCGCGCAGGCCCAGCACCCCGCCGCACTGCGCGCGAATCTCCTTGCCGAAGGGCCAGGGCGCTTCGGCCGGCACGCGCAGCGCGAAGCGCGCGTTGGTGCGCAGCGTCGCGCGAAACTCGGCGCAGCGCGCGGCCGCCGGGGCCGACTCGCAGTCGATCGCCTCGCGCTCGACCAGCAGCGTGGTGCGCGCGTTGCGGCACGCCACGCAGCGCGAGAGCAGCGCGCGCTCGAAAGCGCAGGGGTTGAGGAGGGCGACCGCGGCCAGGGTCAGTCGTCGTCGCCTGCCAGCGACGGGTCCGGCTCGCGCGGCTGCGTGAGGAGGTCGGCCGCCTCGATCTCGTTGGCGGCGAACACCATCCGGATCGAAGCCGGGTCGTCCGCCTGCGCGCGGATCTCGGTCATCAGCGCCTTGGCGTCACGGTAGCCGGGCGCCTCGCCCAGCCGCTCGGGCAGGCCCAGCAGGCCCGCGGTGCGAAAGACGTAGTACGGCATGGTTCACCAGTTGGCCAGCAGGCGGCCGTTCTCCAAGCGATGATCGTAGCGCTTGAGCGGCGTGGTGCCGTTCTTCACGCACTCGCCGCTGCCGATGTCGAAGGCCCACCCGTGCTTGGGGCAGGTGAGCGTGCGCCCCTCGAGCGCGAGCTGCGGGATGTCGGTGCTCTGGTGCGGGCAGCGCGCGTCGTAGACGCGGATCTCGCCGCCTTCGCGCGCAACGAACAGCGAACGGCCGTCGCACTCGATGCGGGTCGCGCTGTCGGCCGGGATCTGCGACTCGGCCATCAGGTCGTGCCAGCTGGTGGGCGCGCCGAAGGCTTCCGGGTCGAAGCCCGGCAGGTTCATCGACAGGATCACGTCGGTGGCCCAGACGATCTTGGCCAGCCCGAGCGCGGGAAACGCCATCAGCAGCGCGTCGATCACCTCCACCGGCGTGGCGCCTTCGCGCAGCGCGCGCGTGAGGTACTGGCGCAGCCCGCGCTCGGTCTGCGCGTGCACCTTCGTGATCACCGAAATGAGGTTGCGGGTCTTCGGGTCGAGGTGCTGGCCGGCCTCCTTGAGGAACTTGAAGTAGTGGCCCATGGTCTCGGGCCGGATCTTCACCAGGTAGCTGAGCGCTTCGCTCATGTCAGGAATCTCCTCATCTGTTGTTCGCCAACGCCGGCCTGCGCGAGCGCGCGAGCGGCAGTGTCCACGAATGCCTGCGGCCCCGCAACGAAGAACACGCTCGCCGCGGGGTCGTTGTCGTGCGCGGCGCGCACGGCCGCGTCGCGCCCGCCCTCGCCGGCGTCGGCGGCGGTGAGCGCAACGTAGCGGAATTCGTCGAAAGCGTCGGCCCAGCTCTGGCACAGGTTGGCCATGTAGTGCCCGTCGGGGCGCGTCGCCACCCAGTACAGCGAGTACCACTCGGCCGACTCGAGCGCCATCACGTGCTCGATCAGGCTCTTGACCGGCGCGAAACCGGTGTCGCAGGCGATGAACACCACCGGCGAGGCCGGTTCCCCGACGAGCACGAAGTCGCCGCTCGGGCCGTGCACGCCGACCGCGTCGCCGCTGCCGAGTTCGCCGGCGAACAGGCGGACCGCGAACGGGTCGTGCGCGTCGCGCGCGATCTGGAACAGCAGGTTGCGGTCGTCGCAGGGGCAGCTCGCGATCGGATACTCGCAGCTCGCGTCGGCGCCGTCGGGCGCGGTGGAGCCCAGCACCACCGACTGGCCGGCGAGGAAGCGCAGGCGCGCGCTGCGCGGCGTCTGCAGGTGAAGCAGTCGCGTGTCCTCGCCCAGCGACGAGATCGAGCGCACCTTCGCGCCGAGGTCCTGGCGCGGGATGTCCTGCGGGCCCGAGGCTTCGAGCGTCTCGATCACGAGGTCGCCCATCGCCGTGTGCGCGCACAGCAGCACGTAGCCCTGCTGCTGCTCGGCCGCCGAGAGCACGTAGTCGGCGTGCTGGACCCTGCGCACCTCGCCCGAGACCAGCCTCGCCTTGCAGAGCCCGCAGTTGCCGCCGCCGCAGCCGTAGTTGAACCCCAGCCCGGCCTTCAGCCCCGCCTGCAGCAGGCTGTCGTTGCCCTCGACCAGGAATTCGCGGCCGCTCGGGCGCACCGTCACGTTCGCGCACACAATGTTGAGCATGTCTGTCATCGCATCGAGTGGATTGTGATTCTCGCTTGCCAGGATCTTCGCCAGCCCGCGCTCGAGCCCGGCGAGGGCCTCGCGCGCGAGGTCGGCGTCGGCGGCGCGCGCGTTCAGGCGCTCGATCGTGCCCGCCACCAGCGCGTGGTAGCCCTGCAGGTGGCGGCGCATCTCGGCGAGCTCCTGGCTCTGCGCGAACAGCCGCTGCGCGAGCACCTCGGGCGGCGGCAGGATGCGCTCGCGCACGCGCCTGCCGAACGACTCCTCGCGAATCCGCGACGTCTTCTCGAACAGGCCCGCGTCGTCGAGGCTGGCCTTGGGAAACACGCGCAGCAGCTCGTCGGTGCCCACGAGCCCGTCGTACGAGACGAGCTCGCCGGCACGGATCATCCGTTGCAGCGTGCCGCGCGGCACCCCCACCAGGTGCGCGGCGCGGGATACGGTCAGAGCCTGGGACATGTTCTGTGCGGATGCGGGTGCGGGTGCGGATGCGGATGCGGGTGCGGATGCGGGTGCGGGTGCGGATCGGGCGCGTTCGTGCTTCGCGCCTCGCAGATTACCCCGACTCGCGCGGCGAGGTCGAATTGCATCGCGGTCGCGGTCGCGGGCGATGCGTGCGATCCTTGGCCGCTGGGCAACTAGCGCGAGGACTCGGCGTGTCGGATTCAACGGCAATGGCGGGCAACGGGCGATTGGCGCCGGTCGTCGGCGCGCTCGCGCCGGGGCGGCGCAACGCGATCACCGACGTCGCGGGGGTCACGGTCGGGCAGCACACGCTCGCCCAAGGCGATCTGCAGACCGGGGTGAGCGTGATCCGCCCGCACCCGGGCGACCCTTATCGCGATCGGGTGCCGGCGGCGGCGTTCGTGCTCAACGGGTTCGGAAAGAGCGTGGGGCTGATGCAGCTCGGCGAGCTGGGCGTGATCGAGACGCCCATCGCGCTCACCAACACCTACGCGGTGGCGGCGATGGCCAGCGCCCAGATCCGGCAGTGCATCGCCGCGAACCCGGCCGCCGGGCGCGGCGGGCCCACCGTCAACCCCCTGGTATTCGAGTGCAACGACGGCTACCTCAACGACCTGCAGCGCATGGCGCTCGGCGAGCCGCATTACCTGCGCGCCTTCGAGAGTGCCGGCGCGCAGGTCGAACAGGGCGCGGTGGGCGCCGGGCGCGGCATGTCGTGCTTCGGGCTCAAGGGCGGCGTGGGCACGGCGTCGCGCGTTGCGGCGGTGCCGCGCGCGGGCGCGCGCACCGTGGGCGCATTCGCGCTGTGCAACTACGGCAAGCTCGAGCAACTGATCGTCGCGGGCGACGCGCTCGGCGCGCGGCTCGCCCGGCACATGCGCGGCGAGGCAATCGGCGAGCCGGAGAAAGGCTCGGTGATCATCGTGCTCGCGACCGACGCCGAACTCGACGCGCGCCAGTTGCGCCGACTCGCGCTGCGCGCCGGCGCCGGGCTCGCGCGAACCGGCTCGGTGTTCGGCCACGGCAGCGGCGACGTCGTGCTCGCGTTCTCCACCGCGTACACGGTGCCGCAGGACGCCGCGCACCCGATGCCCTCGATGGCGATGCTGCACGACGCGCTGCTCGACCCCTTGTTCCAGGCGGCGGCCGACAGCACGGAGCAGGCGATCATCCACGCGCTGTGGAGCGCGCGCTCGGTGACCGGGCGCGACGGGCACGCGCGCACGGGGCTCACCGACCTTCCCGCGAACTGGTTCGACGACGCCGGCGCGAGCTGACGCCTCGCGGCGGCGTGGCCTGCAGGCGGTTCGCAAGCTCAGGCGATCGCCCGGTAGTAGAGGTTCTGCGGGTGGTTGGCCTCGGCGAAGAAATACCACCTCTCGGCGAGCAGGCCGGCGAACTGGATCAGGAACGCCGCCAGCGGCAGCCACCGCGAACCGGTGGCGAGCGCCACGCCGAGCAGCGCCGCGGGCAGCGCGAAGCCCGCGAGCAGGAAGGCCGCGCGCACCCAGCGCAGCGTGCCGGGCTTGCGGCCGTGGAAGAACTCGCGCGTGTTGAACGACCCCGCCTGGAACCCCTTCGATTTCTGCTCGATGCGCGGGTGCTTGATGCCGATCGCGGTCTGCACGGTGGAGTGCGGGCGCAGGCGCCGGTTGCGCCACAGCGACGCGCCGCGGCTCGCCGCCGCGAGCAGCGTGATCACCAGCGCCCAGCCGGTGAAGAAGGCGAGCAGCTGCGGCGCCGCCCGCGCCGCGAACGCGGCCGCGAGCGTGAACCCCGACGCCCCGCCGATCAGCGTGTAGTTGATCACGGTGAGCGGGCTGCGCCACTCGCGCAGGAACGGCAGGCACGCGTAGATCATGCCGGTGCACACGTACAGCGCGAACGCCAGCGCCGTGGCGAGCACGCCGAGCGCGACGGTGGCGTCGATCACCCGGCCGTCGGCGAGCGTGACCAGCGCCGGGCGCAGGTCGAACCAGTGCGCGAGGCCGTAGACGAAGACGGCGCCCATGAAAGCCGGCAGCGCGATCACCTCGCGCGACAGCCACGAGGTGCGCCACTGCGCGATCGCGCGCCAGCCGCGTTCGGGGCGCCCGAGGTGAAAGAACGACGCCACCAGCCCCGCGGCCGTGAGCGCGAGCGCGATCAGGCTCGCCGGCGCGTGGAAGGCCGCGCCCTGCTGCGGGGGCACGAGGTCGAACAGCGCGTACGACTGCGCGGTGAACACCGCGAGAAAGAGCCCCTGGCCGGCGCCGATCAGCGTCGTGAGCAGGATCACGGGCAATTCGGGTCGCACGTCTTCTCTCGCTCGCTCACCAGGACATCACGTCGTCGAGCGACGGGTCGGACTTCGGCGGCTTGGGCAGCAGCCCGTCGACCTTGAGCGGGTTGTCGGCGCGCTCGAGCTCGTCGGCGTGGATGCGCACGGCGGTGCGCCGCCGCGGCAGGTAGTGGTTCGACGGGTGCGTGCCCCACTCGGGCATCAGCGCGTAGCCGGCGTTCTCGCGGATGGCTTCCGACACGACCGAATCCGGGTCGTGGATGTCGCCGAACAGCCGTGCATTGGTCGGGCAGGCCATCACGCACGCGGGCTTGCGCTCGGCCTCGGGCAGTTTCTGGTCGTAGATGCGGTCGACGCACAGCGTGCACTTGGTCATCACCTTGCGCTCTTCGTCGAGCTCGCGCACGCCGTAGGGGCAGGCCCAAGAGCAGTACTTGCAGCCGATGCACTTGTCGTAGTCCACGAGCACGATGCCGTCGCTCTCGCGCTTGTAGCTCGCGCCGGTGGGGCACACCGGCACGCACGGCGGGTCT
Source organism: Burkholderiaceae bacterium (assembly GCA_036525975.1). Taxonomy (GTDB): domain Bacteria; phylum Pseudomonadota; class Gammaproteobacteria; order Burkholderiales; family Burkholderiaceae_E; genus Quisquiliibacterium. Next base: position 27,272 of record DATCZK010000116.1, on the reverse strand, counting down.
TCGCAGTGCAGGCACGACTTGGGGAAGTGCACGGTCTGCGTGGCCGGGTACTCGCCCACCTCGAAGGTCTGCACCCGGTTGAAGAAGGTGCCGGTGGGTTCGGCGCCGTAGGCGTCGAGGTCCGCCAGCGGCCCCGCCGCGCCCGAGGTGTTCCACTGCTTGCAGCTCGTGACGCAGGCCTGGCAGCCCACGCACACGTTGAGGTCGATCACGAGCGCGAGCTGGGTCATTTCCTGCCCCTCGCGCCGGCGAAGAACGCGATCGTGCGCGCCGCGATGCCGGTGCCCGGCGCGGCGCCCACGGCCGCGGGGCGCGGCCAGGTCGTGCCGGCCTCGGCGTCGTCGGCCTTGTAGATGCGCACGCGCACGTCGTACCAGGCCGCCTGCCCGGTGATCGGGTCCGAGTTCGACAGCGGCGCGCCGCCGTCGGCCGCGGGCAGCTCCTCCGAGATCAGGTGGTTGAGCAGGAACCCCCGGCGCGACTCGTCGGCGTCGGGGGCGAGCCGCCACGCGCCCGGGGCCTTGCCGATCGCGTTCCAGGTCCAGACGGTGCCCGGCTCCACCGCTTCGGAGTGCCCGGCCTGGCAGCGCACCTTGCCCCACTGCGATTCCACCCAGATCCAGTCGCCGTCGGCGATGCCCTGCGCCTGCGCGGTGCGCGTGTTCACGTACAGCACGTTGCGGCTGTGGATCTGGCGCAGCCAGGCGTTCTGCGAATCCCACGAGTGGTACATCGCCATCGGCCGCTGCGTGATGGCGGCGAGCGGGTAGCGCACGCGGTCGGTGTGCTGGCCCTCGAGCGGCTCGTAGTAAAAGGGCAGCGGGTCGAAGAACTCGTCGATGCGCGCGCGCAGGTGCGCGGGGGGCTTGCGCGAGATGCCCTTGCCCTGCGCCGACTGGCGGAAGCGCATCAGCACCTCGGAGTACAGGTGGATCAGGATCGGCTCGGCGTAGCGCTGGATGCGGTTGCGCTGAGACCACTCGAGGTAGCCCTTGTTCCAGTTGCGCATGTACTGGTACGAGGGCGGCAGCTTGTGGTGGTAGACGCAGTTGTTCTGCGCGTACATCTCCCACTGCCGCGGGTTCGGCTCGCCGCGCATGAACTTCTCGCCGCCCTTGCCCCGCCAGCCCGACAGGAAGCCGATGCCCGACCCGGGGTCGGTCTCGTAGTTGATGACGAAGTCGGGGTAGTCGCGGAACTTGCGCGTGCCGTCGGGGCGCACGAACGCGGGCAGCTTGAGGCGCGACGCGAGCTCGATCAGCACTTCCTGGAACGGCTTGCACTGCCCGGTGGGGGGGAGCACCGGAATGCGCACCGAATCCGCCGGGCCGTCGAACTCCGAGATCGGCCGGTCGAGCATCGACATCACGTCGTGGCGCTCGAGATAGGTGGTGTCGGGGAGCACGAGGTCGGCGAACGCGGTGGTCTCGGACTGGAACGCGTCGGCCACGACGATGAACGGGATCTTGTACTCGCCGCTTTCGTCCTTGTCGTTCAACATCTCGCGCACCTGCGAGGTGTTCATCGTGGAGTTCCACGCCATGTTCGCCATGAAGATCATCAGCGTGTCGATGCGATACGGATCGCCGCGCCAGGCGTTGGTGATCACGTTGTGCATCATCCCGTGCACCGACAGCGGATACTCCCAGGAGAACGCCTTGTCGATGCGCACCGGCGTGCCGTCGTCGTCCACGAACAGGTCGTCGGGCTCGGCCGGCCAGCCCAGCCCCATGCCGTCCAGAGGCGAGTCGGGGCGCACCGCGAGCGGCGTGTTGGGCGTCTTCGCGCACGGCGGGATCGGCCGCGGGAACGGGGCCTTGTGGCGAAAGCCCCCCGGACGGTCGATCGTGCCGAGCAGCGACATCAGGATCGCGAGCGCGCGGATCGAGTGAAAGCCGTTGGAGTGCGCCGCGAGCCCGCGCATCGCGTGAAACGCCACCGGGTTGCCGGTGACGGTGGCGTGCTCCTTGCCCCAGATGTCGGTCCAGGCGATCGGCAGCTCGATCTTCTGGTCGCGCGCGGTGATCCCCATCTCGTGCGCGAGCCGGCGGATCGTCTCGGCCGGTATGCCGGTGATCTCCGAGGCCCACTCCGGGGTGTACGACTCGACGCGGTCGCGCAGCAGCTGGAACGCGGGCTTGACGGTGGTGCCGTCGTGCAGCGTGAACTCGCCGTGCAGGTAGGGGTCGGCGCCCTCGCTGTGCGTGACCACCGGGCGGTTCTTGACGCGGTCCCACCACAGCTTGTTCTGCGGGTCGAAGCAGCCCTCCTCGCCGGGCACCTCGGTGCGCACGAACATGCCGAACTCGTCGTCGGCCTCGCGCGTGTTCACGAGCTGGCCGGCGTTGGTGTTGCGCACCAGGAACTCGCGGTCATAGAGGCCCAGCGCGATCAGCTCGTGCACGAGCGCGAGCAGCAGCGCGCCGTCGGTGCCGGGCCGGATCGGCACCCACTCGTCGGCGATCGCCGAGTAGCCGGTGCGCACCGGGTTGATCGAGATGAAGCGCCCGCCGTCGCGCTTGAACTTCGAGATCGCGATCTTCAGCGGGTTCGAGTGGTGGTCTTCGGCGGTGCCGATCATCACGAACAGGCGCGCGCGCTCGAGGTCGGGCCCGCCGAATTCCCAGAACGAGCCGCCGATCGTGTAGATCATGCCGGCGGCCATGTTCACCGAACAGAAGCCGCCGTGCGCGGCATAGTTCGGCGTGCCGAACTGGCGCGCGAACAGGCCGGTGAGCGCCTGCATCTGGTCGCGCCCGGTGAACAGCGCGAACTTCTTCGGGTCGGTGGAGCGGATCTTCGCGAGGCGCTCGCCGAGCAGCTCGAAGGCCTGATCCCAGCTGATCTCGTCGAATTCGCCGGCGCCGCGCTCGGCGCCGGGCTTTCGCAGCAGCGGCTTGGTGAGCCGCGCGGGCGAGTACTGCTTCATGATGCCCGACGAGCCCTTGGCGCAGATCACGCCCTTGTTCAGCGGGTGGTCGGGGTTTCCGTCGATGTAGCGCACCTCGCCGTTGCGCAGGTGCACGCGGATGCCGCAGCGGCACGCGCACATGTAGCAGGTGGTGTTGCGCACCTCGCGGCTCGCCCCCGGCAGCGGGGCGAGGGTGGGGTCGTGCAGGATGGTTGGCGGCATCGTCGTTGTTCCGGGGCAGTGCGATCTCGTGGCCGGGCCGCAATGCGCCGCGCACCCGCGAGCCTGAGCGCGCGGCGCGCCGAACGAGACGGACGCCCCGCGCCATTAGGCTATTGAGGGTACCGCACTGTCCATAAGCAAGACGGGGGGGAAGCTTCATTACCCGTTTGGGTGATCGCCGTGTAAACTCGATTCGGCGAAGCGCACCATCGTTGCGCCCCCTCCCCGGCAAGGAGTGTTGGAGACAAGATGAGTTCGACCCGTCCGAGGCCGGCTGTCGCCCTGGCTGCCGCAGAGGACCGTTCGCGCCGATCGCTCGGGCGAGCGCCGCGCGCGGAGTCGGCGCGTGCCGCGCCGGCGGCCGCAGTGGCTGCGCAGCCGCACGCGTCGCAGGCACCGTCCGTGTCGCATGCGCCGCCCGTGTCGCAGGCACCGTCCGTGTCGCAGGTACCGCCCGTGTCGCAGGCATCGTCCGTGTCGCAGGCGCCGTCGGGCCGGCGAGCGCGGCCCGGGCCCGCGGCGAACGCTGCCGCCAATGCCGCCGCCAATGCCGCCGCCAATGCCGCGGCCAATGCCGCCGCGGGTTCCGACCACCGCCGGGTGTTCAAGGAGCCGCGCTCGGTCCTCGAGGCCTTCCTGGTCACGATCGTGCGGCTCGCCGGCGCACGTGCCGGCGCGGTGCGCGCGCTCACGGTCGACAGCGACGAACCCCGGCTGATCGCGGCGTGGGGCGTGACGCCCGAGGTGCTCGAGGAGGCGATCGGCGCGGCCGACCAGGTCGATGCCGGACGCGACCTGCACGAGGGGCTGAACTCCGCCGGCACCGTGTCGATTCCGCTCGAGTACAAGGGGCTCTCGGTGGGCGTGTGCACGCTGTTCTTCGACGAGGTCAACAGCCTGCGCCCCGAGGTGATCCACCTGCTGCGGCCGGTGGGCCAGTTGTTCGGCCTGGCGCTGGAGAACGCCAAGCTCGAGCGCGAGAAGCTGCAGTCGCGGCTGATCGAGGAGCGCCAGGCGATGGCGAGCGAGATCCACGACTCCATCGCGCAGTCGCTCACCTTCGTGCGCATGCGCATGCCGCTGCTGGCCGGGGCGATCGAGCGCAACGAAACCGAACGCGCCGCCCAGTACTGCGGCGACGTCACCGGCGAGCTGGGCACGGCGAACAGGCGGCTGCGCGAGCTCGTCACCCAGTTTCGCGCCGGCATGGATTCGCAGGGGCTCGAGCACGCGCTCGAAGGGGCGGCGCGCACTTTCTTCGAGGATTCCGGCATCCGCCTCACGCTCGAGAACGAGGTGCGCGACCTCGACCTCGGCGTCGAGCGCGAGGTGCAGGTGTTCAGGATCGTGCAGGAGGCGCTGGCGAACGTGCGCAAGCACTCCGGCGCCCGCCACGCCCGGGTCAGGCTCGAGCGGCGCGGAAGCGAGCTGCGCGTCACGATCGAAGACGACGGCTGCGGGATCGCTCCGTCGAGCGCGGCCGTGCACGCGCGCGCGAAGCACTCGAACGGCGGGCACTTCGGGATCGAGATCATGCGCGAGCGCGCCGCCGCGCTCGGCGGGCGGCTGGAAGTGGGCAATGCCCGCGCGGGCGGGGTCGTGGTCACGCTCGCGCTTCCCGCGCGCGAGCCCGGGGCGGCGGCGCGATGAGCCGGTTGCAGCGCATCGTCCTGATCGACGACCACGGCCTGTGCCGGCTCGGGTTGGGCGAACTGATCGAGGCGCAGACCGGGATGAAGGTGGTGGCTTCCACCGGCAACCCCGAGGATGCGGTGGAGTTGCTGCGCACCGAGCACCCCGATCTCGCCGTGATGGATCTGCGCATGGCGCCCACCGACGGGTTGCGGCTGTTGCGGCGCTTTCGCGACGAGGGCATCGACGTGCCGGTGGTCGTGCTCACGATGAGCGACTCGAAGGACGACCTCGCGCAGGCGCTGCGCATGGGCGTGCGCGGCTACCTGCTCAAGGACATGGAGCCCACCGACATCGTCGCCTCGATCGCGCGCGCCGCCAAGGGCGAGCTGGTGGTCGCGCCGGCGATGGCCGCGCGGCTGGCCAGCCTGCTCTCGGACGAGAGCCGCCCGCGCGAGGAGCGCGGCTCGTCGCTCGATCAGCTCACCGCGCGCGAGCGCGAGATCCTGGTCTACGTCGCGCGCGGGCTGAGCAACAAGGCGATCGCACGCGAGCTCGGCATCAGCCACGACACCGTGAAGCTGCACGTGCGCCACATCCTGTCGAAGCTCGGCTTCGCGTCGCGCGTGGAGGCGGCGGTGTTCGCGATCGAGCAGCGCGTGGACGGCGCGTCGCGCTCGGACACCGACGAGATCTCGGGCCCGGGCGCGCGCCCGGCGCACGGCACGCGCTGAGCCCTCGAACCCGCGCGCGCCCCGCGGCCGGGCTTCGCCGCGCTGCGCGCGCGCACGCTGCGCGCCGCGCTTCCCCCAGCCCCCGGGCTCAGGCCGGCGGCTGGCCGAGCCGGCTCTCGAACCACTGCAGTTTCTCGCGCAGCCGCACGACGTCGCCGACGATGATCAGCGTGGGCGCGTGCAGCTGCGCCTGCGCGGCGAGCGCGGGCAGCGAGTCGAGCGTGCCCGTCACCACGCGCTGGGTGGGCTGCGTGCCCTGCTGCACGATCGCGGCCGGCGTCGACCCGGGCAGGCCGTGCTCGACCAGTTTCGTGCACAGCTCCTCCAGGCCCAGGAACCCCATGTAGCAGACGATCGTCTGGCGCGGTCGGGCGAGCATCGCCCAGTCGAGGTTCATCGAGCCGTCCTGCAGGTGCCCGGTCACGAACACGCACGCCTGCGCGTGGGCCCGGTGCGTGAGCGGGATGCCGGCGTAGGCCGCGACGCCCGAGGCCGCCGTGATGCCGGGCACCACCTCGAAGCGGATGCCGTTCTCCGACAGCGTCTCGATCTCCTCGCCGCCGCGCCCGAAGATGAACGGGTCTCCGCCCTTGAGGCGCACGACGCGCTCGCCGCGGCGCGCGAGCGCCACCATCAGTTCGTTGATCGACTCCTGGCGCATCGCGTGGCGGTTGCGCTCCTTGCCCACGTACACCCGCTTCGCCGAGGGCGGCACCAGCGCCATGATCGCGGGCGAGACCAGGTTGTCGTAGAGCACGACGTCGGCGCGCTCGATCAGGCGCAGCGCCCGGATCGTGAGCAGGTCGGGGTCGCCCGGCCCGGTGCCCACCAGCGCGACTTCACCGGTCTGCATCGTCGCCTCCCGGCCGGCTGAAGATGAAACGGTGCTCGCCCGGGGCGATCTCGACGAAGTCCACCGTCGTGCCCCTGAGCAGTTCCACCGAGGGCGGCGAGACGAGCACGGTCACGCCGTCGACCTCGAACGCCGTGTCCTGCTCGCGGCGCTCGTCGAAGCCCATCCCGTACTCCACGGTGACGCCGTCGTCGGCCACGCGCGCCGCGAACCGGATCAGCGCCTCCTCGAGGTCGGCCGCGTCGGCCTCGCTCAGGATGCGCGAAGCCGCCGCCGGGGTGAGCGCGAGCAGTTCTTCGGGTTTGGCGCTCATCGGCGCTCCCGCACGAAAGCCACGAAGCGACGTGCCCACTGGTTGGCGCCCGCGCTGCGCTGGTGGGCGTAGCCGGCCACCAGGTTGCCCTGCACGATGCCGTCGTGCGCGCCGTCCACGCCGTGCCCGCGCAGCACCTCGAAGGCGAAGCGCGTCCCGTCGGGCAGGCCTTCCAGGCGCGAGTGGTGGAACTCGTGGGCCACGATCTCGGCGGCGCCTGCGCCGGGGCCCGCATCTGCGCCGGCACCGGTCGCGCGACCGGAGCCCGCCCCGGCGGGCTCGCCGGCGGGGTCGTCGCCGGCGGGCGGCCAGGGCAGCTCGCCGGTGGCGCGCAGCCGCACGTAACCCTTGCCCACCGGCCGCGCCTGCATCACGGCGTCGGCCGCGATCGCGCCCACCATTTCGTAGCGCGCGTCGTTCCAGCTGATCGAGCGCGACAAGTACATCAGGCCGCCGCACTCGGCGTAGACGGGAAGGCCGCCTTCGATCCGCCGCTTCAGGTCCTCGCGCAGCGGCGCGTTGGCTTCGAGGCCGGCGGCGAGCGCCTCGGGAAACCCGCCGCCGATCAGCAGGCCGTCGGCCGCGGGCAGGGCGCTGTCGCGAAGCGTGTCGAAAGGCACGAGCTCGGCGCCGGCGGCCTCCAGCGCCTCGAGGTCGTCGGGGTAGTAGAAGCCGAAGGCCCGGTCGCGCGCGATCGCGATGCGCACGCGCCGGTCGCGCGCCGCGCCCGGTGCGGGGGCCAGCGGCGCGGCCGGCTCCGCGGCGCCGCCGCCGGCCGACGCGATCAGTTCGTCGAGGTCGACGTGGCGCTGCACCGCGTCGGCGAGCCGCTCGATCGTGCGCTGCACGTCGCCGGCCTCGTTGCTGGGCACCAGGCCGAGGTGGCGCTCGGTGATCGCGAACGAGGCGTCTTGCGGGATCGCGCCCAGCACGCGCAGGCTGGTGTGGCGCTCGAGCGCGTCGCGCAGCTTGGCTTCGTGGCGCGCGCCGCCCACCCGGTTGAGCACGACCCCGGCGAAGCGCAGCCCGGGGTCGAAGGCCTGCTGGCCGAGCGCGAGCGGGGCGATGCCGCGCGAGGTGCCGTGTGCGTCGAGCAGCAGGATCGCCTCCAGGCCCAGCCTGCGCCCGAGCGCGGCATTGCTGTCGCTGCCGTCGGCGGCGAGCCCGTCGTGCAGGCCGAGGTTGCCCTCCACCACGCTGAAGCTGGCCGCGCTCGCGAAGCGCGCGAAGCAGCGCTCCACCTCGCTCCAGCCCGACACGTGCGGGTCGAGGTTGCGGCAGGCGCGCCCGGCGGCGCGGCCCAGCCACATCGGGTCGATGTAGTCGGGCCCCTTCTTGAACGGCTGCACCGCGAGCCCCCGGCGGGCGAGCGCCGCGCAAAGGCCGATCGCGAACGTGGTCTTGCCGGACGAGCGCCGGGCCGCGCAGACGAGCCAGCGCGACATGCGGGCTCAGCGGCCCTGCGCGGCGTGCGGGGTCGTGGCCGCGGCCGGCGCCGGCGAGTCTGCGGCGGGCGCGTCCACCGGCACCAGCCCCAGGACGCGAACGCCCACCAGCGCGATCAGGAACGCGGCGCCCACGCCGCCCAGCCCGAGCAGCACCTCCGGCAGCGAAGGCGCGTAGGGAATGATCGCGCCGTCCATGAAGGTGCTGCTCACCTTCGCCCCGGGGAACAGGATCAGCGGCCAGGCCTGGCCGCCGATGATGAAGGCGTAGAGCTCGGCGAACGCGCCGGCGATCACCAGCACGCTCGCGAGCAGCGTGTGACCCGGCCGCCCGAAGCCGCGCGCGAAGATCAGCACGAGCGGCACCACCCCGCCCACGAGCACGAACCCGCCCCAGAACAGCAGCGTGTACACGCCGCCGTCGCGCAGCAGGAAGGTCTCGAAGCCCGACTGGCGCGCGAAGTACAGCCCGGTGAGGTGGTGCGCCGCCACCAGGTAGAGCGAGGCCGCCACGAACACGCCCAGCAGCCGGTTGATCCGCTGCTGCGCCGGCGCCGCGATCGTGATGCCGTGCCAGGCGTACAGCCCCGCCTGCGCCAGGTAGAACACGGCCAGCCCCCACCCGAACGACAGCACGACGAACAGCGGCCCGAGCAGCGCCGAGCCCCAGGCGTCGCGCGCGACCAGGAAGGCGAAGATCGACCCGGTGCCGGTCGTGAGCACCAGCCGCCAGACGAACACGGCGATGCCGACCGGGCGCGAGTAGCGGTTGAAGCGCCGCTCGAGCAGCGTCCACAGGTACACGATCACCAGCGCGAACATCCCCGAGTAAAGGGGCATGTTCCACGCGAACACCGACGTGAGGTTGAGGTGCGTGGCCGCGATCACCACCCGCTCGGGGCGGCCGAGGTCGAGCATCAGCACCATCAGGCCGCCGGCGAGCAGCGCGATGCAGAGCACGCCCGAGAGCGGCGCGCGCGGCTTGTAGATCGCCTCGCCGAACACGGTGCCGATCGAGGCGACGTTGAGCACGCCCGAGGCCGCCACGACGAGGAAGATCGCGAACACGTGCGGCATTCCCCACACGACGTGGTTGTTCATCCCGGTGATCACGTGGCCAGCGGTTTCCATCAGGTGCGCCGCCCAGAGTCCGAGGAGCAGGACCACGCCGCCGACCGCCGCCAGCAGGTAGAAGCTGCGGTCGCTGTGGCCGGGGCGGCTGGGGGCGGGGCGCATCGTCACACTCCGTGGTAGCGCACGCCGGTGTCCAGTTGCAGGTCTTCGCGGATGCGGGTGGTGGCGATCTCGCGCACGCGTTTCGAGATCGCGCTGTCCGGGTCGTTGAGGTTGCCGAACAGGATCGCCTGCTCCGGGCACGACTCGGCGCACGCGGGCTGCATGCCCTTGTCGACGCGGTGCACGCACATCGTGCAGCTCTCCACGCAACCCTTGCCGCGCGGCACCTCGGGCTTTTGCTCGGTGAGCGGCTCGTGCACGAAGCTGCGCGCCTTGTAGGGGCACGCCATCACGCAGTAGCGGCAGCCGATGCAGGTGTGCCGGTCGACCAGCACGATGCCATCGGCGCGCTTGAACGAGGCGCCGGTGGGGCAGACGTCCACGCACGGCGGATTCGCGCAGTGCTGGCACATCACCGGCGCGCTCACCTTGCGCCCGGTGTCCTGGTACTCGATCTCGATCTTGCGGATCCACTGCGGGTCGGTGAGCGAGACGCGCTCGGTCAGGCCGTTCTCGGTGTTGCACGCCTTCACGCACTCGTTGCACTCGGGGCTGCAGAGCGTGGTGTCGATCAGCATGCCCCAGCGCACCTTCGGGCTCACCGGCTGGCCCGGCGCGCGCTCGAGCTGCGCCGAGGCGACCTCGATCAGCCGGATTCCGGGCGCGAGCAGCACGCCGGCGAGCGCCGCCGTGCCCGCGCCGAGCAGTGCGCGCCTGTTCATCGCTTCGCCTCCGCGGCCTTGGGCTGGTGGCACTCGAAGCAGTCGAGCTTGACCGCCGCGTAGCTGTGGCAGGCCTCGCAGAAGGCCTCGGGCTTGCCGATCACCGACCCCGCCGCCGCCCCGGCCCCGGTGCCGGCGTGGCAGTCGATGCACGCGTTCAGGTGCACCCGCTCGCCGCGGATGCCCTGGTGCACGGTGCGGTCGCGCTGGTGCTTGAGCATGTCCATGTGGGTGCGGCGCATCACCTCAGGCGTGTCGATGCACTGGGTGGCGGGGTCGACCACGATCGTGGGCTTGCGCACGCGGCTTCCCGCGGTGTCGGCGGCCCAGGCGAGCGCGCCCGCCGCCCCCGCGCCGGCGAGCAGCGCGAGCGCGAGCGCCAGTCGGCGCAGCGAACGACCCGTTGCCATTGCCGGCGCCTACTCGCCGAGGCCCATCTGGATGTAGCCGGTGGGGCAGACGTCCGAGCAGATGTGGCAGCCGATGCACATGTCGTAGTCGGTGTAGACGTAACGCCCCATCGTGGCCTGCTTCTTGGGCACCCGCTTGACGGCCGTCTGCGGGCAGTACACGACGCAGTTGTCGCACTCGAAGCACTGGCCGCAGCTCATGCAGCGCTTGGCCTCGGCCTGGGCGCCGGCTGCATCGAGCGCCTCGATGCGCTCCTCGAAGTTGCCCAGCGCGCTCTCGCGCGTGAGCGTGATGAACTTGCGCAGGTTGCGCGGCGTGTAGGTGAAGTGCCCCAGGAACAGGTCCTTGTGCGGGATCACGTAGCGATCGGAGCGGTTGTCGTAGTTGTGGATCGCGCCGGTGCCGCTGTCGGTGCCGCGGATCGGCTCCTTCACCTCGCTCACCTCCAGGCCGCGCTCGATGTACTTGCGCATCATGTCGAACACGTGCACGTCGATCTTCGGGCGCTTGCCGAGCTCCTCGCCTCCGAGGAAGCGGTCGATGCCGTCGGCCGCGATCGCGCCGTGGCCGATCGCGGTCGTGAGCAGGTGCGGGCGCAGCACGTCGCCGCCCGCGAACACCCCCGGCTGGTCCTTCACCTGGTAGGTGCGGTCGGCGTTGACCGCGCCGCGGCCGTTGTCGAAGGCCTCGAGGCCGGTGAAATCGACGGCCTGGCCGATGGCCGACACGATCAGGTCGGCCGGGATGTCTTCCTCGGTGCCCTCGAGCGTCTTGATCTCGAGCTTCGGGCCCACCATCTTCGCCTCGCACCGGGCCACGCGCAGCCCGGTGGCGCGCCCGTCGGCGCCGCGCACGATCGCCAGCGGCACCATCCCGCCGCGGATGTCGATGCCCTCGGCCTGCGCCTGGTCGACCTCGTGCTTGTTGGCCATCATCTTGTCGATCGGGAAGACCGAGGTGAGCACGACCTCGGCGCCCTGCTTGACCGAGATGTCGACCACGTCCTGCGCCAGGTGGCCGGCGATCGCGCCCTCGAAGTCGGTGGGCTTGGCGTGCTCGATGTGACCGAGGCGCCGCGCGACCGTGGCGACGTCGATCGAGGTGTCGCCGCCGCCCACCACCACCACGCGCTTGCCCACGTGGCGCAGCCGCCCGTCGTTGAACGCGCGCAGGAACGACGTGGCCGTGACCACGTTCTGCGCCTCGCCGTCCTTGATCGGCAGCGCGCGACCGGCCTGCGCGCCCATGCCGAGGAACACCGCGTCGAACTCCTCGCGCAGCGACTCGAGCGTCACGTCGGTGCCCACCCGAACCTTGAGCCGGGCCTCGACGCCGAGGTCGAGGATGCGCTGGATCTCGGCGTCGAGCACCTCGCGCGGGGTGCGAAAGCCCGGGATGCCGTAGCGCATCATGCCGCCCAGGTGCTCGTGCTCGTCGAACACCGTGACCGCGTGGCCCTTGAGGGCGAGCTGGTAGGCGCACGACAGCCCGGCCGGCCCGCCGCCGATCACGGCCACCTTCTTGCCGCTGCTGTGCTCGGGGCGCACGTACGCCATCTTGTTCTGGATCGCCCACTCGCCCAGGAAGTGCTCCACCGAGTTGATGCCCACGTGGTCTTCGACCTCGTTGCGGTTGCAGCCCGTCTCGCACGGCGCCGGGCAGACCCTGCCCATCACCGACGGGAACGGGTTGGCCTCGGTGAGCCGGCGCCACGCGTATTCCTGCCAGGAGACGTCCGCGGGCGGCTTCTCGATGCCGCGCACGATGTTCAGGTAGCCGCGGATGTCCTCGCCCGAGGGGCAGCTGCCCTGGCACGGCGGCGTCGACTGGATGTAGGTGGGGCACTTGTAGGAGTGATCGCCCTCGAAGATCTTCTCGTGGAGGTTGTCCCAATCCTTGTCGCCGTCCTTGTAACGGCGGAAGTTGAGCTTCGTCGTGACCTGATCGGGATTTGCCGACATCTTCTCTGCCTCCGTTTTGCGCCGCGTCGCCGTCCGTTCAGGACTTCGCGCCCAGGCGAATGGCGGTGCTCACCAGCTGGTGCACTCCGCCCACCATGCCCATCTTGAATCCGTAATACGGCAACACCTTCGTGAACTGCGCCTTGCAGATCGCGCAGATCGTTGCCATGAAGTTCACGCCGTGCTCGTCGACCGCGCTCTGCAGCGACTCCATGCGCGGCAGCGCGCCCTTCACGCGCAGGTCGAGCAGCTCGTCGGTGAGCACGCCGCCGCCCCCGCCGCAGCAGAAGGTGGCCTCGTGCGTGGTGCCGGGCGCCATCTCGTGGAAGTTGTTGGCCACCGCGCGGATGATCGCGCGCGGGATCTCGAACTGTCCGCCCGGCATGTCGCCCATGCGCGACGCGCGCGCCACGTTGCAGCTGTCGTGGAACGTGACCACGCGGTGATCGTTGGCCTCGGGGTCGAGCGTGAGCGCGCCGCGCTGGATCAGGTCCCAGGTGAACTCGCAGATGTGCATCGGCTGGCGGTAGCGCATGTCGAGCTGGCTCTGCAGTTGCACCGCGAACGGGTCGTTCGCGCCGGCGCCGATGCCGGTGAGCGTGTTCCAGAAGCTGTAGGCCACGCGCCACGCGTGGCCGCACTCGCCCACGACGATGCGCTTGACGCCGAGCTCGAGCGCGGCTTCGCGGATGCGCAGCGCGATGCTGCGCAGCTGCTCGTAGTTGCCGATGAACATGCCGAAGTTGCCGGCCTCGGAGGCGTGGGTGGAGAGCGTCCAGCTCACGCCGGCGGCGTGGAACACCTTGGCGTAGCCGATCAGGCTCTCCACGTGCGGCTCGGCGAAGAAGTCGGCCGATGGCGTCACGAGCAGCACCTCCGCGCCCTTGGCGTCGAGCGGGAAGCGCACGTCGGCGCCGGTTTCCTCCTTCGTGTCTTCCTCCAGGCCCTCGAGCGTGTCGAGCAGCGCCGGGCCCGGGAGGCCCAGGTTGTTGCCCACCCGGTGCACCTTGCCGATGATCTCGTTCGAGTACTTCTGGCCGTAGCCCACCGCATCGAGGATCTCGCGGCCGGCCATCGTGATCTCGGCCGTGTCGATGCCGTAGGGGCAGTAGACCGAGCAGCGCCTGCACTCCGAGCACTGGTTGTAGTAGGTGTACCACTCGTCGAGCACGTCGGGCGTGAGGTCGCGCGCGCCCACCAGCTTCGGGAAGAGCTTGCCCGGCAGCGTGAAATAGCGCCGGTAGACGCTTCGCATCAGGTCCTGGCGCGCGACCGGCATGTTCTTCGGGTCGCCGGTGCCGAGGTAGTAGTGGCACTTGTCGGTGCACGCGCCGCAGTGCACGCAGGCGTCGAGGTACACCTTGAGCGAGCGGAACTTCTGCAGCAGCGAGCCCATGTGCGCGATCGCCTTGTCGTGCACGACGCTCCAGTCTTCGTCGAGCTTTCCGGGAAAGCCGATCGCCTCCTGGATCTTCTCGCTCGCGACGTAGGGGCGCGAGTTCGCCATCGAGCCGGGCGCGACCGGCGGCGCGAGCTCGGGGTACGCGCGCAGCGCCGGCGCGACGACCGGGGCGGGCTTCTCCGGGGCGGCCATGGCTCAGCGCTCCTCGAGGCGCGCCGCCCAGGGCGCGAGGTGGCGCGACTCGCGCGGGTTGTCCACCTGGTTGCGCGAGGGCGAGAAGAACAGCCCCGGGGCGTGCAGCAGCTTGGAGAACGGGAACACGATCATCAGGCCCGCGACCAGCAGCAGGTGCACCCACAGCGCGGCGTCGGCGGGAAGCGCCTGCCACTGGAAAGCGATCAGCCCGAGGAAGAAGGCCTTGACCGCGACGATGTCGGTCGGGAACAGGTACTTGATCGCCAGCCCGGTGAGCGCGATCGCCACCAGCAGCGCGAGCATCAGGTGGTCGGACCAGGTGGAGATGTAGCGCACGCGATCGACGAGGAAGCGCCGCGCCCACAGCCCGGCCAGCCCCGCGACCATCGTGAAGGCCGCGTACATGCCGAAGGGCTGCGCGAACGCCACCCAGCCCCAGACCGGCTCGGTGAAGTAGCGAAGGTGGCGCACCAGCACCAGCAGCAGGCTGGCGTGGAACAGCCAGCCGAAGATCCAGGTCCAGCGACTGCCCTTGAACAGGCTCTCGAACAGCACCACCTCGCGCACCATGCGCAGCGCCACGCCGCTGCGGGTGGTGGGCGCGGGCGTGGTGGGGATCTTGAGCGGCGCGGGCGTGCGCGCGTAGGAAACGACGCGCGCGGCAACGCCGAACAGGCAGACCGCCGCCGCAAAGTAGAACAGCAGAGCGAAGAAGAGCGTGCTGGCTGGCATTCGTGGCCCCGGCGCGGACGCCTGTCGTCACCGACGGGTGCGGCAGGGGCCGCGGGCGCGCCGGGCCTTGCCCAGCGCACCCGGGTTCGGGTCAGACGCAGCCAGTGGGCTTCGGAAGTCCGGCGATCTTGCACGCCTGCTTCGCCGGGCCGTAGGGGAACAGTTCGTAGAGGTACTGGCTGTTGCCCTTGTCCGGGCCGAGCTTCTTGCCGATGGCCTTGGTGAGCACGCGCACCGCGGGCGCGATCTGGAATTCCTCGTAGTACTCGCGCAGGAAGTTCACCACTTCCCAGTGCGAATCGCCCATGTCGATGTTCTCGGTCTTGGCGATCTCGGCGGCCACGTCCTCGGTCCAGTCGGCGAGGTTGACCAGGTAGCCCTCCTCGTCGGTTTCGATCGATTTTCCGCCTACGTCGATAGTTGACATCTCGGTTCTCCCTTGTGCGTTCGTGAAGTCTTCGGTGCAATCGGTGTGCAGGCCGGCCGGGGCGCGTTCAGAGCCACGACTGGCAATTGGGCTGTTCGACCACGAGGTCGACGAAACCCGAATAGTCGACGGCGGTGACGCCCTCGGTCAAGCGATCGGCCATGCCGCGCGCCTCGAGGTCGGGCCCGAGCACGTAGACCTTGAGGCGGGACGCGGCCTCGCGGATCGACTTCTCCGCCGGGTGGCCGCGCGTGGCGGCGTAGACCGCGTCTTCGGTGAGCAGCAGCGCGCCCGATTTCGCGAGGCGCAGCGCCGCGGCGAGCGCGTCGCTCGCGCCGGGTGACTTGTTCACGATGTGCAGCATTTGCCCTCGCTCCTAGAAGCTCAGCACCACGTCCTGGGAGCTCATCAGCTCGGCCAGCTCGGCGCGGCCCAGCACCTCCACGTCCACGAGCAGGTCTTCCTCGGCCAGGCCGCGCGCCTCGAGCGACTCGCGCTCCACGTAGAGCTTTTCCACGTCGTAGCCGTCGAGCGCGCGGTAGGTGGGCGAGAAGTTCTTCGTCTCGATGCCCTTGGTCTGCATGCCGCGCTTGAGCTGGTAGACGCCGTCGTCGATGAACGCGAGCGACACGTCCTGGTCGAACGCCGCCGTGATCAGCACGACCTCGAGCGACTCGAGCGCGTAGATCGTGCCGTGCGGGGCCTTGCGGTTCACGAACATGAACTTCTTTTGCACCGACATCGCGCTCGCCTCAATCGCCGAAGGTGACGAGCCGGTCGGCTTCGATGCCGGCTTCCACCAGTTGCCCGAGCCCGGAGATGCGAAAACCCGGGGCGAGGAGCTCGTCCTTGATCCCGCGCCGCAGCGCGGCCGCCACGCACACGACCAGGTCGACGTTGTGATCGGCGGCCAGCCGAGACCAGCGCGCGACGATGTTGCGGTCGTCCTGCGGCGGCTCGGTGAGCCGGTTCGCGTTGTTAACGCCGTCGTGATAGAAGAACACGCGGCTCACCTCGTGGCCCCTGGCGAGCGCGGCCTTGCAGAACAGGTAGGCCGAATCGCTCGCCTGGTGCTGGTAGGGCCCCTCGTTGACCAGAATCGACAGCTTCATCCCGCGCGCTTCCCAGGTGTGGCTTCAGAAGCGGATGTGGGTCGACGCGTTCAGGCTCGCGCGCGAACCGCGCCAGTCGTCGATCAGGTACTTGGTGAACGGCAGCCCGGTCTTCTCGAAAAAGCGCGGCCAGCCGATGCGCTCGATCCAGTCGGCCATGCGCTCCCAGGCGCGCGCGTCTTCCTTGTAGACGCGCAGGATGTTCTTCACCATGTCGCTCACTTCGGGCCAGCGCGGCGGGTTGTTGGGCAGCCCGCTGGCGACCATCTTCATGAACGTGGGCTTGCCGCGGGCGTTGGAGTTCTTGCCGCCCACCCAGATCGCGAGCTTGGAGTGCTCGGGGTCGTTGATCTGCATCGGCGGGCACGGCGGATAGCAGGCGCCGCAGCAAACGCACTTCTTCTCGTCGACTTCCAGCGAGGGCTTGCCGTTGACCAGCGCCGGGCGGATCGCCGCCACCGGGCAGCGCGCGACCACGGCCGGGCGCTCGCACACGTTGGCCACGAGGTCGTGGTTGATCTGCGGCGGCTTGGTGTGCTGGACGATGATCGCGATGTCGGCCTGGCCGCCGCAGTTGATCTCGCAGCACGACGTGGACAGGTGCACGCGATTGGGCATTTCCTCGCGCTTGAACTCCTCGTAGAGCTCGTCCATCAGCGCCTTGACCGCGCCCGAGGCGTCGGTGCCGGGGATGTCGCAGTGCAGCCAGCCCTGGGTGTGCGCGATCATCGAGATCGAGTTGCCCGTGCCGCCCACCGGGAAGCCGGCCGACTCCAGCGCGGTGATCAGCGGCGCGACCTTCTTCTCGTCGGCGAGCATGAACTCGATGTTCGAGCGGATCGTGAAGCGCACGTGCCCTTCGGCGTACTGGTCGGCGATGTCACAGAGCTTGCGGATCGTGTAGACGTCCATCTGGCGCTGGGTGCCGGCGCGCACCGTCCAGACCTGCTCGCCGCTGTGCGAGACGTGGCGCAGCACGCCGGGCCGCGGGCGGTCGTGGAACTTCCAGTTGCCGTAGTTGCGCAGCAGCGCCGGGTGCATGTACTGGCGGTTGTCCGGCACGCCCGTTTCCTTGGCGCGGCGCGGCGTGGGCGGCGGGGCGGGCTTGGCCGCCTGCGGGGGTGTCGCTGTAGCTTGGGTCATTGCCTCTGTCTCCGGTCTCAGGCCGCGGCCTTGCGCGCGTTGATCTTCGCGACTTCGTCGTCCCAGCCGTCCATCCGCGCGTAGGGGTTCGTGCGCGGCGTGGAGACCATGTTGGCGTCCACCTCCAGGCCGATGCCCTCGAGGAAGTTCACCAGGCCGATGCGCTCGATCATCTCGCCGGTGCGCTCGTGCTCGAGCGCGTTGTCGGCGAAGAATTCGATCACCTTCTGCGCGAGTTCGACGAGCTTCTCGCGGTCTTCCTCGGTCTCGAGCTTTATGAACGGGACCACCAGCGTGCCCATCAGGTCGCCGATCTTCAGGGTGCGCTTGCCGCCGATCAGGATCGAGGCGCCCTTGTCCTTGCCCGGGGCGAGCGCGCCCGTCATCACGTTGATGCAGTGCATGCAGCGAACGCAGTCGCGGTTGTCGATTTCCAGGCAGTTGGCGTCGTCGAGCGCAACGCTGGAGATCGTCTCGCCCTTGGCGACCTCGCCCACCGGCTTGATCTGGATCGTCTTCGTGGGGCAGCGGCTGACGACGTCGCGCACCAGCTCGTGCATGCCGTGCTTGGCGAACCACTTGCGGCCCAGCTCGTCGTCGGTGCGGATGTTGTCGCGCCAGGTGCCGATCACGGCCATGTCGGCGCGCTGCACCGAGTTCATGCAGTCGTTCGGGCAGCCCGAGAACTTGAACTTGAACTTGTACGGCAGCGCCGGGCGGTGGATGTCGTCGAGGAAGGTGTTGAGCACCTCGCGGTGGGCGGCGGCCTCGTCGTAGCACGACTGCTCGCAGCGCGCGGCGCCCACGCACGACATCGAGGTGCGCACCGCGGGGCCGGCGCCGCCCAGGTCGAAGCCCAGCTCGTTGATCTCGTCCCAGGCCGGCTGCACGTTGGCCGACGTGACGCCCTGGAACATGATGTCGCCCGACTGGCCGTGGAAGGCGATCAGGCCCGAGCCGTGACGCTCCCAGATGTCGGCCATCTTGCGCAGCACGTCGGTGTTGTAGTGCATGCCCGGGGGCGGCATCACGCGCAGCGTGTGGAACTCGGCCGCCTCGGGGAACTTGGCTTTGCCGTTTTCGTCCTTGAGCTCGGTGAAGCGCGGGATCACCCCGCCGCCGTAGCCGAACACGCTCACCGTGCCGCCCTTCCAGTAGCCCTTGCGGGTCTGGTAGGAAGTTTCCAGCTGCCCGATCACGCCGGCCATGTACGGCTTGTCGTCGGCGAGGCGCTTGAGCCCGGTGACGAAACTGGGCCAGGGGCCGCTCTCGAGCTGGTCGAGGTTCGGCGTATCGATTGTTTTCTTGGATGAAGCCATCGGATCCTCCTTTTCGCGTGCGCGAAAATACGCGCGAGCACACCCGCTGCCTCAGGCATCCCGATTCGATCCTACGAACCGCCCGGTGCGGCGACCATCCCCCTCGTCGGCTATTCTTGTCTGCCCAAGGGCGTGAATGAACCTACCCGAAGGGAGTAGGCGGACTCACCGCCACTGGCTATGGACGCAACGCCAGCGAAGCTGCCCAATCGGGGCTGCCCCGCACGCGTGCCGAACGTGCCCCCTACGATACCGCATCCGAGTCGATGGACAAGCTAAAGCTCACCCAGGTTGCCGCGCTCACCATTCCGATCGGCGGACAGAGAATCGACCTGCAGCAGGTCGACTACGCGATCGACGACGCGATGAGCCTGCTGCGGCTGCGCATCCGCGAAGGCAGCCGGTTCACGATCTTCGACATCGACCCGGCGAGCGCGCGCGAGCTCGGCCAGGTGCTGATCGACTGGGCCGAGGGGCAACCGGGCGGCGGGCGATGAGCGCGATGATCGACGCGGTGTTCGAGATCCGCGGCACCTCGCTGCCGCGGCACTACCAGGGCGAGCTGTGGAGCACCCTGGCCGGATGCTTGCCGTGGCTCGAATCCGAGCCGCTCGCCGGCCTGCTCGAGATCCGGGCCTCTCTCTCGGGAGGCACGTACCTGCTGCCCAGGCGCGCGAGGCTCGGCCTGCGCGTGCCGGTCGCGCGCGCCGACGACGCGATGTCGCTCTCGGGCCGCGAGTTCGAGGTGGGCGGGCAGCCGCTCTCGGTCGGGCGCGGCCTCACCCGCGCGCTCGTGCCGCAGCCCACGCTCGGGACGCCGTTCTTGGTTACCGGCGCGCGCGACGAGCTCGAGCACCAGACGCGGGTGGCGGAACTGCTCGAGCGGATCGGGCTCCCGCAACGCTTCATCTGCGGGCGCATGGGCGAATCGCCGGGCGCCGCGGGCGAGACGCTGCGCGGCGCGCCCGTGGTTCTGCACCAGCTGCGCGACGAGCAGTCGATGCGGGTACAGTTCGAGGGGCTGGGGCCGAACCGCAGCCTGGGGTTCGGGCTGTTCGCGCCGCGCAAGCTGATCAGCGGAATCGAGTGATGGACTGGGCCAGGCGAGGCGAGCCGCACCGGTGGGGGAGCCCCGCCGTCGACTGGCGTGGAGAGAGGATGAGCAAGCACCCGATGCCCAGGCCGGGAGTCACCCTGAACCTGTGCGGCGTGAGCTGCCCGGGCCCGATCCTGGGCGCGAAGAAGGTGCTGATGGAGCTGGCGCAGGGCGAGGTGATGCTGCTGGTCTCGGACTGCCCGGCCACCAGCGACGACCTGTTCTCCTGGGCCGAGCGCACCGGCAACGAGGTGCTGGGCACCGAACCGATGCCCGAGGGCGCCACCGGCTATTACGTGCAGCGCGGCCGCGGCGAGGCGCTCGCGCCGAGCGTGCACCTCGACATGCGCGGCTCGGTGTGCCCGGGGCCCATCGTCGAGGCCCGGCACGTGCTGGGCGGCATGTCCGCGGGCGAGGTTCTCAAGCTGGTGAGCGATTGCCCGGGGGCGCGCGCAGACGTCGAGGGCTGGGCCCGGCTGACCGGCGCGCGGCTCGAGAAGGTGCTCGAGCTCGGCGCGCACGAGTGGGAGTTCTACATCCGCAAGGCCTGAGCGCCGCGGCGCTCGAGTCGAGCGGGCTTGCAGGAGGCGTGAGCGATGGTGCGTGCCGTGCGCGTCAAGAGCCATTGGTTCAAGGGCGGTGACACGCGCGACCCGGCGCAGGTTGCCACCGCGGCTGCCGCGATCGTCTGGCGCACCGGCGATGCGCGCGTGAAGAGCCTGCGCAGCGCGCGCTTCGAGATCGCGGCCGGCGCCGACTACGTCAACGCGCTCGTGGAGCTGCTGTGCCTGATGATCGTGGTCGCCGACCGGATCGTCTACCGCCACGAGCAGGGCCAGTGGCGCGAGCGCTTCGTCTCGGCGCTCACCACCCGCGTGGGCGAGCTGCTCGAGGACAGCTTCAACGACCTGCTCGGGCCGCTGCCCGGTCGCAGCTACCGGCAGCGCTTCATCGACAGGCTCAACCTGCGCGCGGCCGAGTACGCCGACTTCGCCTACCGCGACGACGGCCCCGAGTTCGCGTTCCTGCGCCACTTCGGCCTGCAGGTGGCCGAGTCGATGTCCGACCCCGACGACCAGCGCTGGGCGCTCGACCAGGCGATGACGGTGGAGGGGCCGTCGTGCGTGGAGGTGATCGAGAAGGCGATGCGCGGGCTGCTGGGGCTCGAGCCCAAGCCGGCGCGCAAGCGCGAGGCCGGCGAGTGAGCGCCGCGGCCGCGCTGGCGCGCGCCGGGCGCAACCCCTTCTCGCTCGACGACGATGCCGCCTACCGCGCCTGGCGCGACTGGAAGCTCGAGCGGGGGCCCGGGAGCGCCGCGGAGCTGGTGGTGGAGGTGCGCGACGCGGCCGACCTCGCCGCGAGCGAGCGCGACGAGATCTTGAAGCGCTGCCGCAACGCGAACATGGCGGTGTACGCGAGCGCACGGCGCGGCAACGAACGCGAGATGGTGCGCCGCTTCGGCGAACGGCTCGGCCTCACGCGGCTGGACGCGAACTGGCTGGCCGACGAGGACGGCGTGAGCAGCCTGTCGGCCACAGGCGGCGACGCGGCCCGCGGCGAATACATCCCCTACACGAACCGCCCGATCCGCTGGCACACCGACGGCTACTACAACCCGCCCGAGCGGCGCATCGACGCGATGCTGCTGCACTGCGTGCGCAGCGCCGCGCAGGGCGGGGAGAACCGGGTGCTCGACCACGAGATCGCCTACATCCGCCTGCGCGACGCCAGCCCCGAGCACGTGCGCGCGCTGGCGTCGCCGCTGGCGATGCGGATACCCCAGCGCGACGCGGCGCCGGGCGAGGCGGGCGCGGGCGGCGAGGCGCGCGCGGCGCGCACCGGGCCGGTGTTCTCGCTGCGAGAGGGCGACGCGGACCTGCACATGCGCTACACGGCGCGCACCCGCAGCATCGAGTGGCGCGACGACGAGGCCACGCGCGCCGCGGTGGCCGCGCTCGCGGCGATCCTCGAGGCCGAGACGCGCCACGTCCATCGCGTGCGCCTCGAGCCCGGCATGGGGCTCGTGTGCAACAACGTGCTCCACGACCGCGGCGGGTTCTCCGACGCGCCGGGCAGCGAGCGGCTCGTGCTGCGCGCGCGCTACCTCGACCGGATCGAGGGCACGCAGGGCGCCTGGCGCGACGCCGGATAGGTCGCCGGGCAGCGCGCCGGAGAGGTCGCCGGGCAGGGCGCCGGGCAGCGCGCCGGACGGGACGACGGGCAGCGCGCCGGGCGGGACGACGGACAGCGCGCCGGGCGGGGCGCCTCGAGCGACGCCGGATATCCTATCGGGGTATGGACGGGCGGCGGGAGCGACACGAAGATTGCGCCGCGCACGGGCGCCCCGAACCCCGGGGCACGACGAGGAGAGAGACGGAATGGACACGGCATTGCCTTCGGCGGCACTGATCGCCTGGCTCGGTTTCGCGCTCGGCGGGGTCTTCGGCTTCGTCGGCAACAAGACCAACTTCTGCACGATGGGCGCGGTGTCGGACGTGGTCAACATGGGCGACTGGACGCGGATGCGGATGTGGCTGCTCGCGATCGCGGTCGCGATCCTCGGCGTGTGGGCGCTGCAGGCGGCGGGCCTGGTGGACACGCGCAAGTCGATCTTCACCGGCTCGAACCTGATCTGGCTGTCGAACATCGTGGGCGGGCTGGTGTTCGGCGTGGGCATGACGCTGGCCTCGGGGTGCACCAGCAAGACGCTGATCCGCATCGGCGGCGGCAACCTGAAGTCGCTGGTGGTCGTGGTCGTTCTCGCGATCTCGGCCTACATGACGCTGCGCGGGCTGTTCGGCATCTGGCGCGTGCGCACGCTCGACACCGTGTCGGCGAAGCTCTCCACCACGCAGGACCTCCCGGCGGTGCTCGCCGCTTCGATCGGGGTCGACGCGGCCACGCTGCAGATGTGGCTGCCGCTCGCGATCGCCGCCGCCTTGCTCGCGTTCGTGTTGCGCAGCGCGCACGCCCGCACCGGCGACGCGCTGCTGGGCGGCACCGTGATCGGTCTCACCGTGGTCGGCGGCTGGTTCGTCACGGCCTACCTGGGCTACGTTGCCGAGCACCCGAACACGCTGGAGGAGGCGTTCATCGCCACCAACAGCAACCGCGCCGAGTCGCTGTCGCTGGTCGGCCCCTACGCGTTCACGCTCGAGCTGCTGATGTTCTGGAGCGACACCAGCAAGCACGTCACCTTCGGCATCGCCACGGCGCTGGGCATCGTGGCGGGCTCGTTCGTCTACGCGCTCGTCTCGAAGACCTACCGCGAGGAGAGCTTCCCCAACGCGGCCGACCTCAAGCGCCACCTGCTCGGCGCGATCCTGATGGGCTTCGGCGGCATCACCGCGCTCGGGTGCACGATCGGGCAGGGCCTGTCGGGCGTGTCCACGCTCGCGATCGGCTCGATCCTCACCTTCGTCTCGCTGATCGCCGGCGCCGCGGCGATGATGAAGTACGACTACTGGCGGCTGATGCGCGAGGCCTGATCGCCCGGGCCGGCCGGCTCGCGCTCAGGTGGTCAGGCAGGCGCGCATGTGCGCGTCGATGATCGCGGCGCACTCGCTGGGGTGCGTGGAGATCAGGAAGTGCCCGGAGCCCGGCACGACGCGCAACGCCGCCCGCTCGGCCGCGTTCACGATCTCGTTGGAAACGTCGACGATCGACGCGTTCGCGTGTTCACCGCGCACGATCGTGGCGGGAACCGTGATCGCGCTGTAGTCGGTCACGTCGGGCGTGAACCCGATCGCGCTCTGCCAGTCGATCAGGTTCGTGCGGGCCGAGGCCCGGCAGAGATCCTGGAAGCCCTCCGGCATCGCGGCGAACGCGCCCGGCCGGCCCCAGAAATCGATGATGATCGCGGCGGCGTCCGGGTGATCGGCCGCGACCGCGGCCTTGAAGCTGCCGAACATGTCGTCCACGGCCCCTTCCCAGGGGAACCCGGCGTTGCCGCGGCGCGAGAAGATCGGATTGGCTTCGAAGGTGACCAGGCTCCGCGGCCGCACCTTTCCGGCGAGAACCGAGGCGAGGACGGCCAGGCCACCGTAGGAATGGCCGACCAGGTGCACGGGTTCGCCGGCGCGCTCGACGAGGCGCGCGACGAAATCGGCCATCGCGGCCATGTCGCGCGTGCCGGGGTCGCGGAACTCGGCGGTGCCGCCGTAACCGGGCAGGCTGGTTGAAATCAGCCTGTAGGACCCTTGCAGCGCTTTTTGCACCCCGCGCCATGCGGCGTGGCTGCTGTAGGACCCGGGCAGGAACAGCAATGCCGGGCCCTGGCCTTGTTCGATGAAGTCGAAGGACATGATCAGTCGGGGTTGATGTTGCGCCACTGCGGGCAGCGCAGTTGCGACGGGCCGCACTCGGCGTGTGCGCCACTGCTCGCGCAGTTCAGCTTACTTCCTCGCCGATGCCGACCGGGTCGAAACCACAGCCGCTTAGCGGTCTCTGCTGCCAGGGCCCAACCCGGTGGCACTCTCGAAGCCCGTCTCGCAAACGCCGGCGGGCACAGAGATCTTCCGGTTTCGCCGATTTGGAGGCGAGGCGGCGGGCCTTGATCCTGCAAACCCCGGAGGTAGAAATGACGAATCCCGTAACGGTCAAGAAGTTCGAAGTGAAGTCCCACAACTCACCGGACGAGGTTCGTGCCCCCGACAAGACCCGCGTCGAAGTCGTCAAGGTCGACGATTACACCATCGGTCGATTCAATTTCGAGCGCGGGTGGCGGTGGTCCGAGTGCGTCAAGCCGGTCGTCAAGACCGAGAGATGCCAGGCATCGCACGTTGGTTACGCCGTCTCGGGGTCCATGACCGTGCAACTGGCCGATGGAACGCAGAAGACGATCAGTGCGGGTGAGTCGTACACGATTCCTCCCGGACACGATGCGTGGGTGGTCGGCGACGAGGCATTCGTCGGTATCGAGGTGATGAGCGCGGAGTCCTACGCGAAGTCCTAGCGACCGGGCGATCGCCAGCCGGCGCGAGCTGACGATCGCACTGTCGACGCCACTGATCGCTGGCGCCCAGAACACGCAGGCCCCGAAGTGGGTGAACGTGCGCGCCGCCTTCAACCCAGCATCGGCTCGGCGCGGAAGATCCGCTCGTCCATCAGTTCCACGTGCGGCGCCACCGCCACCGGCGCGCCGCAGCGCTCGAGCACGTCGCGCATCAGGTCGATGCCGGGCGCGATCTCCACCACGGTGAGCCGCCCGTCGATCAGCCTGAACACGGCGCGTTCGGTCACGTAGAGCACGTCGGTGCCGAGCTCGACGCTGTAGCGCCCGTTGAACGAGAGCTGGCCCACCGCGCCCACCACCTTGGCCGCGCGCCCCTCGCGCACGATCTCGAGCCGGCCGTCGCCACTGCGCACCTCGAGCCCGCCGGCCGTGAGCGTGCCCACGAACACGACGCGCGGCGTGGACTGCGTGATGTTGATGAAGCCGCCCACGCCCGCGATCAGCCGCCTCTCGCCCTCGCCGAACAGGCTCACGTTGACGTTGCCGCGCACGTCGAGCTCGGCCATGCCGAGGAAGGCCATGTCGATGCCGCCGCCGTCGTAGAAGTCGAACTGCGCCGGCTGGTCCACGATCGCCTCGGGGTTCTCGCTCGCGCCGAACGACAGGCCGTCGGCGGGCGTGCCACCGATCGGGCCGGCCTCGACGGTGAGCGTGAAGTCGCGCACCCCCTCCTCGCGCGCCACCGCGCCGATGCCCGCGGGCATGCCCACGCCGAGGTTGACCACGCGCGGGTGGTGGCGCGCCACCTCGAGCAGCGCGCGCCGCTGCACGATCTTGCGCGCGTCGAGCGGCAGCACCTCGCGCGCGTGCTCGGGCGCGCGCGCCTCGCCCGTGTACGCGGGGTTGTGCGCCTCGCCGAAGGTCATCGCGTGCAGTTGCGGGTCGTCGCCCACCACCACCAGGTAGTCGACCAGGATGCCGGGCAGCCGCACCAGCTGCGGGTTCAGCGGCTCGCTTGACAGGCGCTTGACCTGCGCGATCACGATGCCGCCGCTGTTGCGCGCGGCCTGCGCGATCGCCAGGATCTCGTGGTGGAAGGCCTCCTGCTCGCAGCTGATGTTGCCGCGCGCGTCGGCCGTCGTGCCGCGCACCAGCGCGCAGTGGATCGGAAGGGGCTTGTAGCGCAGGTACTCGTGGCCGTCGATCGTGACGAGCTCCACCAGGTCGTCGGTGGCGGCGTCGTTCAGCCGCCCGCCGCCGTGGCGCGGGTCGACGAAGGTGTGCAGACCCACGCGCGTGATCACCCCGGGCGTGCCGGCGGCGATCGCGCGGTACAGGTGCGTGATCACGCCCTGCGGGAGGTTCCACGCGCCGGCCGCGTTCTCGAGCGCCAGCCGCGAGAGCTTGGGCGCGCTGCGCCAGTGCCCGCCGATGATCCTGCGCGTGAGCCCCGCGTGCCCGAAGTGGTTCACGCCCCGGCTCGCGCGGTCGCCCTGCCCGGCCGAGTAGATCAGCGTGAGGCCGTGCGGCGACCCGGTCTCCACGAAGCGCTGCTCGAGCGCGCTCGTTACCGCCTCGGCGTGCCCGGCGCCCACGAATCCGGCGCAGGCCACCGTGGTGTCGTTGCCGATCAGGGCGGCCGCCTCGCGGGCCGAGACGACCTTCATCGCGCGCGCGGCCTCGGGCGCCCGGGGTGCGGCGTCGGGCGCCCGGGGTGCGGCATCAGGCGCCCGGGTTGCGGCATCAGGCGCCCGGGTTGCGGCATCGGGCGCCCGGCTTGCGCCATCAGGCGCCCCAGGTGACGTCGCGCTCGGCCTTCGCGGCGGCCTTGAGCATGTCCACCAGGGGCCAGGCGCGCTGCGCGAGCGTGACCCTCGCTTGCGCGCCGGCGTTCTCGTCTTCTTCCTCGGGCGCGGCCTGCGCGCGCTCGTCGGCCACCGCCGCCTCGATCGCCGCGATCGCCGCCGGCATCTGCGCCACCGTGATGATCCCGCGCGCGCCGGCGGGCTTGCCGATGATCGCGAGCAGCCGCTCGGCCACCGGCTGCGTCATCACCACCGACCCGGTGGCCCGGCACTTGAATTCGTAGAGCATGGCGTTCGTTCCGATAAGGGTTGGCAGCGTCGCGGCGGCAACGAGGGCGGCGCCCCCGCGGCCCCGGGCGCCGTCCGGCCCGTGCCGCGCACTGCTAAGATTATCCGATGAAGCTCGTGTTGGCCGCGCTGGCGGCGATGCTGCTGCTTGGCGCGTGCTCGCCCGAGTACAACTGGCGCGAGGTGCGCTCGCCCGAGCACGGTTACGCGGTCATGCTGCCGGCGCGCCCGGCGTCGATGACGCGCCAGATCAGGCTGCGGGGATTCGAGGTCACGATGGCGATGCAGGGCGCGCGCGCCGGCGGGGCCGCGTTCACGGTGGCGGCGGCGGCGCTCCCCGACGACTCGCGGGCGACGCG
>DATCZK010000115.1:0-6124 GCA_036525975.1 Burkholderiaceae bacterium | reverse complement strand
CCCGGCTCGGGGCCGGGTCGGGCGACAGACGGTGGTCTTGCTTGCCCGGTGACTGCGCCCCGATGAGGGCGGCGCGGTCGTGCGGTCGCCGGGCGGCGGCCGAAACAACAGAAATCAGATCCGGCGGCGCTTCGGCGGGCGACAGCCGTTGTGCGGCACCGGCGTCACGTCCTGGATCTGCAGGATCTTGATGCCGAGCGCGTTGAGCGCCCGCACCGACGATTCGCGCCCGGGCCCGGGGCCCCGGATCTGCACATCGAGGTTCTTGATGCCGCACTCCTGGGCCGCGCGCCCGGCGTTCTCGGCCGCCACCTGCGCGGCGAAGGGCGTTGACTTGCGCGAGCCCTTGAACCCGGCGCCGCCCGACGAGGCCCACGACAACGCGTTGCCCTGGCGGTCGGTGATCGTGATGATCGTGTTGTTGAACGAGGCGTGGATGTGCGCGATTCCGTCGGAGACGTTCTTCTTCGACTTCTTGCGCGCACGCGACGCTGCCGCCGCCTGTGCCCCTTGCTGTGATTTGGTTGCCATTGCTCGTTGACCTCCGATTACTTCTTGAGCGCGATGCCGGCCTTGCGCGGGCCCTTGCGCGTGCGCGCGTTGGTGCGGGTGCGTTGCCCGCGCACCGGCAGGCCGCGGCGATGGCGCACGCCGCGATAGCAGCCCAGATCCATCAGGCGCTTGACCGCCATCGACACCTCGCGGCGCAGGTCGCCCTCGACCGAGAAGCGCGAGAGCTGTTCGCGGATGCGCTCGAGCTCGGCGTCGTTGAGGTCTTTCACGCGCGTGGAGTAGGCCACGCCCGCCGCGTCGCAAATCGCGCGCGCGCGCGCCCTGCCGATTCCGTAGATAGCCGTCAGCCCGATTTCGGTGTGCTGGCGGTCCGGGATGTTGATTCCGGCGATACGTGCCATCTCGTGTCCTCTGTTAGCCCTGGCGCTGCTTGTGGCGCGGATCGGTGCAGATCACGCGCACCACGCCGTGGCGCTTGATTACCTTGCAATTGCGGCACATCTTCTTCACAGATGCCATTACTTTCATGAATGCCTCGTCTCTGTTTGCGGTTCGGGGCGCGCTAGCGCGCCCTGAACACGATCCTCGCGCGCGAAAGGTCGTAGGGCGTGAGCTCCACGGTGACCTTGTCGCCTGGAAGGATCCGGATGTAGTGCATCCGCATCTTTCCCGAAATGTGACCGAGCACCACGTGCCCGTTTTCCAGCTTCACGCGAAAAGTTGCGTTCGGCAGGTTTTCCACCACCTCGCCCTGCATCTGGATGACATCTTCCTTGCTCATCCCTTCAGGCTCCGACGCCCTTTGCGCCGGCTTTCTTCAATAGGCTCTCGTACTGGTGCGACATCACGTACGACTGCACCTGCGACATGAAGTCCATCGTGACGACCACGATGATCAGCAGCGAGGTGCCGCCGAAGTAAAACGGCACGTTCCACTTCAGCACCAGGAACTCGGGCAGCAGGCAAACCGCGGTGACGTAGACCGCGCCCGCGAGCGTGAGGCGCATCAGGATCTTGTCGATGTACTTCGCCGTCTGCTCGCCCGGGCGGATGCCCGGAACGAAAGCGCCGCTCTTCTTCAGGTTGTCGGCCGTGTCGCGGCTGTTGAACACGAGCGCGGTGTAGAAGAAGCAGAAGAAGATGATCGCGGCCGCGTACATCATGATGTACGGGGGCTGGCCCGGCGACAGCGCGGCCGCCACGTCCTTGAGGCCGCGCGTGAACGGGTTCGTCGCGTCGCCCGACGTGAACCACTGCGCCAGCGTGGCCGGGAACAGGATGATCGACGACGCGAAGATCGGCGGGATCACGCCCGACATGTTCAGCTTGAGCGGCAGGTGGGAGGTCTGCCCGCCGTAGATCCGGTTGCCCACCTGGCGCTTGGCGTAGTTGACGGTGATCTTGCGCTGGCCGCGCTCGACGAACACGACCGCGGCGGTGACCACGATCACGAGCGCGACGATCACCAGGCCCACCACCGCGCTCATCGAGCCGGTGCGGATCAGCTCGCCCATGCCGCCCAGCGCGTTGGGCAGCCCCGCGACGATGCCGGCGAAGATGATGATCGAGATGCCGTTGCCCAGGCCGCGCTCGGTGATCTGCTCGCCCATCCACATCAGGAACATCGTGCCCGTGACGAGCGACACCGCGGCGGTGAAGCGGAACTGGATGCCGGGGTCGATCACCAGCCCGGGCTGCGACTCGAGCGCCACCGCGATGCCCAGCGCCTGGAACGTGGCGAGCGCGAGCGTGAACCAGCGCGTGTACTTGGTGATCACGCGCCTGCCCGCCTCGCCCTCTTTCTTGAGCGCCTCGAGCTGCGGCACGACCACCGTGAGCAGCTGCATGATGATCGAGGCCGAGATGTACGGCATGATCCCGAGCGCGAACACGGTGAAGCGGCTCAGCGCCCCGCCCGAGAACATGTTGAACATGCCGAGGATGCCGCCCTGCTGGCCCTGGAACAGCTTGGCGAGCTGGTCGGGGTCGATGCCCGGCACCGGAATGTGCGCGCCCAGCCGGTAGACCACGAGCGCGAGCAGCAGGAAGAGCAGCCGGCGCTTGAGGTCGCCGAACTTCCCTCCCTTGGTCATCGCTGCTTGGCCGGTTGCCACGTGCTGGTCTCTCGTGTTGGGTTCGTGCGCCGGCGGCGGTGCGCCGCCGGCCGTGCGCTCAGGCCAGCGAGCCGCCCGCGGCCTCGATCGCGGCCTTCGCGCCCTTGGTGGCGGCCACTCCGCGCAAGCTCACGCTGCGCGTGAGCTTGCCCGAGAGGATCACCTTCGCGCCCTTGGCCAGCTGCGAGACCACGCCCGCCGCCTTGAGGGTGAGGAGGTCGATCTCGCTCGCTTCGATGCGCTCGAGGTCCGACAGGCGCACCTCGGCGGTGTCGCCGGCCATCATCGACTTGAAGCCGCGCTTGGGGAGCCGCCGCTGCAGCGGCATCTGTCCGCCCTCGAAGCCCACCTTGTGAAAGCCCCCGGCGCGCGAACTCTGGCCCTTGTGACCGCGCCCGGCCGTCTTGCCCAGGCCCGAGCCGATGCCGCGCCCGACCCGCTTGCGCGGGTGCTTGCTTGCCTCGGCGGGCTTGAGTGTGTTCAATCGCATGTCTGGCTCCGTCTCAGTCGACCCGCACGAGGTACGAGACCTTGTTGATCATCCCGCGTACCGCGGCGGTGTCCTCGAGCTCGCGCGTCTGGTTCAGGCGCTTGAGGCCCAGCCCGAGCACCGTGGCCTTGTGCGTGCCACGCGTGCCGTTGGGGCTCCTCACCAGCGTCACTTTCAAAGTCTTCTTGCTCATCGCATTCTCCGTTCGGCTTGCGCCGGCGCGCGCCGCGCGCCGATCAGCCGAGGATCTCCTCGACCGACTTGCCGCGCTTGGCCGCCACTTCGGCCGGCGTGTTCACGCTGCGCAGCGCATTGAGCGTGGCGCGCACCATGTTGTAGGGGTTGCTCGAGCCGTGGCTCTTGGCAACGACGTTGCTCACGCCGAGCACCTCGAAGATCGCGCGCATCGGGCCGCCGGCGATGATCCCGGTGCCGTCGGGCGCGGGGGCGAGGAACACGTTCGAGGCGCCGTGGCGGCCGTGCACGGTGTGGTGCAGCGTGCCGCTCTTGAGGCTCACCTTGAACATCTTGCGGCGCGCCTCGTCCATCGCCTTCTGGATCGCCACGGGCACCTCGCGAGACTTGCCCTTGCCCATGCCAACCCGCCCGTCGCCGTCGCCCACCACCGTGAGCGCGGCAAAGCCGAGGATGCGACCGCCCTTGACGACCTTGGTCACGCGATTGACCGAGATCATCTTTTCCTTGAGCCCGTCGTCGCGTTCCTCGCCGCCGAATCTCGCCTGAATTTTCTTCGCCATTTGCTATTCCGTCCGTCAGAACTTCAAGCCGGCCTCGCGGGCGGCTTCGGCCAGCGCCTTGACGCGACCGTGGTAGCGGTAACCGGCGCGGTCGAAAGCCACGCTGTCGATTCCGGCCTTGAGCGCCTTCTCGGCGATGAGCTTGCCCACCGCGGTGGCCGCGCCCTGGTTGCCGCCCTTGCCGGCGAGCTGCGTGCGCAGCGCCGGCTCCTGCGTGGACGCCGACACCAGCACGCGCTCCCCGGCGGCGTCGGTGATGTTGGCGTAGATGTGCGTGTTCGAGCGAAACACGGTGAGCCGGTTCACGCGCAGTTCGCGGATCTTGAGCCGCGTCTGGCGAGCACGGCGCAGTCGACTCTCTTTCTTGTCCATCGTCTGTTGTCCTGTGCTGTTTGCGGCCGTTATTTCTTCTTCACTTCCTTGAGCGAGATCACCTCGTCGGCGTAGCGCACGCCCTTGCCCTTGTAGGGCTCGGGCGGACGGTGCGCGCGGATCTCGGCGGCAACCTGCCCGACCTTCTGGCGGTCCGCCCCCTTGATCAGGATCTCGGTCTGCGTGGGGGTCTCCGCCTTCACGCCCTCGGGAAGCTTGTAGACGACCGGGTGCGAGAAGCCGAGCGAGAGGTTCAGGTTCGCGCCCTGCGACTGCGCGCGAAAACCGGTGCCCACCAGCAGCAGCCTCTTCTGGAACCCGGCGGTGACCCCGCTGACCATGTTGGCGACCAGCGCGCGGTAGGTGCCGCTCAGGGCGTGCGACTCGCGCGTCTCGTTGGCGGCCTCGAAGCTCAGGGTGCTGCCGTCGCGAACGATGCGCACCAGCGCGCTGAGCTTTTGCACCAGGTTGCCCTGCGGGCCCTTGATCGAGATCGAGTCCGCAGACAACTGCGCCTCGACTCCAGCCGGGAGCACCACGGGCATTTTGGCGACGCGTGACATACGGTTCTCCTCAGGCCACGTAGCCGAGCACTTCGCCACCCACGCCGTCGGCGCGCGCGCGACGGTCGGTCATGACCCCGCGCGAGGTGGTGACGATGGCCACGCCGAGGCCGTTCATGACCTGCGGCAGCGCGTGGCGCCCCTTGTAGATGCGCAGCCCCGGGCGCGAGACGCGCTCGATGCGCTCGATCACCGGGCGACCGGCGTAGTACTTGAGGTCGACCTGCAACTGCGGCTTGCCGCCGTCGCTGTTGACCGTGAAGCCCTCGATGTACCCCTCGTCCTTGAGGACCTGGGCAATCGCAAGCTTCAGCTTCGACGACGGCATCGTCACCGAGCTCTTCTCCACGCGCTGGCCGTTGCGGATGCGCGTGAACATATCGGCGACCGGATCGCTCATGCTCATATTGAATACCTCGTTACCAACTCGCCTTGACGATGCCAGGCACCTCGCCCCGCATCGCCATCTCGCGCAGCTTGCCGCGCGCCAGGCCGAACTTGCGGTACGTGCCGCGCGGGCGGCCCGTGATCGCGCACCGGTTGCGAATGCGCGTCGGACTGGCGTCGCGCGGGAGCTGCTGCAGCTTCAGTCGCGCCTGATAGCGCTCTTCCTCGGACGCCGACTGGTCGGCGATCACCGCCTGCAGTTCGGCCCGCTTCTTCGCGAACTTCCTGACCGTTGCTGCGCGCTTCAGGTCGCGGTTGATCAAGGCGAGTTTTGCCACTTCGTGACCCTCAGTTGCGGAACGGGAAGCGAAACGCCGTGAGCAGCGCCTTCGCTTCGTCGTCGGTTTTGGCGGTGGTCGTGATGCTGATGTTCATGCCACGCAGCGCATCGACCTTGTCGTACTCGATCTCGGGGAAGATGATCTGCTCCTTGACCCCGATGTTGTAGTTGCCCCGGCCGTCGAACGCGCGCCCCGAGATGCCGCGGAAGTCGCGCACCCGCGGCAGCGCGATCGTGACCAGCCGGTCGAGAAACTCGTACATCCGCGTGCCGCGCAGCGTGACCATGCACCCGATCGGGTAGCCCTCGCGGATCTTGAACCCGGCGATCGGCTTCTTGGCCTTCGTGACGACCACCTTCTGGCCGGCGATCTTGGTCATGTCGCCCACGGCGTTCTCCATGACCTTCTTGTCGGCCACCGCCTCGGACACGCCCATGTTCAGCGTGATCTTGGTGATGCGCGGCACCTCCATCACCGACTTGTACCCGAACTTCGCGACCAGCTCGGGAACGATCTTCTCGCGGTATTGCTGTTGCAGGCGAGCCATGTTTCGGTTTCCTTAAGCTTCGTGCGGCCTCAGGCCTTC
>DATCZK010000114.1:0-9717 GCA_036525975.1 Burkholderiaceae bacterium | reverse complement strand
TACACGCTTTGTCGGACCGACCCGCCGCCCGGCCGCGAGCGGGGCACGCGATCGCCGCCCCCGGTTCGCTCGCCCGCGCCCCCCGGTTCGCCCGCCCGCGCACCCCCGGTTCGCCCACCCGCGCACCCCGGTTCGCCCCGACGTCGACTGCCGATTCGACAAAGAGTGTATCGGGAAGCGACTCGAATCGGCAGTCGGCGGCGGGGCGCAGCGAGCCGAGGCCGAACCGCCGCGAGCCGAGGCCGAACCGCCGCGAGCCGAGGCCGCGCCACAGCGAGCCGAGACCCGGCGCTAGTCGACCCCGCGCGCGCGATCGGCGGCGAAGCCGGCGCGCCATTGCCCGAAGCTGCCGGCCGCGATCGCTTCGCGCGCCTCGCGCATCAGGGTGAGGTAGTAGTGCAGGTTGTGGATCGTCGCCAGCCGCGCCCCGAGGATCTCGTCCACGCGCTGCAGGTGGTGGACGTAAGCGCGCGAGAAGCTCGCGCAGGCGTGGCAGGGGCAGCCCGGCTCGATCGGGCGGGTGTCGTCGCGAAAGCGCGCGTTGCGCAGGCGCAGGTCGCCGAAGCGGGTGAAGAGCCAGCCGTTGCGCGCGTTGCGCGTGGGCAGCACGCAGTCGAACATGTCGACGCCGGCGCCCACCGCCGCGACCAGGTCCTCGGGGGTGCCCACCCCCATCAGGTAGCGCGGCCGATCCTGCGGGAGGCGCGGGGCCGTGTGCGCGAGGATGCGCATCATCTCCTCCTTGGGCTCCCCCACCGACAGCCCGCCGATCGCGTAGCCGTGAAAGCCGATCTCGGCGAGGCCGGCGAGCGACTCGTCGCGCAGCGCCTCGAACATGCCCCCCTGCACGATCCCGAACAGCGCGTTCGGGTTCCCGCCGCGGTCGAACCGCTCGCGCGAGCGCCGCGCCCAGCGCAGGCTCAGGCGCATCGACGCGGCGGCCTCGTCGTGCGTCGCGGCGCGGCCGTCGATCTCGAAGGGCGTGCACTCGTCGAACACCATCGCGATGTCGGAGTCCAGCGTCTTCTGGATGTCCATCGACACCTCGGGCGTGAGGAACAGCCGGTCGCCGTTCACCGGCGAGGCGAAGCGCACGCCTTCCTCGCTGATCTTGCGCATCGCCCCCAGGCTGAAGACCTGGAATCCACCCGAGTCGGTGAGGATCGGGCGCGACCAGCCGTTGAATCGGTGCAGGCCGCCGAAGCGCTCGATCACCGCGAGCCCGGGCCGCAGCCACAGGTGGAAGGTGTTGCCCAGGATGATCTGCGCGCCGGCCTCGCCGAGTTCGCGCGGCGACATCGCCTTGACCGCGCCGTAGGTGCCCACCGGCATGAACACCGGCGTCTCGATCGTGCCGCGCGCGGTCGTGATGCGCCCGCGGCGCGCCGCGCCGTCGCTGGCCAGCAGCTCGAAGCTCAGCACCGGCGCCCCGGCTTCACGGGTGCCCCGCGTCGGGCGCGCGCTCGAGGATCATCGCGTCGCCGTAGCTGAAGAAGCGGTAGCTTTGCGCGACCGCGTGGGCGTAGGCGGCGCGGATCGCTTCGGTGCCGGCGAATGCGCACACCAGCATCAGCAGCGTGGAGCGCGGCAGGTGGAAGTTCGTGATCAGCCTGTCGACGACGCGGAAGCGGTATCCGGGGGTGATGAACAGCGCGGTCTCGCCGCTTTGCGCGCGCACCGTGCCGTTGTCGCAGGCCGCGCTCTCGAGCGTGCGCAGCGACGTCGTGCCCACCGCGATCACGCGCGCGCCGCGGGCGCGCGCGGTGGCGATCGCGCTCGCGGCGGCTTCGGGCACGACGTAGCGTTCGCTGTGCATCCGATGCTCCGAGATGCGCTCGGCGCGCACCGGCTGGAAGGTGCCGGCGCCCACGTGAAGGGTGATCCGGGCGGTCTCGACCCCCCGGCGGGCCAGTTCGGCGAGCAGCGCGTCGTCGAAGTGCAGCCCGGCGGTGGGCGCGGCCACCGATCCGGGCGCGCGTGCGTACACGGTCTGGTAGCGCTCGCGGTCGGACGCGTCGGGCGCGTGCGTGATGTAGGGCGGCAGCGGGACGCTGCCCGCGCGCGCGAGCACGGTGTCGAGCGCTTCGTCGAAAGCGAGCCGGTAGAACTCGCCCTCGCGCCCGAGCACGGTGGCGCCCAGCGACTGGAACCGCAGCCGCGACCCGGGCCTGGGGGGCTTGCTCGCGCGCACCATCGCGAGCGCCTCGCGCTCGCCCGTTGCGCGCTCGACCAGCGCCTCCACGCGCCCGCCCGTTTCCTTCTCGCCCAGCAGCCGCGCCGGGATCACGCGCGTGTCGTTCACCACGAGCAGGTCGCCCGCGCGCACGAGGCCGGGCAGATCCGAGAAGCGCAGGTCCGACAACCGCGGGGCCGGTGCGCGCGGGTCGGCGGGGCGCGGGCCCGGCGCGACGTGCAACAGGCGCGACGCGGTGCGGCTCGGCGCCGGGTGCTGGGCGATCAGCCGCTCGGGCAGTTCGAAATCGAACGCGTCGAGCCGCAGTCCGGTGTCGGGGAGTATCGTTGGGGTCATCGGGGAAGGCGATTCTATTCGCTTCGTGGCAGCCGCGAGAGCTTCGGCCGCGCCGGCGGCGGCCCATTTGCCGCGGCAGCGGGGATTCCCGATAATCGACCGCTGCTTTGCTCGATGCCGGAGTGGTGGAACTGGTAGACGCGCCGGACTCAAAATCCGGTTCTCGAGAGAGAGTGCGGGTTCGATTCCCGCCTCCGGCACCAGGTGGACCTGGGAGGTTGAGATGTCAGAGATGATCAAGTTGTGGCAAACCGAGCACGCGCACTTCGCGCGCCTGCTGGCCTTGTTCGAACGCGAGCTGGCAACCTATCACGACGGCGGCGAGCCCAACTACGACCTGATGCACGACGTGGTGTTCTACCTCAAGCACTACGGCGACAAGTTCCACCACCCGCGCGAGAACGTCGCGTTCGCCCGCCTGGTCGAGCGCGAGCCGGCGCTGGCCGGGCGCGTGAAGCGCCTGGTCCAGGAGCACCGGGTGATCGACGCGCACGGCAACGAACTGCTCGACCGGCTCGCGCAGATCACCGGCGACACGATGGCGCCGCGCGGGCTGCTCGAGTCGGCCGCGGCCACCTACCTCGTCTCCTATCGCCACCCCCTGGTGGCCGAGGAGCGCGATAGCCTGCCGCGCGCCGAGCAGCTGCGCGACGCGAACGACTGGGAAGCGGTTGCCGACGCCGTGCCGCAGGAGGCAGACCCGCTGTTCGGCGACGACCCGGCAGAACGCTTCCGCGAGCTGCGTCGCCAGATCGCGCGCGAAGCCGGCTGAGCGTCGCGGCGCCCGCTCCACGGCGCGAATGCTCGAGACCGCGTTCACGCTCTGGGAGGCGCCGGTCACCTGGCTCGAGGTGATCGCGTTCGCGCTCGCGCTCGGGTGCGTCGCCTGCAACATCCTGGAAATCCACTGGGGATGGCCGCTCGCGATCGCGAGCAGCGCCCTCTACGGCTGGTTGTTCTTCGCCAGCCGGCTCTACGGCGAGGCCGGCCTGCAGCTGTTCTTCATCGCGACCGCGGCGTGGGGCTGGTGGCAGTGGCTGTTCGGGCGGCGCGCGTCCGGGGCGGCGCTCGCGGTGGCGTCGCTCACGCGTTTCGGGCTGGCGCGCGCGCTGGCCGCCTGGGCCTTCGGCTGGGGCGCGATCGGCCTGTTCCTGGCGACCCTGACCGACAGCGAGGTGCCGTACTTCGACGCGTTTCCCACCGCGGGGAGCCTGCTCGGGCAGGTGCTGCTCGGGCGCAAGTTCATCGAGAACTGGCCGGTCTGGATCGTGGTCAACGCGGCGAGCGTCGTGCTGTTCGCCTCGCGCGGCCTGTGGCTCACGACCGTGTTGTACGCGGTGTTCCTGGTGATGGCGCTCGCCGGATGGTGGCGGTGGCGAAGGGTGCGCGACGCGATCGCGCCGGCGAAGGCGGTCGCGCCGCAGGCGGCGACGTGAGCGCGGCCGGGCGCACGGCAACGCCCCGGCCGCCCGCCCGGATCGCGCTGCTGGGCGGCGAGTGCACCGGCAAGTCGACGCTGGCGCGCGCGCTCGGCGCGCGTCTTGGGGCGCAGGTGGTCGACGAGCGGCTGCGCCGCTTCTGCGACGAGATGCGCCGCGCGCCGCTCGCGAGCGAGCAGCGCTGGCTGATCGAGGAGCAGATCCGCCTCGAGGCGCTCGCGATGGAGTCGGCGCGGCTCGCCGGCCTGCGCTGGGTGGTCTGCGACTCGACGCCGCTGGCAACCGCGATCTACAGCGCCCGGTATTTCGCGGACGAATCGCTGATGGCCCAGGCGCTGGCGCACCAGCGCGGCTACGCCGCGACGCTCGTGCCGGCGCCCGACCTGCCCTGGGTGGCCGACGGCATCCAGCGCGACGGCCCGCAGGTGCGCGAGGCGTTCCACCGCGCAGTGCTCGACACGCTGCGGGCGAACGCGATCGCGCACGCGGAGATCGGCGGCAGCGGCGCGGCGCGAGAGCGCCGGGCGCTTGCCGCGCTCGCCGCCAGCGGGCTGGAAATCGCGCGCGCCGTGCCCGGCGGCGGTGGCCCGGCTGGCCGCGGCTCGCTATAATCGCCCTCGTACGCTAGGGGTCCCGCAGAAATCCTCGGCGCTGTCGCAGCGCCGTGGTCCGGTTCGCCGGACGGGTGAGAAAGACCCTTGGAACCTGAACGAGTTAAGACTTGCGCAGGGAAGCGTTCAAGGCGGCACTCACCGTCGGACCGGCTGGATCAGCGTCCTTCACCCCGCCCGGCGCCCACCTGCATTCGTCTGGGAGACGAGCGCGATGGCTGGCACGGGCAACTCGCATCACCCCGCACAATCGTGGTTTGCCGGCGTGCCGGCATTCCTGGCCGCCTGTTGGGCGCGTGCCCCGCGGGCCGGGGTCGCGGCCCTCGCGCTGGTCGCGTCGGCCGCTTCGGCGCAGGGCACGGCGCAGGGCACGGCGCAGGACGCGGGGCAGGGCACGGCCCGGGCCGAGGGCGCGGCGGCCCGCTCGCTGCCCGAGGTGCGCGTGCAGGCGCGCTCCGACACGCCGGCGACCGAACGCGTGTCGGCAGGGGGGTTTCCCGACGCGCCCGCGGCGGTCACGCCCCAGGCGCTGTCGGCGTCGCGCTTCGAGGCGCTGCGCGCGTTCGGCGCCACCGGCCTGTCGTCGGCGATCCGGTCCGAGACCTCGGCGGGCGACGCCTACAACACGATCGGCTACGTCGAGTCGCTGCAGATGCGAGGCTTCGTGCTCGACAACGCGCAGAACTTCCGCCGCGACGGCATGGCGGTGTCCAACCACGCGCCGCTGGCGATCGAGAACAAGCAGGCGATCGAGATGCTCAAGGGCGTCTCCGGGATGCAGGGCGGGCTGAGCGCCCCCGGCGGGCTCGTGAACTACGCGCTCAAGCGACCCACGTCCTCTGCGCTGCGCGACGTGTTCCTGGGCGTCTCGGAGCGCGCAACGACCACGCTGCACGCGGACTTCGGCGGGCGCGCGGGCGAGGGCCGGGGGCTGGGCTACCGCATCAACGTGGCGGGCGAGTCGCGCCACCCGCACGCGCGCGACGCGAACGGCACGCGGCGCTTCGTGAGCGGCTTCTTCGACCTGCGCCTGCCCGGCGGCACGCTGCTCGAGGCCGAGTTCGAGCACAACCGGGTGCGCCAGCCCAGCGTTCCGGGCTTCGGCCTGCTCGACCTCGACGGCGACGGCGTGGCCGAGACGCTGCCCGCGCCGATCGACCCGCGCATCAACCTCAATGCGCAGCCCTGGTCGCTGCCCTTCGAGAGCACCGCGAACGCCGGGTCGATCAGGTTGCAGCAGGCGCTCTCCACGCGCTGGCTGTGGGGTGCGCGGCTCGGCGCGCAGCGCATCCGCACCAACGATCGCATCGCGTTTCCCGACGGGTGCAGCGCCGGCGCGAACTACGTCTACCCGGGCTTTTGCGGCAACCACGACTTCGACGTCTACGACTTTCGCAGCGACAACGAGCGCCGCGAGACGCGCACCGCGGAGCTGTTCGTTCGCGGCGACGCCGAGCTGTGGGCGATGCGCCACGAGATCTCGGCCTCGCTCAGGCGGGTGCGCTACACCGAGCGCTTTCCCGAGCGGCAGGCCTACAACTGGGTGGGGATCAGCAACGTGTTCGCGCCGGTGGTGCTCGATCCGGACCCCACGCCGAGCGAGCTGAACACGCAGCTCGACTCGACCACCGACGAGATCGCGTTCACCGACACGATCCGCCTCGACGAGCGGTGGTCGCTGTGGCTGGGCCTGCGCCACACGCGCCTGTCGCGCGCGAGCCAACTGGCCGACGGCACCGGTGCAGTGAGCTACAGGCAGAGCTTCACCTCGCCCTGGATCGCGCTCGGCGTGAGGCCCTGGAGCGGTGGTTTCGCCTATGCATCGGCGGGCCACGGCATCGAGACCGAAGCGGTGCCGAACCGCGCGAGCCTGTTCACGAACGCCGGCGAGGTCCTGCCGGCGATGCGCAGCCGCCAGGTGGAGCTCGGCGTGAAGCAATCGCTCGCCGGAGCAGGGCTGTTCAGCGCCACGCTGTTCCAGATCGAAAAGCCGTACAGCGACGACGCGTACCAGCCCGACTTTCGCGCGCTGCGCGTCGCGGCCGCGCGCGAAGCGCGGCACCGCGGGCTGGAGCTGTCGTGGTCGGGCCGGCCGTCGCGCTCGCTCGCGCTCGCGGCGAGCGCGACGCTGATCGACGCGCGCAACACCCGTGCGCTCGACCCCGCGATCGTGGGCGAGCGCGTGACCAACGTCGCGCCGCTGGCCGCGAGCGTGGCCGCCACCTGGTCGATTCCCGGCGTGCACGGGCTCGAGTGGAGCAACCGCGCGGTGTTCTCGGCGCGCAAGCCGGTCACGCGCGACAACGCGGTCGAGCTGCCGTCGTACTGGCAGCTCGACACCGCTCTCGCCTACACCGAGCGCCGGGGCGCGGCAACGCTCACCTGGCGCCTTGGCATCGACAACCTGTTCGATCGGCGCTACTGGCGCGAGGCGCCCACGCAGTGGTGGGGCGGCACCTACCTGTTCCCGGCGCAGCCGCGCAGCCTGCGCGCGTCGGTGCAGGCCACCTTCTGAACGCAGGCCGGGGCGAAATGCGCTAACCTCGTCGCGCCTCGTGGCGATACGCCGCGCGCCGCCCTGCTTCCCGGCTACGGGGGCGCCGCAAGGGGCCTGAAATGGGAGTCGACGATGGATCATTCTGAACTGAGACGCTTCGCGTCCGCCAAGTGGGACGGCGACCTCGTCCCGCGCCTCGTGGATTACGTCCGCGTGCCGGCCAAGTCGCCGGCCTTCGACGCGAGCTGGGAGGCGCACGGCCACCTCGAGGCGGTCGTGCGCGAGGCCGAAGCCTGGTGCCGCGCGCAGCCGATCGCCGGCATGCAGGTGGAGATCGTGCGCATCGAGGGCCGCACGCCGTGCCTGTTCTTCGACATCCCGGCCACCGGCGGGCTGGGCAACGAGCGCAGCGTGCTGTTCTACGGGCACCTGGACAAGCAGCCCGAGATGACCGGCTGGCGCGAGGGGCTGGGGCCGTGGCAGCCGGTGATCGAGGACGGCAAGCTCTACGGGCGGGGCAGCGCCGACGACGGCTACGCGGTCTACGCGGCGCTCACCGTGGTGCAGGCGCTCGACGCGCAGTCGGTGCCGCGCCCGCGCTGCGTGGGGCTGATCGAAACCTGCGAGGAGAGCGGCAGCCCCGATCTGCCGGCCTACCTCGAGCTCCTCGCGCCGCGGCTGGGCGACGTGCAGCTGGTGGCGGGGCTCGATTCGGGCTGCGGCAACTACGACCAGCTCTGGGTCACGACCTCGTTGCGCGGGCTGGTGGGCGGCGTGCTCACGGTGGAGGTGCTCGACGAGGGCGTGCACTCGGGCAATGCGAGCGGCATCGTCCCCTCGTCGTTTCGCATCGCGCGCCAGTTGCTCAACCGCATCGACGACCCGGCCACCGGCATCGTGCAACTGGCCGACCTTCATGCCCAGGTGCCGGCGGAGCGTGTGGCGCAGGCGCAGGCCGCCGCGGCGATCCTGGGCGAGAGCGTCTGGCGCCAGTTTCCGTGGGTGGGCTGCTCGCACGGCCCGAACACGGTGGCCGGCGGCGCGCTGCACGCGATGCCCACCACCACCGATCCGCTCGAGGCGATCCTCAACCGCACCTGGCGACCGGCGCTGTCGGTCACCGGCTCCGCCGGCTTTCCGGGCGTGGACTCGGCGGGCAACGTGCTGCGCCCGCGCTCGGTGTTCAAGCTGAGCATGCGCATCCCGCCCACGGTGGACGCCGGGCGCGCGATGCACGCGATGAAGACCGCGCTCGAGAGCGACCCGCCGTACTCGGCGCGCGTGAGCTTCGACACCGATCACGGCGCAACCGGCTGGAATGCGCCCGAGACCGCACCGTGGCTCGCGCGTGCGCTCGACGAAGCCTCGCAGCGGTGCTACGCAACGCCCGCCGGCTGGATGGGCGAGGGCGGCACGATCCCGTTCATGAACATGCTGGGCGAGAAGTTCCCGCGCGCGCAGTTCCTGATCACCGGCGTGCTCGGCCCGAAGTCGAACGCGCACGGACCCAACGAGTTCCTGCACATCGACTACGCGAAGCGGCTCACCGAGGCGGTGGCGATGGTGGTTGCGCAGGTGCGGTGATGGACAAGAGCGCGCTCGAGGCATTGCTCGACAACGTCAACGTCGAGTCGATGGTCGAGATGCCGGTGCCGGCCGACGTGCACCGGCGCCTCCCGCTCACCGACGAGGCGGCGGCGACCGTGCTGCGGGGGCGCGCCGCGCTGCGCGCGATCCTGGCGCGCACCGACCCCAGGCTCTTCGTCGTGGTGGGCCCGTGCTCGATCCACGACCCGGCGGCGGCGCTCGACTACGCCCGCAGGCTGCACGCGCTCGCTGGCGAGGTTTGCGGAACGATGCTGCTGGTGATGCGCGTTTACTTCGAGAAGCCGCGCACCTCGGTGGGCTGGAAGGGGTTCGTCAACGACCCGCGCATGGACGACAGCTTTCGCATCGACGAGGGGATCGAAAAGGCGCGCGCGCTGCTGCTCGAGCTCGCCGAGATGGGGCTTCCCACCGCCACCGAGGCGCTCGACCCGATCAGCCCGCAGTACCTGTCGGACCTCATCGCCTGGTACGCGATCGGCGCGCGCACCACCGAGTCGCAGACGCACAGGGAGATGGCGAGCGGGCTGTCGGCGCCGGTGGGCTTCAAGAACGGCACCGACGGCGGGCTGGACGTGGCGCTCAACGCGATCCGCTCGGCGCGCTCGCCGCACGGCTTCCTGGGCGTGAACGCGCAGGGCCGCACCGCGGTGATCCGCTCGCGCGGCAACGCCGACGGCCACCTGGTGCTGCGCGGCGGCGCCGGCCGGCCGAACTACGACACGGTGAGCGTGCGCATCGCCGAGCAGGCCCTCGAGCGCGCGGGCCTTGCGGCCAACATCGTGATCGACTGCTCGCACGCCAACGCGATGAAGGATCACGCGCTCCAGCCGCTGGTGTTCAACGACTGCGTGCACCAGATCCGCGAGGGCAACCGGTCGATCGTGGGGCTGATGCTGGAATCGAACATCGAGGCCGGCGCGCAGCCGTTCTCGGGCGACCCGTCGGCGCTGCGCTACGGCGTGTCGGTGACCGACCCCTGCATCGACTGGCGCACCACCGAGGAACTGCTGCTGCGCGCGAACCGCGACCTGC
>DATCZK010000113.1:0-2326 GCA_036525975.1 Burkholderiaceae bacterium | reverse complement strand
GGCGTCGCCGCCGGCGGGCGCACCGGGCGATGCGCTCGGCGCCGCCCCCAGCGCCAGGCCGCCGTCGGCCATCTCGCGCGCCACCTCCTCGCTCACCGCGCCGTGCTCCGCGAGCGTCGCGGGGAGCACCCCGGCGAGTTGCACCTTCGATTCGTTCGAGTAGGTGACCAGCCCCCGGTCGAACCAGTGGCTGGAGCCGGCCGCCTCGGTGAGCGCCTTCGCGATCAGTCCGCCGGTGCACGACTCCACCGTGACCACCTTCCCGCCGGTCGCGCGCAGGCGGCGGCCCAGCTCGGTGGCGGCCGCGTCCACCGCCGCCATCAGGTACACCGGCTCGCTCGCGCTCACGAGACCGCGCTCCACAGCGCGAACGGCAGCAGCGTGTAGGCGGCGGCGAGCACGTCGTCGACCATCACGCCGAATCCCCCCTTCAGGCCGGCGTCGATCTGGCGGATCGGCGGCGGCTTGACGATGTCGAACACGCGAAACAGCGCGAACGCGGCAAGCTCGTTGACCGCGCCCGGGGGCAGCAGCGCGAGCACGATCCAGAAAGCCACCGCCTCGTCCCAGACGATCGCGCCGTGGTCGGCCACCCCCAGGTCGCGCGCGGTGCGCCCGCAGGCCACCACGCCCAGCGCGAACGCCGCCGCCAGCAGCGCGAACATCGCCGCGGGCGCGGGCGTGAACCCGAACACGGCGCCCAGCAGGTGCCACACCGCCCAGGCCCACAGCGTGCCCGCGGTTCCCGGTGCCCAGCGCGAGAGGCCGCTGCCGAAGCCCAGCGCGATCCAGCGCGACGCGCGCACGCGCATGAACGCCCAGTCCGGCCTCACCGGCGCGGCGCGCGCGATGTCGGCCTCAGGCGAAATGGTCGAACCCCCGCGCGTCGATCGGCACCTGCGCGCCGCGCGCGTCGAGCAGCCGGATGCCCTCGCCGGCCACGATCGTGCCGATGCGCGTGAGCGCGAGCCGCAGCGAGCCGCCGAGCGCGGCGATCGCCGCGCGATTCTCCGGCGCCGCCGAGAACAGCAGCTCGTAGTCGTCGCCCCCCGAGAGAACGTCGCGCAACGTGTCGCGCCCGTGCGGCGGCGGGCCGAACGCCGCCGCCAGCGGGAGTTCGGCGAGCGCGACCTCGGCGCCCACGCGCGAGCGCTCGCAGATGTGCCCCAGGTCGCCGATCAACCCGTCCGAGAGGTCGATCGCCGATCGCGCGAGGTGGCGCAGCGCAACGCCGAGCGCGATGCGCGGCTCGGGCCGGTCGAGCCTGACCGCCGACGGGTCGTCGGGGGCGAGCGGCCGGCCGGCGAGGCGGCGGCCGAGCGCCAGCGCGCCCCCGCCGATTTCCCCCGAAACCCAGAGGTCGTCGCCCGGCTCGGCGCGATCGCGCCGCAACGCGACGCCGGCGGGCAGCTCGCCGAAGACCGTGATCGACAGGTTGAGCGGGCCGGCGGTCGTGTCGCCGCCGACCAGCTCGCAGCGATGGCGATCGGCGAGCGCGAACAGGCCGGCCGAGAATTCCTCCAGCCAGTGCGCGTCGGGTTCGGGCAGCGCGAGCGCGAGCGTGAACGCGAGCGGCTCGGCGCCCATCGCGGCGAGGTCCGACAGGTTCACGGCGAGCGCCTTGTGCCCGAGCGAGCGCGGGTCGGCGTCGGCCAGGAAGTGCCGCCCGCAAACCAGCATGTCGGTGGACACGGC
Organism: Burkholderiaceae bacterium; assembly: GCA_036525975.1. Lineage (GTDB taxonomy): Bacteria > Pseudomonadota > Gammaproteobacteria > Burkholderiales > Burkholderiaceae_E > Quisquiliibacterium. The sequence goes on along the minus strand of DATCZK010000113.1, from coordinate 631 downwards.
CAGCACGTGGCCGGGGCGCGGCGCGATCAGCGCGCAGTCGTCGCCGATGCCCAGTTCCACGCGGCGCGCCGGCCCGCGGTCGAAGAATCGCCGGATCAGCTCGAATTCGCCGATCGGCGCGCGCGCGTCGCGGGCGCCGGCCGGCACGCGCCCGCCGCCGGTCGCGCGCGCGGACTTCGCGCCGCCCACCTCAGCCTCCGCGCGATCCCGTGGCCTCGAGCGGCCGCAGGCGCCCTGCCACCCGGTCGAGCACGCCGTTGACGTACTTGTAGCCGTCGGTGCCGCCGAAGGTCTTGGCGATCTCCACCGCCTCGTTGATCACCACGCGATACGGGATCTCGGGGTGATGCGCCAGCTCGTAGCTCGCGGCCAGCAGGAGCGCGTGCTCCACCGGGCTGAGCTCGCTCACCGCGCGATCGAGGTACGGCGCGATCGCGGCGTGCAGCGCGTCGGCCTGCTCGATCGCGCCGAGCAGCAGCGCCTCGAAGTGCGTCTTGTCGGCCTTCTCGTAGCCGGGCGACTCGGCCAGGTGCGCGAGGATCAGCCGCCCGTCCTCGAGCGAGACGAGCCACTGGTACAGCCCCTGGAGCGCGAGCTCGCGGGCGCGCCGGCGCGCCGAACGGGCGCCGGG
>DATCZK010000112.1:0-3490 GCA_036525975.1 Burkholderiaceae bacterium | reverse complement strand
GATCGGGTGCGGCGCGCCGCCCCCGGACCGGCGTCCCCCGGACCGGCGTCCCCCGAACCGGCGTCCCCCAGACCGGCGTCCCCCAGACCGGCGAGCTCCAGGCCGGCGGCCGCACCGGCCCCGCGGCGGGTGGCGCCCTCCACGGTGACGAGCGCCGGGCAGGCGCCGGCGAGGCAGCTGAAATCGAGGTTGCACGCCGCCTGGTCGATCGCCGACTTGCGGCCGAATTCGGTCTCCACCGGCACCACCGCCACGCAGTTCGAGACCACCGCGCAGTCGGCGCAGCCCTCGCACACCCGCTCGTTGATGAACACGCGCCGCGACGGCGTGGGGCTCTCGCCGCGCGCGCGCCCGCGTCGGGTCTGCGCGGCACAGGGCTGGTCGTAGACCAGCACCGTCACCCCCTCGGTCGCGGCGAGTTCCCTCTGGACCGCGTCGAGCTCGGCGCGCGGGCGAACCGGCACGCCGGGCGCGAATGCGTCCCCGGGCGGGTACTTGCCGGTGTCGTCGGCCACCACCACCACGCGCGCAACGCCCTCGTCGACGAGCTGGCGCGTGAGCTGCGGCACCGTGAGCGTGCCGTCGATCGGCTGTCCGCCGGTCATCGCGACCGCGTCGTTGTACAGCAGCTTGAACGTGATCGAGACGCCGGCCGCCACCGCCGCGCGGATCGACAGGATCCCGGAGTGGAAGTAGGTGCCGTCGCCCATGTTCGCGAACACGTGCCGGGTGCCCGAGTAGGGCGAGGCCCCGATCCAGGTGGCGCCCTCGCCGCCCATCTGCGAGAAGGTGAGCGTGTTGCGGTTCATCCACGCCGCCATCAGGTGACAGCCCACGCCGCCCAGCGCCCGCCCGCCCGGGGGCACCTGCGTGGAGGTGTTGTGCGGGCAGCCCGGGCAGAAATACGGCAGCCGCTGCAACGACGCGTGCGGGCGCGCGAGCTCGGCCTCCTTGCGCTCGAGAAAGGCCACGCGCTCGTCGATCTGCGGCGAGCGGTGGAAACGCGCGATCCGCCGCGCGATCGCGCGCGCGATGCCCGCGGGCGTGAGCTCGCCGGTGGGCGGAAGCAGCCACTGCGCGTGGCGCAGCGTGCCGTCGCCCGCAGGCAGCGGCGACCACTCGCCGCGCTCGTCGAATTTCCCGATCACCTTCGGGCGCACGTCGTCGCGCCAGTTGTACAGCTCCTCCTTGATCTGGTACTCGAGCACCGGGCGCTTCTCCTCCACCACCAGGATCTCCTCCAGACCCTCGGCGAAATCGCGCACGCCCTGCGCCTCGAGCGGCCACACCATGCCCACCTTGAGCAGCCGCAGGCCGATCTCGGCTGCCACGCCCTCGTCGATGCCCAGCAGCTCGAGCGCCTGGAGCACGTCCTGATACGCCTTGCCGCAGCTCACGATGCCGATGCGCGCGCGGCTGGAGTCGAGCGTGACCCGGTTGAGCCGGTTCTCGCGGCAGTAGGCCAGCGCCGCGTAGACCTTGTACTGCTGCATGCGCTGTTCCTGGGCGAGCTGCGAGTCGGGCCATCGCAGGTGCAGGCCGTCGGGCGGCAGCGCGAAGCTCTCGGGAACCGCGATGCGCACGCGCGCGGGGTCCACGTCGATCACGGCCGAGCTCTCGGCCACCTCCGAGGCGAGCTTGAGCGCGACCCACAAGCCGCTGTAGCGCGACATCGCCCACCCGTGCAGCCCCAGGTCGATGCAGTCCTGCACGTTCGACGGGGCCAGCACCGGCATCGCGCAGGCCGCGAAGACGTGCTCGCTCTGGTGGGCCACCGCCGACGAGCGCGCCGCGTGGTCGTCTCCGGCGATCGCGAGCACGCCGCCGTGGCGCGAGGTGCCGGCGTGGTTCGCGTGCTTGAACACGTCGCCGCAGCGGTCCACTCCGGGGCCCTTGCCGTACCACATCGCGAACACGCCGTCGCGCTGCGGCTCCGGGAACAGGTGCAGCTGCTGCGTGCCCCAGACCGAGGTGGCGGCGAGCTCCTCGTTCACGCCCGGAACGAAGCGAACGTCGCTGCGCCGCAGGTGCTCGCGCGCGTCGACGAGCGCGCGATCGAGCCCCCCGAGCGGCGAGCCGCGGTAGCCCGAGACGAAACCCGCGGTGTTCAGCCCCGAGGCGGCGTCGCGCGCCTTCTGCATCATCGGCAGGCGCGCGAGCGCCTGCATGCAGGTGGCGAACACGCGCCCGCGCTCGAGCGTGTACTTGTCGGCCAGGGTGACGGCGGTGTCGTTCATCGTCGACTCGGCTCAGCCCGCCGCTTGCGCGGCCGGCGCGCTTTCGGCCACGACCGCATCGCGCAGCATCGCGTCGATCCCGGCCGTGTCGATGCCCGCTTCGCGCAGCACCGCGCGGGTGTGCTGCCCGTACTTGGGCGCGAAGCGCATTTCGCGGGAGGCGCCGCCGAGCTCCACCGCGCGCGGCGGCATCCGCACGCGCCGCCCGTCGGGCATCGTGGTCGTGCTCAACCGCCCGGCGAGCGCGGGCAGCGCGCGCACCGCGGCGACGTCGTTGATCACCGCGTGCGGAATCGTCGCCGCGGCGAGCGCTGCGGCGAGCTCGGCGGTGGACAGCCGCGCGGTGGCGCGACCCACGTCCGCGTACAGGGCCGCCCGGTCGGAGGCGCGGCCCGCGTTCGTGGCGCGCCGCTCGCTCGCCAGCGAGGCGAACCCGTCGAGCGAGGCCAGCCGGCGCCACTGGGCGTCGGAGCCGATCGCGATGTAGACGAAGCCGTCGCGCGTGGGATAGACGTTGGTCGGAACGAACTTGCGGTGCTCGTTGCCCGAGCGTGTGACCTCGGACGGATCGCAGTCGAAGTCGAGCAGCGGGAGCACCGTGATCAGCCACGACGCGGCCGCCTGCAGCATCGACACGTCGATGCGCGCGCCGCGCCCGGTCTCGGCGCGATCGGCCAGCGCCATCATCACGCCGGCGTAGACCTCGTCGCCCGCCTTGAGGTCCACGAGCGGAACGCCCGAGAGCGTGGGCGGCCCGTCGGCGCTGCCCGTGATCTCCATGTACCCGGCCATCGCCTGGATCACCGGGTCGTAGCCCGGCGCGTCGGGGTACTCCGGGCCCATCGCCGAGATGCCGGCCCAGATCAGGCCCGGACGCGAAGCCGACAGCGTCTGGTAGTCGATGCCCAGTTGCGCGTAGCGCCTCGGCACCGTGTTGCAGCAAAAGACGTCGACCTCGAGCGCGTCGAGGATGCGGCCCAGCACGGCCTGCCCGCGCGGGTCCTTGAGGTTGATCGCAACCGCCTCCTTGCCCACGTTCGGCGCCACGAAGTAGCTGCGCCGGTCGTCGTCGAAGACCTTCGACCCGATGTAGCGGTTGGGGTCGCCCGGCAGGCCCTCGCCCGTGGGGGCGGGCTCGATGCGGATCACCCGCCAGCCCAGTTGCGCGAAACGCAAGGTCGCGTACGGCAGGCTCAAGGCCTGCTCGAGCGAGACCACGGTGCGCGGCTTCACGGCGCCGCGGCCCCCAGCCC
>DATCZK010000111.1:0-3244 GCA_036525975.1 Burkholderiaceae bacterium | reverse complement strand
CCGCGCCGCCCGCCGCCGACGGGGCCGCCCGTGCGCGCCAGCCGCTTCCCGCCGTGGGCAGCCGGCTGGAGCTGCCCGAGGCCGCGCTGCTCGACGGCGGCAGGTTTCGACCCGCCGATGCGCAGGGCCGGGTGCTGGTGCTCTACTGGTGGGCCAGCTGGTGCCCGTTCTGCGCTCAACAGAGCCCGCACATGCAGGCCCTGTGGGAGAAGGGCAAGGCGCGCGGCATGCGCATGCTCGCGCTGTCGATCGACAAGCGGCCCGAAGACGCCCGCGCTCACCTGGAGAAGAAGGGCTACACCTTCCCGGCCGCCCTCGTCACGCCCGAGATCAGCCAGCGGCTGCCCAAGCCGCACGGGCTGCCGGTAACGGTGGTGCGCGGCGCCGACGGCCGCGTCTTGCAGGCCGAGAGCGGGCAGATCTTCCCCGAAGACGTGGAGGCGATGATCCGCTGGCTGGGCTGAACGCGCCGCCGCGCGCGCGGCGAGCCCCGACGGTGGGCGCCCGGCGTTGGCCCGCTCAGGCGATCAGCGGGCCGATCTGCTGCTCGAGGTGCTCGGTGGGCGCGCGCTTGAATCCGCTCTTGGCGAAGCGCAACCAGCGCCCGATCACGAACGACACCACGACGTTGGCGCGCGCCGCGTGATCGGTGTCCGGCACGAGCCGGCCCTGGCTGACCGCGTCGCGAAACGCCTGCCGCACCGACGCCTCGATGCGGTCGATCAGCTGGTTGATCCGCTCCTGCAGGCGATCGTCCTCGGTGACGAGCGCCTCGCCCACGAGCACCCGCGTCATGCCGCGGTTGCGCTCGGCGAAGCCGAGCAGCATCGAGACCATCGAGCGCAGCTGGCGCAGCCCGTCGTCTTCCCTGGAGGTGATCTGGTTGATCAGCCCGAACACGCTCGATTCGATGAACTCGATCAAGCCCTCGAACATCTGCGCCTTGCTCGCGAAGTGGCGGTACAGGGCCGCCTCGGAGACGCCGAGCCGCGCGGCGAGCGCCGCGGTGGTCACGCGCTCGCCACCGGGCTCCTCGAGCATCGTCGCGAGCGTCTGCAGGATCTGCAGCCGCCTCTCGCCCGGCTTCGGGCGCGCCCTCCTCTCCTGCGACCTTTGCTCGACGTTCATCTGATGCGGTGGACAATGCGGGGCAGCTGGGCGACCGATTGTACTTGAACGTCGATGCGCCGCCCGGACCCGGCGCGCGGGCGGCGCGTCGCGCCGCGCATGCGGTGGCTGAGCCCCGTGACGAGCACCGTGCGCAGGCCGCAGGCGCGCGCGCTCGCGAGGTTGTCGGAGGAATCCTCCACCAGCACGCACCTTCGCGCGTGCACGCGCAGCCGCGCGACCAGCCGCCGCATCATCGCGCGCGAGGGCTTGGGCGCGTAACGCCCCGCGAAGCGCATCGACTCGACCGAGACCACGCCGTCGAGCAGCGGGGCGATGCCCAGCCTGCGCACGACGCCGCGCGCGTAGGCGCCGGGGGCGTTGGTGACGACGACCTTTCGGCCCGGAAGCCGGCGCAGCGTGTCGCGCAGGCCGTGGTCGCGCGCGATGATCCGGTGCAGGTCAGGAAAGGGGTGCGCCTCGCGCAGGAACTCGTGCACGTCCACGCCGTGGTGCCGCACCATCCCCAGCATCGTCGCGCCGTATCGCCGCCAGTAGTGCACGCGCAGCGCGCTCGCCTCCTCGTGCGCGAGGTCGAGCTTGCGCGCAACGTACTCGGTCATCGCCAGGTTGATGCGCGGGAACACGTGCGGCGTTGCGTCGTGCAGCGTGTTGTCGAGGTCGAGCAGCCACAGCGGGGGCTTCACGCCGGTCTCAGTGGCTTCGGATCATCGTGCCCACGCCCGAGGCGGTCATGATCTCGAGCAGCAGGCAGTGGTCGACGCGCCCGTCGATGATGTGCACGGCGTTCACCCCCGACTTGGCCGCGTCGAGCGCCGAGGCGATCTTGGGCAGCATGCCCCCGGAGATCGTGCCGTCGGCGAACAGCTCGTCGATCTCCTTGGACGTGAGCCCGGTGAGCAGCTTGCCCTGCTTGTCGAGCACGCCCGGCGTGTTGGTGAGCAGCACCAGCTTCTCGGCCTTGAGCACCTCGGCCACCTTGCCCGCAACCACGTCGGCGTTGATGTTGTAGGTTTCGCCCGAGAGCCCGGAGCCGATCGGCGCGATCACCGGAATGAAGCCGTTGGAGGTGAGCGTCTGGATCACGCTCGGGTCGATCGCCTCGATCTCGCCCACCTGGCCGATGTCGATGTGCTCGCCCGGCTTGTCCTTGTTGGCGATCATCATCTTGCGCGCGCGGATCAGCCCGCCGTCCTGGCCGGTGAGCCCCACCGCCTTGCCGCCCGAGTGGTTGACCAGCTCCACGATCTCCTTGTTCACCTGCCCGGCGAGCACCATCTCGACCACCGCCATGGTCTCCTCGTCGGTCACGCGCATGCCCTGCACGAACTCGCCCTTCTTGCCGATCTTGGCGAGGAGCTGCTCGATCTGAGGGCCGCCGCCGTGCACCACCACCGGGTTCATTCCGACCAGCTTGAGCAGCACCACGTCGCGCGCGAAGCTCGACTTGAGCTTGTCGTCGGTCATCGCGTTGCCGCCGTACTTGATCACGATCGTGCGGCCGTGGAAGCGGCGGATGTAGGGCAGCGCTTCGGCGAGGATCTCGGCCTTGCGCGCGACGGTTTCTTGCTGGTCTGACATCGTGTTGGGCGGCCCCCGGCGGGAAGTGGCGCATTCGACCGGCCTTGCGCGCGCGGGCGCCGGTGCCGATCGGCTAAGATCGCTGGATTCTACGACAGCCTTCCCCGGGCTCCAGATGACCGACCAGGCAGGCGCCGGCGAGCGCACCCCGAACGGCACGCGCGAGGCGAGCTGCCCGCGCTGCGGCGCGCGCTTCGGCTGCGGGGTGCACGCCGCAACCTGCTGGTGCGCGGGCATGGAAGCGCTGGCCGTGCCCGCGGCGCCCCAGGACGGTTCGGGCGCGAGCTGCTATTGCCCGCGCTGCCTGCGCGAACTGCTCGACGCGCAGCGATGAATCCGGCGCGCGAGCGATTCCTGCCGCTGACCGGCGCGCTCGCGGGCGCGGGGGGCGCGATCGCCTACGTGGGCGCGAGCCTGTGGATGCCGCACGCGGTCGCGGTGCTGGCGGCGATCGCGGTCGCGGCGATCCTCACCCGCGCGCGCGGCGAGCGCGCGCTCGCGGCGATGTGCGACGCCGGCGGCCGAGCCGGGTCCG
>DATCZK010000110.1:0-6783 GCA_036525975.1 Burkholderiaceae bacterium | reverse complement strand
GAGACCGCGCCTTCGCCGCACCGGGGCGGCGCGGCACTGCCCTCGCGCCTGCGCGCCTCGGGCAACGAGGAGGGCCCGCTGCCCGACAACGAGCTCACCGCGCAGACCCTGTTCCAGTTGCTCGCCTCCGAGGTCGCGGCCCAGCGCGGCCAGGTGGGCAGCGCCACGGTGACCTACCTCTCGCTCGCGCGGCAGACGAAGGATCCGCGCATCGCCCGCCGCGCGACCGAACTCGCGCTCGCCGAGCGCTCGCTCGACCGCGCGCTGCAGGGCGCGACGATGTGGCAGGAGTACGCGCCCGGCTCCCAGCTCGCCGCGCAGACGCTCGAGGCGCTGCGGATTTCCACCGGTCGCCTGAGCGAGGCCGAGCCGCTGATCGTCGCGCGCAGGGACAAGGCGCGCGCCGGCGGTGACCTGCCCGCGTTCTACCGCGAGTTGCAGCGCACGCTGCAGCGCGCCCCCGACAAGACCGCCGCGCTCGCGCTCTACGCGCGCGTGAGCGAGCCCGACGCGCGGCTCGCCGAGGCGAGGCTCGGCGCCGCGTCGCTCGCCGCCGCCTCGGGCGATGCCGAGAGGGCGGCGAGCGAGGCCGAGCAGGCACACGCGCTGCGGCCCGACGACGAGTCGGTCGCCGTGAATGCCGCGCGCTTCGTGGCCGAGGGGCCCAAGGGCGCGCCCGGCGCGCTCGCGCTGCTCGCCGAGTTCCTCAAGCGCGTGCCCAGGTCCACCGAGGCGCGTTTTGCCTATGCGCGGCTGCTCGCCGAAAGCGGCGACCCGGCGGCCGCCAGGCGCGAGATGGAGCTCGCGCTCAACGACGAGCCCGACAGCCCGCCGATCCTGTTCTCGCTCGCGCAGATCGCCTACCAGACCAAGCAGCTCGAGGTCGCGCAGGACTACCTGAAGCGCTTCCTCGCCCTTGCGCCCGGCATCCCGCGCGACAACGCCCCCGCCTACCTGTTTCTCGGCCAGATCGCCGAGGAGCAGAAGAACCTGGAGGAGGCGATCGGGTGGCTCGAGAAGATCACGCGCGGCGAGCAACTCGCCACCGCGGTGGTGCGTCGCGCGCTGCTGATGGGCAGGCTCGGGCGCGTCGACGAGGCGCGCGAGCTGCTGCGCGGCACGAGCGTGTCCTCGACGCGCGAACGGGTGCAGCTGATCTCGGCCGAAGCGCAGCTGCTGCGCGATCGCAAGCGTTTCGCCGACGCCTTCGACGTGCTCGACCAGGCGCTCGAGAGCATCCCCGACAACCCCGAGCTGCTCTACGACCAGGCGATGGCCGCCGAGCGGCTCGACCGGGTGGAAGTGATGGAGCGCAGCCTCAGGAGGCTGATCGAGATCCGCCCCGAGCACGCGCACGCCTACAACGCGCTCGGCTACTCGCTGGCCGATCGGGGCGTGCGGCTCGACGAGGCCCAGGCGCTGATCGAGAAGGCGCTCAAGCTCTCCCCCGACGACGCGCACATTCTCGACAGCATGGGCTGGGTGCTGTACCGGCGCGGGCGCTTCGAGGAGGCGCTGGCGCCGCTGCAGCGCGCGTTCGGCCTGCGGCCGGACGTGGAGGTTGCCGCCCACCTGGGCGAGGTGCTGTGGAAGCTCGGGCGCAACGACGAGGCGCGCAGGATCTGGAGCGAGGCCCGCAGCAAGGAACCCGAGAACGAGATCCTCAGGGAAACGCTGGCGCGTCTCAATGTGTCGTTCTGACGCCCGCGCGGCGCACGGTCCGGCGCGCGCCTCGCGCCGCGCGCTGCTCGCCGGGTCGGTTTCGCTCGCGGTCGCGCTGCTCGCGGCGGGCTGCGCGAGCCCTCGCACGGCCGCGCCCGAGCTGCCCGGCGCCCGCGCCTCGTCGTGGTCGGGGCGGTTCGCGGTCACCTGGACAGATCCCGCCGCGGACCCCGCCGGCGCCGCGCGCGAGGACCGCGGCGCGGGAAGGTTCTGGCTTCGCAGCCAGGGCGCGCGCACCGAACTCGAGATCTACTCGCCTTTCGGGCAAACGGTGGCGCGCGCCGGCGCCGACTCCGCGCGCGCCTGGCTCGAGACCTCGGACGGCCGGCGTTTCGAAGCCGACGACCCGCAGGCGCTCACCGAGCAGGTGCTCGGCTGGCGCATTCCGGTGAGCCGGCTGCCGCACTGGCTGCGCGGCGAATTGCCGGCGGCGGCCGGAACGCCCGCGGTGGATTCGGGCTGGGTGGTCGTGAGCGACCGCGCACCGGGCGAGCCCCCCCGGCGCCTGACGCTGCAGTGGCCTCACCAGCCCGATCCGGCGAAGGCGCGAAGCGTCACGATCCGGCTCGCGCTCGACGGCCCCGACGCGGCGGGCGCCGGATGATCGTCCAGGCCCGCAACCTGCCGGCGCCCGCCAAGCTCAACCTGTTCCTGCACGTCACCGGCCGCCGCGCCGACGGCTATCACCTGATCGAGACGGTGTTCGAGCTGATCGACTGGGCCGACCGGGTGAGCCTTCGCCTGCGCGAAGACGGCGCGATCGTGCGCGCCGACCCGCTGCCGGGCGTGGCCGCCGACCAGGATCTCGCGGTGCGCGCCGCGCGACTGCTGGCCGAGCGCTCGGGCACGCGCCTGGGCGTGGAGATCAGCGTCGACAAGCGCCTGCCGATCGGCGGCGGCCTGGGCGGGGGAAGCTCGGACGCGGCCACCACGCTGCTCGCGCTCAACCGCCTCTGGTCGCTCGGCTGGTCGAGCGCGCGCCTGGCGAACGCGGCGCTCGAGCTCGGCGCCGACGTGCCGTTCTTCGTCAAGGGCCGCAGCGCCTACGCCACCGGCATCGGCGAGAAGCTGCGCGCGCTGTCGCTGCCGCCTCGCTGGTACGTGATCCTGGCTCCGGCCAACGGGGTCGCGACCGCGTCGGTGTTCGCGGCGCCAGAATTGACACGGGATACGAAACCGCTCAAAATCTCGGGTCTTTCGCGGGGCAGGCAGGTGTTTCGCGGCAGAAACGATCTGCAGCCAGTCGTAGTCGCGAGGCACCCCGGGGTGGCTCGCGCGCTCGAAGCGCTGCGGCAGGCAGCGCGGGCGGTCGGGATCGACGCCCGGCTGGCCCGGATGACCGGGTCCGGCGCCTGCGTGTTTCTTCCGGTTCGCAGCGAAGACGACGCCGCACGCGTCCGCGGTCGGCTCGAGGGCCGTGCCGAGGGCGCCATCGCGGTGGCGCGTTCGCTGCCGGTTCACCCGCTTCGCGATTGGGCTTTCGCGCCGAACTAGCCCTTGGGCGCGGCAGCCGGCAGTTCCGATGGGGAGTCGCCAAGTTGGTTAAGGCACCGGATTTTGATTCCGGCATTCGAGGGTTCGAATCCTTCCTCCCCAGCCAGATTTCCTGATCCCGGCCCAACGGAGTTCCGAGCGGAATCGACCATGCAGCAGGCAATGCGCCGCACCGCCGAAGGCTTGTCTCCGGAAGGCCTGATGATCTTCACCGGAAACGCGAACCCGAGACTCGCCGCGGACGTTGCTGCGCACCTGCACATGCCGCTGGGCAAGGCCACGGTGGGGCGCTTCTCCGACGGCGAGGTGATGGTCGAGATCCTGGAGAACGTGCGCGGCAAGGACGTGTTCGTGCTCCAGTCCACCTGCGCGCCCACCAACGACCACCTGATGGAAGTGATGATCATGGTCGACGCGCTCAAGCGCTCGTCGGCCGGGCGCATCACCGCCGCGCTGCCGTACTTCGGCTACGCGCGCCAGGACCGGCGCGTGCGCTCGATGCGCGTGTCGATCAGCGCCAAGGTGGTGGCGAACATGCTGCAGATCGCCGGGGTCGACCGCGTGCTCACGATGGACCTGCACGCCGACCAGATCCAGGGCTTCTTCGACATCCCGGTGGACAACGTCTACGCGTCGCCGCTGCTGCTCGCCGACATCCACAAGCAGGAGTTCGACAACCTGATCGTGGTCTCGCCCGACGTGGGCGGCGTGGTGCGCGCGCGCGCGATCGCCAAGCGCATGGAGTGCGACCTCGCGATCATCGACAAGCGCCGTCCCAAGGCCAACGTGGCCGAGGTGATGAACATCATCGGCGACGTCTCCGGGCGCAGCTGCCTGATCATGGACGACATGGTCGACACGGCCAACACGCTGGTGAAGGCGGCGAGCGCGCTCAAGGAGCACGGCGCGAAGCGCGTGCTGTCGTATTGCACGCACGCGGTGCTCTCGGGCGGCGCGGTCGACCGGATCCTGAACTCCGCCCTCGACGAGCTCGTGGTCACCGACACGATCCCGCTGCCGAAAGACGCGCGCGCGAGCGCCAAGATCCGGGTGATCAGCTGCGCGCAGATCTTCGCCGAGACGATACTGCGCATCAACCGCGCCGACTCGGTGTCGTCGCTGTTCGTGGACTGAGAAAGTTTCCGCCGGCACGGATTCCCGCGCCGGCATTTGCAACCCCTGGCTGTCTGGTCGCGGACGCAGGGACTTGAGAAGGAGTTGACGATGAAAGTCGTTGCAACCGAGAGAAAGGCGCAAGGCACGGGTGCGAGCCGCCGTCTGCGCAGGGCCGGCAAGGTGCCGGGAGTGATCTACGGCGGCGAGAACGGCGAGCCGGTCGCGATCGAGCTCGACCACAACGCGCTGTTCCACGCCATCAAGGTCGAGAGCTTCCACTCCAAGATCCTCGAGATGGATCTGGACGGCAAGTCGCAGCGCGTGCTGCTGCGCGACCTGCAGTGGCACCCGTTCAAGCAGCAGATCCAGCACATCGACTTCCAGCGCGTGACCGCCGGCCAGGCGATCACCACCTACGTGCCGATCCACTTCGTCAACGAGGAGGTCTCGCCCGCGGTGAAGGTCAGCGCGGCGCTGGTCACGCACGTGTTGAACGAGCTGCAGATCTCGTGCCTGCCGCGTCACCTGCCCGAGTTCATCGAGCTCGACCTCTCCACCGCCGAGATCGGCGACGTCTACCACGTGAGCGAGATCCCGATGCCCGAGGGCGTGCGGGTTGTCCTGCACGGCAGGGAAGACCCGGTCGTCGTCACGATCGCGCTGCCTGCCCAGGAGGTGGAGGAGCAGGAGACCGACGTGGCCGAGGTGGAGGTCACGACCGGCGCCGCCGCGAAGAAGGGCGAGGCCGGCGAGAAGGCCGAGAAACCCGAGAAGTCCGACAAGAAGTAATCGGCTGCGTCTGGCGCGCCCGACCTCGGCGGGTCTGGCGCGCGCATCGGGCCCGGGCGCGCGCGCGGCGGGCGCGACTCACGCGACTTAGAATGCGCGTTTGAACGCCCCACCCGCATGAGCGCAATCCGCCTGATCGTCGGCCTGGGAAACGTCGGCGCCGAATACGAGAGCACGCGTCACAACGCGGGGTTCTGGTTCGCGGACGCGCTCGCGGCTTGGGCGGGCGCGCGCTTCTCGCGCGAGGCCAAGTTCCACGGCGACGTTGCGAAGGCCACGCTGCACGGCACGCAGTTCTGGCTGCTCAAGCCCGGCACCTACATGAACCGCTCGGGTCGCGCGGTGTCGGCGCTCGCGAATTTCTACCGCGTCGCCGCGGAGGAGATCGCGGTCGTGCACGACGAGCTCGACCTGATGCCCGGGCAGTCCAAGATCAAGCAGGGCGGCGGCCACGGCGGGCACAACGGCTTGCGCGACATCCAGGCGGCGATCGGCTCGGCGATGTTCTGGCGCCTGCGGCTGGGCATCGGGCACCCGCGCACGCTCGGGCTCGCGCAGGATCCGGCCGACTTCGTCCTGCACCCGCCCGGCCGCGACGACCGTGCGGCGATCGAAGCCGAGATCGAACGCGCGCTCGGCACCGTGGCCGATTGGCTCGCCGGCCGGATGAGCGCGGCGGTTCTCAAGCTGCACACGCGCCCGAAGCCGCCCGCGGAGCCCGACGCGCCGGCGAAGTAGACGCGGCCGGGGCCCGGCGCCGGCGCCGTTGCCCCGGGCGGCTAAGCGCGCTCGGGCGCTTCCTCGCTCGGGTCGAAATCGATCTCGATGCGCGCGCCCGAGGGGTCGTGGAAGAAGAGCTGCCAGGGGCCCGTGCCCGCCTGCCGGCGCAGCAGGTATTCGACTTCCTGCGCTTCGAGCAGCGCGATGGTTTCGCCGAGCCCCTCGCCCCTGAACGCCACGTGGTCGATCACGCCCGCGCTCTCGCTGGGCAGTTCGCGCCCGGCGACGATGTGCAGCACCGCGCGATCGCCGAGGTACATCCAGGCGCCTGGGAAGCCCAGGTTCGGCCGCTCTCCCTCGACCATCCCGAAGATGCGAGCGTAGAAGGCGCGCGCGCCGTCCAGGTCGTCGGTGAGAACGGTGAAATGGTCCATCGCCAGCACTGTCATCTGCGCCTCCTCGAACCCGGGACTTCTAGACGACCCTGAACTGCACGCCCATCCCGCCGGCGTGGTGCTCGAGCACGTGGCAGTGCAGGAGCCAGTCGCCGGGGTTGTCTGCAACGAACGCTACATCCACAGTGTCGCCGGGCGCAAGGAGCGTCGTGTCGCGCCACGGCCGATCGGCCAGCGCGTGGCCGTTGCGCGACAGCTCGCGCCAGCTGTGTCCGTGCAGGTGCATCGGGTGCCACCACGCGGTGTCGTTGCGCAGCGTGATCAGCACGGTGCGCCCGCGCTGCGCGGTGAACTCGAAGCCGTGTTCGGCGCCGTGCGCCATGTGCGCGCGGCGATTCACGGTCCAGGCCGGGTCGGCCTCCTTCGCACCGGCCAGCCTGCGCGCCCTGCGCGCGGCCCTGTCGGCGGCGGGGTCCACCGGCCACCCTCTGCCCATCATCCCGCCGCCCAGCGCGAGCTCGATGCGCAGCGCGTCGGCGAGATCCGG
>DATCZK010000109.1:0-29131 GCA_036525975.1 Burkholderiaceae bacterium | reverse complement strand
GGTCGCGCCTGCGGCGCCCGGCGCCGCGCTTCGCTGCGTTCCCCCCACCTGCTAGATTGCCGTGATGCAACTTCCCGACAACTCGCCGATCGCAGCGATCGCCACCGCCCCCGGGCGCGGCGGCATCGGCGTCGTGCGCGTGTCGGGCGCGGATCTGGGCACGGTGATCTCGGCGCTCCTGGGCGCCGGGCGCGCGGCGGCGATCGCGCCGCGGCACGCGAGCTACGGCGCCTTTCTCGACGCCGACGGCGGCGAGATCGACCGCGGCATCGCGATCTGGTTTCCGGCGCCGCACTCGTACACCGGCGAGGAGGTGCTCGAGCTGCAGGGCCACGGCGGGCCCGTGGTGATGCAGGTGCTGCTGCGCCGCGTGCTCGAGGCCGGCCGCGGGATCGGCGTGCGCCTGGCTCTGCCGGGCGAATTCACCCAGCGCGCGTTCCTCAACGACAAGCTCGACCTCGCGCAGGCCGAGGCGGTGGCCGACCTGATCGACGCGAGCACCGAGCAGGCGGCCCGCTCGGCCACGCGCTCGCTCGCCGGCGAGTTCTCGCGCGCGATCCACGCGCTGGTCGAGCGCGTGATCGCGCTGCGCACGCTGGTGGAGGCGACGCTCGATTTCCCCGAAGAGGAGATCGACTTCCTCGAGAGGGCCGATGCGCTCGGGCAACTCGCGCGGATCCGCGACGAGCTCGCCGAGGTGCGCGCGCGCGCGCGCCAGGGCGCGCTGCTGCGCGACGGCGTCAACGTCGTGATCGCGGGGCGGCCCAACGTGGGCAAGTCGAGCCTGCTCAACGCGCTGGCCGGCGCCGAGGTGGCGATCGTGACGCCGATCGCCGGCACCACGCGCGACCGGATCGCGCAGGCGATCCAGATCGACGGCGTGCCGGTGAACGTGATCGACACGGCGGGGCTGCGCGACTCCGATGACGAGGTCGAGCGCATCGGCATCGCGCGCAGCTGGGACGAAGTCAAGCGCGCCGACGCGATCCTGCACCTGGTCGACGCGTCCGACGCGCACGCGCAGCCGATCGACGACGCGATCGCGCTGCGGCTGCCCCAGGGCGTGCCGATCGTGCGGGTGGAGAACAAGATCGACCTGGCCGGGATCGGGCCGGGGGTTGAGCGCGCGGGCAAGCTCCCCCCCGAGGGCGCGAACCTGCCGGCGGCGCGCACCGTGGTGCGGCTGTCGGCGAAGACCGGCGCGGGGCTCGAGGGCCTGCGCGCGGTGATGCTCGAGCTCGCCGGCTGGCAGGGCGCGGGCGAGGGTCAGTTCATCGCGCGCGAGCGCCACCTGCAGGCGCTCAACGCGGCCGCCGCGCACGTGGACGAGGCGCAGGCGCGCGCGCGCGAGGCCGCGCAACAGCTCGACCTCTTCGCCGAGGAGCTGCGCCTCGCGCAGGAGGCGCTGTCGTCGATCACCGGGGAGTTCGGCGCGGACGACCTGCTCGGCGTGATCTTCAGCCGGTTCTGCATCGGAAAGTAGGGCGGCGTGTACGCACAATCACCCCGGCCGGGCGGCCCGTCCGGCGCGAGCGCGCGCCGCTTCGCCACCGCTCTCGCGATCGCACTGGCCGCCGGCGCCCTGTTCGCCTGGCTGCACACGCCGCTGCCCTGGCTGATCGGCCCGCTGCTCGCGTGCGGGCTCGCGTCGACGCTGGGTGCGCCCTTGCACAGCTACGCCGTGTCGCGCAACGCCGGGATGTGGGTGATCGGCACCGCGCTCGGCCTGTACTTCACGCCCGAGGTGGTGGCGCGGCTGGCGTCGCTGTGGTGGCCGATCGTGCTCGCGGTGGCATGGGCGGTGGCGCTGGGGATCGCGGGCGCCTGGCCGCTGCGACGCTTCGCGCGGCTCGATCCGCCCACCGCGTTCTTCGCTGCGGCCGTGGGTGGCGCGTCGGAGATGGCGCTGCAGGGAGAGCGCCACGGCGGTCGCGTGGAGGCGATCGCGGCCTCGCACAGCCTGCGCGTGCTGCTCGTCGTGATGGTGGTGCCGTTCGCCTTCCGATGGCTCGGGTTGCACGGGAGCGACCCCTTCGTGGCTGGAGCCACGCACTTCGACCTCGCCGGCATGACGATGCTGGTGGCCGCAACGGTCGCGGGCGGGCTCGCGATGCGCGCACTGCGCACGCCCAATCCCTGGATCCTCGGCCCGTTGCTGGTTGCGGTCGGCGTGACCGCGAGCGGCGCGACCTGGAGCGCGCTGCCGGTCGCCGTGATCAACGCCGGGCAGTTGCTGATCGGCGTTTCGCTCGGCACGCGATTCGAGCCGGGTTTCTTCAGCCGGGCGCCGCGCCTGCTCGGCGTGGTCGCATTGATGAGCTTGGGGGCGATCGCGGCCACGGCGATATTCGGCGCCGCGCTCGGTGTTCTGGTCGACGTGCCCGCGGCCACGATGGTGCTCGCAACCTCTCCCGGGGGCATCGCCGAGATGAGCCTCACGGCGCGGATGCTCGACCTCGGCGTGCCGGTGGTCACGGCCTTTCACGCTGCCCGCCTGGTCGCTCAGGTGCTGATCGTCGGGCTGGTCTACCGGCTGCTCGCGTCGTATCTGGGTTGGCCCGTGCCGGCCTCGCTCGCGAGCCGGGCATCGCCGCCGCGCAAGAGCCCGGACTGAGTAAGCGCCGCGCGCTCAGGCCGCTTCGAACACCCCGAGCACGCGGTTCTTGCGCACCTCGTTCCACCGGAACACGCGCGCGTTCATCGCCACGTACACCCCCGGCGCGAGGGCGCCCGCGCAACCGAGCGCGAAGCCGAGGTTGAACAGCGCGTCGGAACCGGCCACGTCGTAGGGAATCATCGCGCCGGTGAGAACCACGGTCTTGTCGAGCGCCGCTTCGCCCAGCGTCTTCGCGGTGTCCACCATCGTGTCGGTGCCGTGGATCACGACCACGCGCCGCTCGGCGCAGTCGCGGCACGCCGCGAGCACCTGCGTGCGGTGCGCCTCGCCCATCTCGAGGCTGTCGATCTGCATCAGCGACTCGAAGCGGATCGCCTGCGCTGCGCGCGCCCGCGCGAGGATCTCCACGAGGTGCGTCTGGCCGAAGGCGAGCGTTCCGGCGATCGGGTCGTAGCGCTTGTCGAAGGTGCCGCCGGTGGCGATGATTTTCGTGTCCATGACGGTATGCTCTCCGAAAGAACGGGGCCTGACAAACGAGGAGAATCGAAGATGAGCGGATCGCTGGCGGGGCAGGTGGCGTGGGTGACGGGGGGCGGAACCGGGATCGGCCTGGAGACCGCGCGCGCGCTCGCGGCCGCGGGCGCGCACGTCGTGATCTCGGGGCGCAGGCGCGCCGAGCTCGACGCCGCCGTGGCCGCGATCGCGGCCGCCGGCGGGCGCGCGAGCGCGGCCCAGCTCGACGTGAGCGACGCCGCCGCGGTGCGCGCGGCCGCCGAGTCGATCGTGTCCGGGCACGGCGGCATCGACGTGCTGGTGTGCTCGGCCGGGACGAACGTGCGCAACCGTTTCTGGAAAGACCTCACGCCCGAGGCGTTCGCCACGGTGACGGCGGTGAACCTCGACGGCGTCGCCTACTGCGTGACGGCGGCGCTGCCGTCGATGCGCGCGCGCGGTCGCGGCTCGATCGCGATCGTCTCGTCGTGGGCCGGCTGGCGCTACCTGCCCTTCGCCGGCGCCGCGTACTGCGCGAGCAAGCAGGCGATCTCGCCGATGGTCGAGAGCCTCAACGACCAGGAAGGGCCGAACGGCGTTCGCGCGACGATGATCTGCCCGGGCGAGGTGGCCACGCCGATCCTGCGCACGCGTCCGATCCCGCCGTCGGAAGAGGAGATGGCGCGCATGCTCAAGCCCGAGGACGTCGCGCAGGCGATCGTCTACGCGGTGAGCGCGCCGGCGCACGTGTGCCTGAACGAGATCGTGATCTCGCCCACCTGGAACCGGATCTACGTGGGCGGCGAAGACCTCAGGACGCGCTGAGCGCGCGGCCACGCGGGGCGCGGCGCGGATTGCCGCGCGGCGCGAGCACCTTCACGCAGCCTCGACCGGCACCGCGCTCGCGATCAGCTCGCGCCACGCCGACTCGGTGCGCGGCCAGTTCTGCGCGTCGATCGCGTCGAGGCGCCGCAGCACGTGCGCGAGCTGCCACCCGGGCGGCTGCCCGAAGCCCCGCGGCGACTCGCGCCACAGGCGCCTGATCAGGTTCTCGCTCACGCCCAGCCGCCCGGCCAGCGCTTCGATCACCGCGCGATCCTGGCCTGCGTCGACCGCGCGCTGCAGCCGGCGAGACCAGTGCCAGGCGTGCGGGCCGGTGCGGCGCGCGGCCACCGCGCGCAGGTCGAGCGTGGGCGCGGCGCCTCGCGGCGATCGCGCTTGGCCGTTGCCGCGGCCGGGATCTCCGGCGCACTCTCCGGGGCGCTCGCGGCCGCCGCGATCGCGGGCCGGTTCGTCGAGCCGATCGTCGCCGTCGTCGTCCTCGCTCGCGCCGAGCAGCGCCGCGTCGAGCGGCACCAGCGTCTCGGCGAAGAAGGCGGCGAATCCGGGCAGCTGCGCGAGGATGTGCGCGCGGCTCGCCGCGTGCCGCGCGTCCAGGCGCAGCCAGTTGTAGCAGCCCAGGTGCCGCCCCGCGCCGGTGCGCGCGAGCTTGGCCATCGCGACCGGGTCGAGGCACGACTCGATCACCGACGCCACGCGCTGCTCCGCCGCGCCTTCGCGCAGGTCGATCGAGCGCAGCGCGCGGCCGTAGAAGGTCACGTCCACGATCTCGTCGCGCAGCGCCCGGCGCAGCAGGGCGATGAAATCCGGGTAGCGCGTCGCGCGCGAGAACAGGCTGGCGGGCGCGTCGGACTCGAGCCGGTGCTCCACGTCGAGGTGGCGCTCCCAGCCGCGCTGGCGCCGGCGCAGGATCGTCATCATGTCGCGCGCGAGCGCGGCGAACAGCGCGTCGAGCACCGGGGGGTGTTCGCCGTGGCCGTTGCCGTCGGCGCCGTCGTAGGCGTCGAGCGCCTGCACCAGGAGCTTGAGCGACGCGTCCGAGAGCAGGTTGCGAAAGTCGTAGGCCAGGCCGTCGCGGTCCACGCCCACGAATCGCACGTTCAGCCCCCAGGCGCGGGTGAGCTGCGCGAAGATCGGGTTGAGCATCAGCGACAGCCGCGAGGCCAGCGGCGGCAGCAGCATGAACAGCCGCCAGTCGGAGGACGGGTTGCGCCACATCAGCGCGCGCGGGCTGCGGCGGTAGACGCCGGCCAGGTGCGCCAGCTCAGGGCCCACCACCCCGGCGTCGAGCAGTTCGTCGTCGACCGGAAAGCCGTCGACGCGAAGCGCCTCGAAATCCATGGATCGCAGGCCGGGCACGACCGCCCGGATCAGTCGGCGCGCTTGGCCAGGAACAGGAGCCCGCCCCCGAACACCAGCAGCGCGGCCGCCATCAGCGTGCGCGCCACCGATCCGCGCCAGATCGCCTCGGCCGCGAACAGCACGCCGGCCATCACCAGCAGGCGCGCGGTGCCCGCGGTGCGTTGGGCTGGGCTCACTTCCGACATTGTTCGACTGTACCTGATCCGCGGTGATCCGGCCTGCCGCAGGGTTGCGCGCGAGGCCTCTGTTCCAACGTTACGACACCGTTGCCCGCGCGCACGACGACCGGGACACCGGCGGCGAGTCTGCGCCGACGAACGACGCGAGCGCGGGAGCCGGCGCGGCCCCCCCGGCGGCCCCGCCGGGCTCAGGCGGTGGCCACCAGTTCCAGGCCGGGCAGGCCGATGCCGCGAAGCCGCGTGTGCCAGCGCTGCCCCGGGGCGAGCGGCTGCGCATCGGTGAGCGTGCCGGTCGTGACGATCGCACCGGCGGCGAGGCGCTCGCCGCGGGCTTGGAGTTCGCGCGCCAGGTGGCACAGCGCGTGCAGCGGGCTGTCGAGCACCACCCCACCCTGGCCCACGGCGACGCAGTTGTCGTCGCGCCAGAGCTCGAGCTCCAGGGAAGCGAGCGCTTGCTCGCTGAGCGTGCCCGCAGCGTCGACGCGGGGGCCGACGATCAGCGCGCCGTGCAGCGCCTGCGCCGCGATCGCTTCGGGGGCGGTGAACTTCCAGGCTGCGAACGGGCTTTGCACGATCTCGAACCCGTGCGCCACCCAGGCGATCGCCGCGAGCATCGCCGCCGGCTCGGCCGATCCGGGGGTCGCGCCCAGACCGAACACGATCTCCGGCTCGAGCCGCGGCAGGTGGAAGCGACCCGTGGAAACCGTGGCGCGGGTGCCCTCGAGCAGCGTCAGCGTGGAGTCGTAGACCGGCCCCCAGATCGGGTGGTGCACCCCGTAGATTGGCCAGATCGTTCGGTTCGTGAATCCGATCTTGAGTCCGACCGGCGTTTCGCCGCGCGCCCTGCGCGCCGCCACGACCTCGCGCTGCACCGCTTCGGCGGCGGCGAGGTCGGCGGGCGCCCGCGGAGCCGTGGCGCGGTCGATCGGGGCGGCAGCGTCCCAGGCCGCCAGCACCGCCTGCGCGTACGTGCCCGCGAGCTCGGCGCGCGGGCGCCGGGCCGGGGTCACCCGCGGCCTTCGGAAATCTCGGTCAGGGCCGCGACGTCGACGACGAAGAACTTGCCCTGCCGGTCGATGCCGCGCAGCAGCTCCTCGCGCCGAAACGACGCCACCGCACGGCTCGCCGTCTCGGTCGTGATCCCGAGCATCGCGCCGAGGTCCTCGCGCGAGGGCAACAGCACCCGCTGCGTGCCATCGCCGCGCGAGAGCCTGAGCAGCAAGCGCGCGAGCCGCTGCTTGGCGTTGCCGGTGGCGAGCTCGGAGATGAAGTCGCCCGATTGCTGCAGCGCCTCGTGCCACTTGCGCATCAGCTGCGTGTGCAGGCGGGGGGAGGCAGCCTCGAGCCGGTGGATCACGCTGATCGGTATCCGGCACGCGTTCACCCGCGTGAGCGCGATGCCGGTGGCGTCGAAGTGCGCGCCGGCCGTGCTCTCGAGCCCCGCCACGTCGCCCGACGCGAGCAGGCGCACGATGCGCTGCGTGCCGTCGGGCTGGAAGCGCACGAGCTTCACGACGCCGCTGCGCACGGTGAACAGGAATTCGCCCGGCGCGCCCTCCTCGAACAGCGTCTCCTGGGGATCGAATTGCAGGTCGTGAATCGGCTGGTCGATCAGCGCGAAGTCCTCGCGCTCGAGATCGGCGAACAGCGTCCTGCCGCGCACGCCGCAGTTCACGCACTCGTGAACACCGATCTTGACGGTTTTCGATTTCATCTTGTTTGGCTTCGGTCTCGATCAGCGTCGCAAACAGCAATTATGACCAATGCGGGCGGCTTTCGTCGAACGCGCCGTCGGGCAGCCCCGCTCGAGACAAAGTGCGCATCGCCTCATTGCACATCGTGGCATATTGCATTTCACGTTCCTCGCGCGGCACGGTCGCGTGTGTAGAATCCGTTTTCCCCGCTTCCGGGCCGGGGAACCGTCGCGACCGTCGCGAGCAACTCCGGAGAGTACCTGATGAACCGCTCCCAGACCTTCGCCGCCGACAGCGCCGCTGTGCCAGCGGCGGCCAAAGCGCTGCCCGACGTGGGCGCGCCCGCCCGCGTTCGCCACGAGGGGTTGATCGAGTGGGTTGCGTCGATCGCAGCGCTCACCAAGCCCGACAGCATCTACTGGGCCGACGGCTCGCAGGCCGAGTACGACCGCCTGTGCGCCGAGATGGTGGCCGCGGGCACGATGCGCAGGCTCAACCCGGCGAGGCGCCCGAACTCCTACCTCGCCTGGTCCGACCCCACCGACGTGGCGCGGGTCGAGGACCGCACCTTCGTGTGCAGCGAGCGCGAGGAGGACGCCGGCCCGACCAACAACTGGGTCGACCCGGAATCGATGCGCGCCACGCTCGGCGGGCTGTTCGAAGGCTGCATGCGCGGGCGCACGATGTACGTGATTCCGTTCTCGATGGGGCCGCTGGGCAGCCACATCGCGCACGTGGGCGTGGAGATCTCCGACAGCCCCTACGTGGTGGCCAACATGCGGATGATGACCCGCATGGGCGAGGCGGTGTACGACGTGCTGGGCGAGAACGGGCACTTCGTGCCGTGCGTGCACTCGGTGGGCAAGCCGCTCGCGCCCGGCGAGCAGGACGTGCCCTGGCCGTGCAACCCGACGAAATACATCGTCCACTTCCCGCAGACGCGCGAGATCTGGTCGTTCGGATCCGGCTACGGCGGCAACGCGCTGCTCGGCAAGAAGTGCTTCGCGCTGCGGATCGCGTCGAACATGGGCCGCCAGGACGTGCTCTCGGGCGGCATCGGCTGGCTCGCCGAGCACATGCTGATCCTGTCGGTGACCTCGCCCGAAGGCAGGAAGCGGCACGTGGCGGCGGCGTTCCCGTCGGCCTGCGGCAAGACCAACTTCGCGATGCTGATCCCGCCCAAGGGCTTCGAGGGCTGGAGCGTGCGCACGATCGGCGACGACATCGCCTGGATCAAGCCGCACTCCGACGGCAGGCTCTACGCGATCAACCCCGAGGCCGGGTTCTTCGGCGTGGCGCCGGGCACCAGCGAGAAGACCAACCCGAACTGTCTCGCGGCGCTCGGGCAGAACGTGATCTTCACCAACGTCGCGCTCACCGACGACGGCGACGTCTGGTGGGAGGGGCTGTCGGATCCGCCCGCGCACCTGCTCGACTGGCAGGGCCGCGACTGGACGCCCGAGATCGCGGCCGCCAACCCGGTCAACGGCAAGCCGCGCCCGGCCGCGCACCCGAACGCGCGCTTCACCGTGTCGGCGGCGCAGTGCCCGTCGATCGACGAGCACTGGGACAGCGTCGACGGCGTGCCGATCGACGCGTTCATCTTCGGCGGCCGGCGCTCCACCACGGTGCCGCTCGTGACCGAGGCGCGCAGCTGGGAGGAGGGCGTGTACATGGCCGCGACGATGGGTTCCGAGACCACCGCCGCGGCCATGGGCCAGCAGGGCGTCGTGCGCCGCGATCCCTTTGCGATGCTGCCGTTTTGCGGCTACAACATGTCGGAGTACTTCGCGCACTGGCTCGACCTGGGCAACCGGCTCGAGCAGTCGGGCGCCTCGCTGCCCACGATCTTCTGCGTGAACTGGTTCCGCACCGACGAGAAAGGCAAGTTCGTCTGGCCCGGCTTCGGCGAGAACATGCGCGTGCTCGAGTGGATCCTCTCCCGGCTCGAGGGCAGCGCGGGGGGCGCCGAGCACGTGTTCGGCGTGTCGCCGCGCTACGAGGACCTGCGCTGGCAGGGCCTCGAGTTTCCGCGCGCCTCCTACGAGCGCATCACCTCGATCGACCAGGCCGCCTGGCGCGAAGAGTTCGGCCTGCACGCCGAGCTGTTCGAGCAGCTCGCGCACGGGCTGCCCCGTGCGCTCGAGCGGGTGAAGACCCGGCTCGAAGAGCGCCTTTCGGGCTGAGCGGCGCGCGCCGAGCACCCGGCCCCGTTGGCCGAGCGCAACCCCGCGCAGCGCCGCGTTCGTCGCAGGCCGGCCGGCCGACCCCGCGCAACCGCGGCGATAATCACCGGCCAGTGGTCGCGCGAGGGTCGAGCCGATGAACGTCACGCTTCGCCAGTTCCGTTACTTCATCGCGGTGGCCGACGGCGGCGCGGTGTCGGCGGCGGCGCGCGAGCTCAACATCTCGCAGTCGGCGGTCACGACCGCGGTGCGCGGCCTCGAGGACGAACTGGGCGTGCGGCTGTTCGAGCGCAGTTCCCGCGGCGTGACGCTCACGCCCGATGGGCACCGCCTGCTCGCCAGCGCACGCAGGGTGATCGCCGCCGTCGCCGACGCGACCCACGCGCTGCGCGCCGAGCCGGCCGACCTCGCGGGGCAGCTGTCGATCGGCGTGACCCCGCTGGTGGCGGGCTACTACCTCTCGGAGTTGCTGTCGCGCTTCACCCGCGCCTGCCCCGGCGTGGAGGTGAGCGTCATCGAGGACGAGCCGCGCTACCTCGAGCACCTGCTGATCAACGGCGAGGTCGACGTCGCGATCATGATCGCCAGCGCGCTCGGTGATCGCCAGGCGCTGGCCACCGAGATCCTGACCCGCTCTCCGAACAGGCTGTGGGTTGCCTCGAGCCACCCGCTCGCGGCGCGCGACGACGTCGCGCTCGCCGACGCGGCGCGCGAGCCGATGATCGTTCTGGTCGCCGACCGGATCGAGGAAGTGATGCGGGTGATCTGGCGGCGGCACCAGCTCGAGCCGCGCGTGCTCTTGCGCACTTCGTCGCTCGAGGCGGCGCGCTCGCTGGTGGGCGCGGGCATGGGGGTGACGATCCTGCCCGACTTCCTCTTTCGCCCCTGGTCGCTGGAGGCCGATCGCGTCGAGGCCAGGCCGCTGCTCGACGAGGTCGCCACCCTGGACATCGGGCTCGTCTGGCGCCGCGGCCTGTCGATCGACCCCGTGGCCGCCGAGTTCATCGAGGTCGCGCGCGAGCAGTCGGCCGCGCGGGCGCGGCGGGCAGGCCCGGGTGGGGCCATCTGAGCGAGCCCCCGCGCCTGGCCATCTGTTTTTCCGATGACGATGCGCCGAAATATTTAATTTGAAATGCTGCGGTGCTTACTGATAGGTTGGCAGACGCTGTCGTGCCGGGCTGCGGCGCGCACGCCGGTTCATTGGAACTTTACGGAGGACGCATATGTCTAACAAGCTTTCAAGGCGGATCACACTGGTTGCCGCGGCCTTGGCGGCAGCAGGCCTGGCGGTCGGCGCCGTGTCGGCGCAACCGAAGATGCTCCAGAAGCTCGGCAAGGGCGAGGGCAAGGTCGACATCGTCGCGTGGCCCGGCTACATCGAGCGCGGCCAGACCGACAAGAATTTCGACTGGGTGAACGATTTCGAGAAGTCCACCGGGTGCAAGGTCAACGTCAAGACCGCTGGCACCTCGGACGAGATGGTCGCCCTGATGAACGAGGGCGGTTTCGACCTGGTGACCGCCTCGGGCGACGCGAGCCTGAGGCTGATCGCGGGCAAGCGCGTGCAGCCCGTGAACGTGGCGCTGGTGCCCAGCTACAAGAACATCGACCAGCGCCTGCAGAAGGCTCCCTGGCATTACGTGGGCAACACGCACTACGGCGTGCCGTACCAGTGGGGCTACAACGTGCTGATGTACAACACCAACACCTTCAAGGGCGCCCCGCCCGATTCGTGGAAGGTGGTGTTCGAGGAAATGAACTTCCCCGACGGCAAATCCAACAAGGGAAGGGTCCAGGCCTTCGACGGTCCGATCTACATCGCCGACGCGGCGCTGTACCTGATGGCGACCAAGCCCGAACTGGGCATCAAGGATCCGTACGAACTCAACGAGGACCAGTACAAGGCCGCGCTCACGCTGCTGCGCGGCCAGCGCAAGATCGTCGCCCGCTACTGGCACGACGCGTTCGTGCAGATCGACGACTTCACCAACGAGGGGGTCGTCGCGTCGTCGTCGTGGGGGTTCCAGGCCAACGTGCTGAAATCGAAGAAGGCGCCGATCGCCACGGTCGTGCCCAAGGAAGGCGCCACCGGCTGGGCCGACACGACGATGCTCCACGCCGAGGCGAAGAACCCGAACTGCGCCTACATGTGGCTCGAGCACTCGATCAACAAGAAGCTCCAGGGCGACCTCGCCGCGTGGTTCGGCTCGGTGCCGGTGGTGCTCGACGCGTGCAAGGGCAACGCGCTGCTCACCGACAAGGGCTGCGAGAACAACGGCCTGGGCGCGTTCGAGCGGATCCGCTTCTGGAAGACGCCGGTGAGCAAGTGCGCGAGCCAGGCCAAGGGTTGCGTGCCGTATCACCGCTGGGTCACCGACTACATCGCGGTTCTCGGCGGGCGCTGACGCTCGCGATCCTCTCCAACCCTGGGCGCGGGCCTGCGGGCTCGCGCCCGCACTTCCCGCCGACATGACTTCAGACGCTGCGGTCAGCCTCGAAGGCGTTGCCGTGCACTTCGGTCGCGTGGTGGCGCTCGACGACGTGAGCCTCGACATCCGCCAGGGCGAGTTCTTCACGATGCTCGGCCCCTCGGGGTCCGGCAAGACGACCTGCCTGCGCCTGATCGGGGGCTTCCAGTTCCCCACGCGCGGGCGCGTGCTGATCGAAGGTCGCGACGCCTCGCGCAGCCCGCCGTACGCGCGCGACGTGAACACCGTGTTCCAGGACTACGCGCTGTTTCCGCACATGAGCGTGCGCGACAACGTTGCCTACGGGCAGATGGTGCGCGGGGTCGATCGCGCGCGGCGCAATGCGCGCGCCGACGAATTGCTCGACCTCGTGAAGCTGCCCGGCGTGGGCGAGCGCAAGCCCTCGCAGCTCTCGGGCGGCCAGCGCCAGCGCGTCGCGCTCGCGCGCGCGCTGATCAACGAGCCGCGCGTGCTGCTGCTCGACGAGCCGCTCGGCGCGCTCGACCTCAAGTTGCGTGAACAGATGCAACTGGAACTGAAGTCGTTGCAGCGCCGGCTCGGCATCACCTTCGTGTTCGTGACCCACGACCAGCACGAGGCGCTGTCGATGAGCGACCGGATCGGCGTGTTCAACGACGGCCGGATCGAGCAGGTCGGTTCGCCGTCCGAGATCTACGAGCACCCCGCCACGCGCTTCGTGGCCGAGTTCGTCGGCGCGGCCAACCTGATCGACGGCGCCGTCGCGCAACGGTTTGCCGCAGGCGCGCGCTCGGCGCTGCTCAGGCCCGAGCGCATCGCGCTGGGCGCGGCCGACGGGGCCCGCGTCACCGGCATCGTGCGTCAGGTGCAGTACTTCGGCGCGTTCGCGCGCCTGAGCGTGGACTGCGACGGCGTGGAGCTGGCGGTGGACCACCCGGCGGGCGAGGCGGCGCTGGCGCCTGGCGCGCGGGTGCATCTGCACTGGCGCGACGACGCCGTGCACAGGATCGACGGGGCCAAGTGACCGCCGTCACGCTTCCCCCGCCCGGTTGGCCGCGCATCCGCAGGCGAGCCTCGGACGCGCTCCTCACGCGGCCCAGACTGCTGCTCGCGGTGCTGCTCGTGCCGCCGATGCTGTGGCTGGGCGTGCTCTATCTCGGCTCGCTGCTCGCGCTGCTGGCGAACAGCTTCTTCCAGCTCGACGAGTTCAGCGGGCTCGTCAAGTACGAACTCACGCTGAAGAACTTCGTCGACATCTTCGCCCCGGCCAATCTCGACGTGATCGCCCGCACCGTCACGATGGCGGCCGCCGTAACGCTGGCCTGCGCGGCGATCGGGTTCCCGATCGCGTACTTCATGGCGCGCTTCACCAGCGGCCCGACCAAGGCGCTGTGCTTCATCCTGGTGATGCTGCCGCTGTGGTCGAGCTACCTGGTGCGCCTGTACGCGTGGAAGCTGCTGCTCGCCAAGGAGGGCGCGGTGAACTGGGTTCTGGCGCAGCTGCACCTGAAGTGGCTGCTCGAGGCGGTGCTCGAGCTGCCGCTGATCGGCGGGGCGTCGTTGTCGTTCTCCGCGCTGGGCACCTTCCTGGTGTTCGTCTACCTGTGGCTGCCGTACATGATCCTGCCGATCCAGGCGGCGATCGAGCGGATCCCGGGCTCGCTGATCGAGGCCTCCGCCGATCTGGGGGCCTCGGGCGCGGAAACCTTTCGCCGCGTGATCCTGCCGATGGCGCTGCCGGGCCTGGCGGCGGGCTCGATCTTCACGTTCTCGCTCACGCTCGGCGACTACATCGTCCCGGGCGTGATCGGCGACTCGCGGCTGTTCATCGGGCAGGTCGTCTACATGCAGCAGGGGGTTGCGGGCAACGTGCCGTTCGCGGCCGCGTTCTCGCTGGTGCCGATCGCGGTGATCGCCGTGTACCTGTGGTTCGCGAAGCGCCGGGGAGCCTTCGATGCGCTCTAGCTGGACGCTGCGGATCGCGGCCGTGGGCGGGTTCATGTTCCTTCACGTGCCGCTGGCGCTGATCGTCCTCTACGCGTTCTCGTCGGAGGACAAGTCCTACCAGTTCCCGCCGCCGGGCCTGACGGTGGAATGGTTCGCGGTGGCGTGGGAACGCGAGGACGTCTGGCAGGCGATCCGCCTCTCGCTCAAGGCGGCGACATGGGCGACCGCGATCGCGGTCGTCCTCGGCTCGCTCGTGGCCGGCGCGCTCGCGCGCACCCGCTTCTTCGGCCGCGAGGCGATCTCGCTGCTCATCATCCTGCCGATCGCGCTTCCGGGGATCATCACCGGCATCGCGCTGCGATCGGCGTTCAACACGCTGGAAATCCCGTTCTCGTTCTGGACGATCGTGATCGGGCACGCGACGTTCTGCATCGTGGTGGTGTTCAACAACGCGGTCGCGCGGCTGCGCCGCACCAGCGGGTCGCTGATCGAGGCGTCGATGGACCTGGGCGCCGACGGGTTCCAGACGCTGCGCCACGTGATCCTTCCCAGCCTGGGAACGGCGCTTCTCGCCGGCGGAATGCTCGCGTTCGCGCTGTCCTTCGACGAGGTGATCGTCACCACCTTCACCGCCGGACAGCAGACGACCCTGCCGATCTGGATGCTCAACGAGCTGGTGCGCCCGCGCCAGCGGCCAGTCACCAACGTGGTCGCGGTGATCGTGATCGCGCTCACCTTCCTTCCCATCCTCGCCGCCTACTTCCTCACGCGCGAAGGCGAACACGCTCCCGGGGCGCGTTGAGCGCGACCGGGGCGGCGAAACAGAACTTCCAGGAGAACGACGATGAACACAGCCACCGCCACCAACCTGCCCACGCAAATGCTGATCGACGGCCAGTTCGTGACCGGCGAGGGGCGCCCGGAGGCGATCCTCGACCCCGCCACCGGCGCGACGATCGCGCAGGTTGCCGAGGCCTCGGTCGACCAGATCAACCGTGCGGTGGCGGCGGCGCATCGCGCGTTCGACACCTGGTCCGAGACCACGCCAGGCGAGCGCAGCGCGATGATGCTCAGGCTCGCCGCGGCGATCGAGGACAACGCCGCCGAGTTCGCGTCGATCGAGTCGCGCAACTGCGGAAAGCCGCGCGCGCGCGCTCTGGCCGACGAGATCCCGGCGGCCGTCGACTGCCTGCGCTTCTTCGCGGGCGCGGCCCGCTGCATGCACGGATCGGCGGCGAACGAGTACCTGCCAGGGTTCACGAGCTTGATCCGTCGCGACCCGATCGGCGTGGTCGCGTCGATCGCTCCGTGGAACTACCCGCTGATGATGGCGGCATGGAAGATCGCGCCCGCGCTCGCCGCCGGCAACACCGTCGTGATCAAGCCCTCGGAGCAAACGCCGCTCAGCACGCTCCGGCTGGCGCAGTTCGCCGACGAGATCTTCCCCAAGGGCGTGTTCAACGTCGTCTGCGGTCGCGGCGACACGGTCGGCCAGCCGCTGATCGAGCACCCGCTGGTGCGGATGGTCTCGCTCACCGGGGACGTGGCCACCGGGCAGAAGATCCTGCAGGCGGCTTCGCGCTCGCTCAAGCGCACCCACCTCGAGCTGGGCGGAAAGGCGCCGGTGATCGTGTTCGACGACGCCGACATCGACGAAGTGGTCGAAGGCGTTCGCAACTACGGTTTCTACAACGCCGGCCAGGACTGCACGGCGGCGTGCAGGGTCTACGCGGGCGCCAAGGTCTACGACAAGCTGGTCGCGAACCTCAGTTCGGCCGTCGCCACGATCAAGGCCGGCGCGCAGGACGACGAAGCGTCCGAGATCGGGCCGCTGATCAGCGACCGGCAGCGCAGCAGGGTCGCCAGCTTCGTGGAGCGCGCGGCGATGGCGGGCCACATGGAAGTGACCACCGGGGGGCGCATCCGCGCGGGCGCCGGGTTCTTCTACGAACCGACCGTGATCGCCGGCGCGCGCCAGGACGACGAGATCGTGCGCCGGGAGGTCTTCGGCCCGGTGGTCTCGATCACGCGCTTCGCCGATGCCGAGCAGGCGATCGCCTGGGCCAACGACTCCGAGTACGGGCTCGCGTCTTCGGTCTGGACGCGCGACATCGGTCGCGCGTTGCGCGTGGCCAAGAAGTTGCAGTACGGCTGCACCTGGATCAACACCCACTTCATGCTCGCCAACGAGATGCCCCACGGCGGCATGAAGAGCTCGGGCTACGGCAAGGACCTGTCGATGTACGCGCTCGAGGACTACACCGTCGTGCGTCACGTGATGGCCAAGCTCTAGCGCGCGCCGGCCGCCAGCGGCCCGAACGCCGGGGCCGGGCCCGGGCCGGGGCACATCGCCACGAGCGGGTCGCGGCGAGAGCACGTTTTTTCCGAGCGCGAAGATCGGAGCGAAGGTAGACTCCCGCGACCTGGCGGACGTCGGCCGATCGACTCCGCGCAACCGCGGAGATTCCGATGCCTCAGACACCGAGCTTGAGCGAGGCGGCCCGGCGCGACCTCGCGTATCACCTGCACCCGGTCACGAACCTCGCGCAGCTGCAATCCGACGGCCCGCTCGTGATCGTGCGCGGCGATGGCGTCTACGTGATCGACGACGCCGGCAACCGCTACCTCGAGGGGATGTCGGGCCTGTGGTGCGCGGGGCTGGGTTTCTCGGAGCGCCGCCTGGTCGAGGCGGCGTACCGGCAGATGCAGCAGCTGCCCTTCTACCACGCCTTCTCGGGCAAGGTCGCGGGCGTGTCGGCGCAACTCGCCGAGCGGCTCGTCTCGATCGCGCCCGAAGGGCTCGACCGGGTGTTCTTCGCGAACTCCGGCTCTGAGGCCAACGACTCGGCCGCGAAGCTGGTCTGGTACTACAACAACGCGCTCGGGCGGCCGGACAAGAAGAAGATCGTCTCGCGCAAGCGCGGCTATCACGGCATGACGGTGGCCGCAGCGAGCATGACGGGTCTCCCGTTCGCGCACGGCGACTTCGACGTGCCGGCGGCGCGCTTCCTTCACACCGAGACGCCCCACCACTGGCGCGGCGCGCAGCCCGGCGAATCCGAGGAAGCCTTCGCCGCGCGGCTCGCGGCCGAGCTCGATCGGCTGATCGTGGCCGAGGGGCCCGACACGGTGGCGGCGTTCATCGCCGAGCCGGTGATGGGCGCGGGCGGCGTGATCGTGCCGCCCGCCACGTACTTCGAGCAGGTGCAGCGCGTGCTCGAGCGCCACGAGGTGCTGATGATCGCCGACGAGGTGATCTGCGGATTCGGACGCACCGGCAACATGTTCGGTTCGCAGACCTACGCGATCCGCCCCGACATCCTCACCTGCGCGAAGATGCTCACCGGCGCGTACCAGCCGATGTCGGCGATGATGGTCTCGTCGTCGATCTACGCGACGCTGGAAGACCAGTCGCGCAAGCTGGGCATCTTCGGGCACGGCTTCACCTACTCCGGGCATCCGGTGCCGGCGGCGGTGGCGCTCGAGACGCTCGCCATCTACGAGGAGCGCAACCTGATCGGGCACGTGCGCAACGTGGGTGCGATGTTCCAGCAGGGGCTGGCCGCGCTCGCCGATCACCCGCTGGTGGGCGAGGCGCGCGGCGTGGGGCTGATCGGCGCGCTCGAGCTCGTTCGCGACAAAGCCACGCGCGAGAGCTACGACCCGAAGGCGGGGGTGGGGGCGAAGGTGATGGCCGCGGCGCAGCGCCGCGGCCTGATCATCCGCGCGATGGCGGGCGACGTGATCGCGATGTGCCCGCCGCTGGTGATCGAGGCGCACGAACTGCGCGAGCTGCTCGACACGCTCGAGGCCTCGCTCGACGAGGCCTGGGGCTGGGTGCAGGCGAACGGGGCGCGCTGAGCGGCGCGCGCCGCTCAGCGGCGCGAGAGCGCGTCGGCCTGCGCGATCGCGGCGAGCAGGCTGCGCGCGTCGGCGAGCCCGGCGCCGTGTTCGTCCACGCGGCCCGCGATGTCGAAGGCGGTGCCGTGGTCGGGGCTGGTGCGCACGAACGGCAAGCCGATCGTGACGTTCACGCCCTCGTCGATGCCGAGGTACTTCACCGGGATCAGGCCCTGGTCGTGGTACATCGCGATCACCGCGTCGCAATGCGCGAAGCCGCGCGCGCGCATGAACACGGTGTCGGGCGGGAAGGGGCCGGTGGCGTCGATCCCATCGGCGCGCGCGTCGGCCACCGCCGGCGCGATCGTGTCGATCTCCTCGCGGCCGAACGCCCCGCCCTCGCCGGCGTGCGGGTTCAGGCCGGCCACCGCGATGCGCGGCGCGTCGATGCCGGCGCGGCGCAGCGCGGCGTGGGTGATGCGGATCGTCTCGAGGACGCCCGCGCGCGTGATCGCGTCCGGCGCGTCGCGCAGCGCGAGGTGGATCGTAACGAGCACGGTGCGCAGCTCGGAGTTGGCGAGCATCATCCGCACCGGCACGCCGCCGGCGAGCTCGGCGAGCAGTTCGGTGTGGCCCGGGAAGTCGTGCCCGGCGCGGTGCAGCGCCTCCTTGCTGATCGGCGCGGTGACCACGGCGCGCACTTCGTTGCGCAACGCGAGCGCCGCGGCGCGGGCAATGCAACGGTAGGCGGCCTCGCCGGCGCGGGCGTCGATCGCGCCGTGCCCGAGGTCATGGGGCAGCGAGGCAGCCTGGATCACCGGCACGGTGGCGCCGGGTGCGGCGCCGCCGCTCGGCCCGGTCGCGCTCGCGCTCGCGCGCTCCGCGGGAGTCGCGGCTCGCGCCAGGCTCGGGAGCGCGTCGGGGGCCGAGATCGGCGCGATCGCGAGCGGCAAGCGCAGGCGAGCCGCTTCTCGCTCGAGCAGTTGCGGGTCGCCGATCACCACGGCGGGCGCGGGCAGGCCCGCGGCGAAGGCCTTGAGGATGATCTCCGGGCCGATGCCGCAAGCGTCGCCGAGCGTGATCGCGAGCGGTTTCAACGCCGCGCGTCAGCGCCGCGCGCGCGACACGGCAGTGCGATCGAAGCCACGTGCCCGCGCCGCGCTCAGCGCCCGAAGATGCCGCGCAGCACCTTGCCCGGGTCCAGGCCCGGCAGGCCGGGGATCGGCCCCGCGCTCGGCTTCTCCGGCGCCTCGCGCGCGGGCTCGCTTTGCGCCGAAGGCGCGCCCGGGGCGCCCGTCACGCCGGGGGCGCCCGCCGCCGGCCCCGCCGCCGGCCCCGCCGGGGCGGATGCGCCCGGCGACTGCGCCTCGATCTCCTCGCCCAGCATCGCCATCGTCGTGGACTTCGTTCGCACGCGCACCGCCCACTGCTGCTCCCACGGCGTGCGCGGGTCGGCCGGCCGCGGCGGGTGCACGAGGTTGAGCTCGCCGCCGTAGGCGATCATCCTGAGCATCGCGCCGTCGCGCGCCGCCGACAGCACCCCCTTCGGGATCGCGCAGCTGGTCTGCGAGGGCGCGAGCAGAACGCGCTCGCGCACCCAGCGCGCGCTGGTGGCTTCGGACAGGTAGTCGAACAGGCCCATCCCGCTGTCGGCGGTCTCGGACGAGCTCCACAGGATCAGGTCGTCGCCGGCGCCTCCCATCGCGTGCAGGAAGTAGCCGTGCGCGTTCGGCACCGCCGCCCAGCGCAGCGCGATGCTGGCCGCGAGATTGCCGCTCGCGGCCAGCTCGATCGGCGGCATCAGGTCGTGCGCGGCGCCGATCGCGAAGCGCAGCGCGGGCGGAACCCCTTCGCCGCTCACCGCGTGCTCGCCCACCAGCGACGCGCCCTTTGGCACCGCGATGCGGTTGCGCTCGTTGGGCCACAGCGAATGCCCGGGGCCGACCCGGGCGCCCCGCTCGGGCGCGAAGCGCCCGGCGAACGCGCGCCCGAACTCGGAGGGCGCGCCGGCCAGGTCGATCACCCGCGGCTGCCCGGGTCGGACCGCCTCGCCGCAGCCCCAGTAGATCAGGATGCGGCCGCGGGGCTTCTCGGGCGTGTCTTCGCCCGGCTCGCCCGGCTCGCGCGTGCGCGGTGGCGCCTGCACCGGCACCAGCGGCAGGCTCGCGCCCATCTTCATGCCGGGCGGAATCGCGTGCGTGGCGTCGCTGCCCGCGGGTTTGGCCTTGGTGTGAAGCGCCAGGTCCACGTGCCGCCCCATCGCCATGTGACGCGTCTGGCCCCACACCCCGCCACCGGGCGCGGAGCCCGCGCCGGGCCCTGCGCCCGCGCCGGGCGTCGCGCCGGCGCCGGGCATGCCGGGCATGCCGGGCATCGGCGGCATCCCCGGCATGTCGGGCATCTCGGGCATCCCGGCCATCGTGTGCGTCGCGAGGTCGACCCAGTAGTGCGCGATCGGCGGCCTCACCTGCTGGGGTTGCGCCCGGGCGGGCACGGCAAGAGCCGCCGCGGCCAGCGCGGCCGCGAGTGCCGTGGCGCGGGCGCAGCCCGTTGCGTGCAGCGCGGTGCGAGCGGCGATTGGCATGGCGTGACACCCGAGGTTGAGGTGTGACGATCTTAGCCGAGGATCAGGCCGGCGGGGCCCCCAGTTGCGCCGAAATCGCGCTCGCCAGGCCGGTGATCGCGCGGATGATTTCGTCGCGCCGCCTCGCCGTCAGGCCGGCCTTGATCAGGCTCACCGCCACGGCCGCCACCGCCTCGCTGCGCCCGAGCCCGAACACCGGGGCGCCGAAGCACTGCATGCCTTCGGCCGTTTCCTCGTCGTCGATCGCGTAGCCCCGCGCGCGCACCTCCTCGAGCTGTCGCAGCAGCGCCGGCGCGGACGCTACGCTGCGCCGTGTCAGGCGCGCGATGCCGGTGTCGCGCACGAGCGCGCGCACCCTCGCCTCGGGCAACGACGCGAACATCGCCTTGCCCGACGAGGTGCAGGCGGCGGGAAAGCGCCCGCCCACGCGAAAGTTCACCGCCAGCGGGCGCGTGCCCTGGCGGCACGCGAGGTAGCTCACGTGGGCGCCGTCGAGCACGGCGAGCATCACCGTTTCCGCGTGCAGCGCCGGGAACTCGCCGGCGTGGCGCTCGAACGCGCGCATCAGGCCCGACTGGTTCGCGAACGCGTCGGCCCACTGCAGCGGCCGGGCGCCGAGCGCGAAGCGCCCGTCGCCGTCGCGGCGCGCCAGCCCGAGCGAGACGAGCGTGCCGAGCAGGCCGTGCACGCTGCTCTTGGGCAGGTCGAGGTCGCGCGCGAGATCGGCGAGCGCGAGCGGCCGGCCGGCGGCGGCGAGAGCGTCCACCAGCCTCGTTGCGCGCTCCACCGCAGGCACCAGTCGCGAGGCGCTTGCCGAGCTCATTCGGGAATCGACATCCGGAATTGACATGGACCGAGTTTGCGTTAACATCGATTGTTCCAGAGAATGAACAAACGTTCAACTGGCTGAACATCTGGCAGAACAGGGTAACGCACGACGGGCAGTCGCCCGGACAACGACGGCCTCACCGGCCGGGGAGCAGATCATGGGCAGTTCCGATTCACCGCTCACCACCCAGCTCGCGGACGTGGTGGGCCACTGGTACGACGGCGCCGCGGTGGCGCCGGCCGCGAATGCGCGTTTCGGCGACGTGTTCAACCCGGCCACCGGCGAGGTCGCGCGGCGCGTGGGCTTCGCCTCGCCCGCCGAGGTCGACGCGGCTGTCAGGAGCGCGGCGCGCGCCTTTCCCGCCTGGGCGGCCACGCCGCCGCTGCGTCGCGCCCGCGTGATGTTCAAGTTCAAGGAGCTGGTGGAGCGCAACGCCACCGAGCTCGCGAAGCTGCTCACCGCCGAGCACGGCAAGGTCCTGTCCGACGCCGAGGGCGAGATCATCCGCGGGCTCGAGGTGGTGGAGTTCGCCTGCGGCATTCCGCAACTGCTCAAGGGCGAGTACAGCGAGCAGGTGGGCACCGGCGTGGACATGTACTCGGTGCGCCAGCCGCTGGGCGTGTGCGCGGGCATCACGCCGTTCAACTTCCCGGCGATGGTTCCGATGTGGATGTTCCCGGTGGCGATCGCCTGCGGCAACACCTTCGTGCTCAAGCCCTCCGAGCGCGACCCCTCGCCCTCGCTGATGATCGCGCGGCTGTTCAGGGAGGCGGGGCTGCCCGACGGCGTGTTCAACGTCGTGCAGGGCGACAAGGTGGCGGTCGACGCGCTGCTCGCGCACCCCGACGTGGCCGCGGTGAGCTTCGTCGGCTCCACCCCGATCGCGCGCTACATCCACGACACCGCGTCGGCGGCCGGCAAGCGCGTGCAGGCGCTGGGCGGCGCCAAGAACCACATGGTCGTGATGCCCGACGCGGACCTCGAGCAGGCGGTGGACGCGCTCATCGGCGCGGCCTACGGCTCGGCCGGAGAGCGCTGCATGGCGGTGTCGGTGGCGGTGGCGGTGGGTGGCGTGGCCGACGCGCTGGTGGCCGCGCTGGCCGATCGCGTGCCCAAGATCCGGATGGCCGACGGCACCGCGCCGGGCGCGGAAATGGGGCCGCTCGTCACGCGCGCGCACCTCGAGAAGGTGCGCGGCTACGTCGACACGGGCGTGGACGAGGGCGCGAAGCTGGTGGTGGACGGGCGCGGCGCGAAGGTCGCGGGTCGCGAGAACGGTTTCTTCCTGGGCGGGTGCCTGTTCGACCACGTCAAGCCCGGCATGCGGATCTACAACGAGGAGATCTTCGGGCCGGTGCTCTCCATCGTGCGCGCCGAGTCCTTCGAGGAGGCGCTCGCGCTGATCAACGCGCACGAGTTCGGCAACGGCTGCGCGATCTTCACCCGCGACGGCGACGCGGCGCGCGAGTTCGCATCGCGCGTGCAGATCGGCATGGTGGGCGTGAACGTGCCGATCCCGGTGCCGATGGCGTTTCACTCCTTCGGCGGCTGGAAGTCGTCGCTGTTCGGAGACCATCACATGCACGGCCCCGAGGGCGTGCGTTTCTACACCCGCTACAAGGCGGTCACGCAGCGCTGGCCCACCGGCATCCGCGCCGGCGCCGAGTTCGTGATGCCCACGATGAAGTAGCGCAAGAACCTGGAGAGATCACGATGACACTGCAACTCAAGGAAATGACCCTGCTGCGCAACAAGGGTTACATCGACGGCAAGTGGGTCGACGCCGACGCGGGCAAGACCTTCAAGGTCACGAACCCCGCCACCGGCGCGACCATCGTCGAGGTGGCCGACATGGGCGGCGCTGAGACCAAGCGCGCGATCGACGCCGCGAACCGCGCTCTGCCCGGCTGGCGCGCCAGGACCGCGAAGGAGCGCGCCGTGATCCTTCGCAAGTGGTTCGACCTGATCGTCGCGCACGCCGACGACCTCGCGCTGCTGATGACCAGCGAGCAGGGCAAGCCGCTTCCCGAGGCCAAGGGCGAGGTGCTCTACGGCGCGTCGTTCATCGAGTGGTTCGCCGAAGAGGGCAAGCGCACCTACGGCGACGTGATCCCCACCTTCCGCCCCGACACGCGCGTGATCGTGCTCAAGCAGCCGATCGGCGTTTGCGCGGCGATCACGCCGTGGAACTTCCCGATCGCGATGATCACGCGCAAGCTCGGCCCCGCGTTCGCGGCCGGCTGCACCGCGGTGGCCAAGCCGGCCGCGCTCACCCCGCTCTCGGCGCTCGCGCTGGTGGAGCTCGCCGAGCGCGCCGGCATGCCGCCGGGCGTGTTCAACCTCGTGCCCGGCTACGGCAAGCACTCCTCCGAGATCGGCCTGGAGATGTGCACGAACCCGATCGTGCGCAAGGTCTCGTTCACCGGGTCCACCGAAGTGGGGCGCATCCTCCTGCGCCAGAGCGCCGACACGGTGAAGAAGCTCTCGCTCGAGCTCGGCGGCAACGCGCCGTTCATCGTGTTCGACGACGCCGACCTCGACGCCGCTGTCGACGGCGCGATCGCGTCGAAGTACCGCAACGCCGGCCAGACCTGCGTGTGCGCCAACCGCATCTACGTGCAGGACGGCGTCTACGACGAGTTCGCCAAGAAGCTCGCCGCCAAGGTGGCGCAGTTCAAGATCGGCGCGGGCACCGAGGCCGGCGTCACGATCGGCCCGCTGATCGAGCCGGCCGCGATCGAGAAGGTGGAGAGCCACATCGCCGACGCGGTGTCCAAGGGCGCCAAGATCGCCACCGGCGGCAAGCGCCACGCGCTCGGCGGCCTCTTTTTCGAGCCCACGATCCTCACCGGCGTGACGCAGGAGATGGCGGTGGCGAAGGAGGAAACCTTCGGCCCGGTGGCGCCGCTGTTCCGCTTCAAGACCGACGACGAGGTGATCGCCATGGCGAACGACTCCGAGTTCGGGCTCGCCTCGTACTTCTACTCGCGCGACGTGGGCCGCATCTTCAGGGTGGCCGAGGCGCTGGAGTCGGGGATGGTGTGCATCAACAGCGGCATCCTCTCGACCGAGGTCGCGCCCTTCGGCGGCGTGAAGCAGTCGGGGCTGGGCCGCGAGGGGTCGAAGTACGGCATCGACGACTACCTCGAGATCAAGTACCTTTGCCTCGCCGGGATCTGATCGCCCAGGCTGAGCGAGCAAGCGAGCGGCCGGCGATTCGCCGGCCGTTTTCATTCTGGTCATCCGGATGAACTGACATGCAGCGTTACGACTACATCGTGGTGGGCGCCGGCACGGCCGGATGCCTGCTCGCGAATCGCCTCTCGGCCAACCCGTCGATCAGGGTGCTGCTGCTCGAGGCCGGCGGCCCCGACGACTACATCTGGATCCACATCCCGGTGGGCTACCTCTACTGCATCGGCAACCCGCGCACCGACTGGATGTACGCCACCGAGGCCGAGGCCGGGTTGAACGGGCGCGCGATCAAGTACCCGCGGGGCCGCGTGCTCGGGGGCTGCTCGTCGATCAACGGCATGATCTACATGCGCGGCCAGCGCGGCGACTACGACGGCTGGGCGGCGGCGGGCAACCCGGGCTGGACCTGGGACGAGGTGATGCCCTATTTCACCCGCCACGAGGACTACCACCGGCTCGACGGCGGCGGGGCCGACCCGCTGCACGGCCACGGAGGCGAGTGGCGGATCGAGGATTCGCGCGTGCGCTGGGAGGTGCTCGACGCCTTCAGGCGGGCGGCCGCGGAGGTGGGCATCCCGGCGAGCGACGACTTCAACCGCGGCGACAACTTCGGCTGCGGCTACTTCGAGGTGAACCAGAAGAAGGGGCGTCGCTGGAACGCGGCCCAGGCCTTCCTGCATCCGGTGAGTTCGCGCGCCAACCTCGAGGTGGTGTCGGGCGTTCAGGTCACCGGGCTGCGCTTTTCCGGCCGCGATTCTACCCAGGTAGAAGGGGTTGAATACAGGCACATCAACGGTTCTGGTGAGAGCGAGTGCTCACTCGCAAATTCCGAGGTGATTCTCGCTGCGGGGGCGGTCGGGTCGCCGCAGATCCTCGAGCTCTCCGGGATCGGGGCCCCGGCCGCGCTCGAGGCGGCCGGGATCCGCACGCGAGCCGCGCTGCCCGGCGTGGGCGAGAACCTGCAGGATCACCTGCAGCTGCGCACGATCTACAAGGTGAGCAACGTCCGGACCCTGAACCAGCAGGCGAACAGCCTGATGGGCAAGGTGGCGATGGGGCTCGAGTACCTGCTTCTGAGGCGCGGGCCGATGACGATGTCGCCCAGCCAGCTGGGGGCGTTCGCGATGTCGAACCCCTCGGAGAAGACGCCCAACGTCGAGTACCACGTGCAGCCCCTCTCGCTCGACCGCTTCGGCGAGCCATTGCACGCGTTCCCGGCATTCACCGCTTCGGTGTGCAACCTGCGACCGACCTCGCGCGGCACGATCCACGTCGATTCGCCGGACCCGGCGCGGGCACCGAAGATCCGGCCGAACTACCTCTCCACCGACGACGATCGCAGGGTCGCCGCCGAGTCGATCCGGCTCACGCGAAAGATCGTGGCGGCCGACGCGATGAAGCGCTTCGAGCCACGCGAGTTTCTGCCCGGCGCCGAGGTGGAGGGCGACGAAGCGCTTGCGCGCGCGGCCGGCGACGTCGGCACGACGATCTTCCACCCGGTGGGCACCTGCAAGATGGGGCCGCAGAGCGACCCGATGGCCGTGGTCGATGCGCGGCTGCGGTGCCACCGCCTCCAGGGGCTGCGCATCGTCGACGCCTCGGTGATGCCCACGATCACCTCCGGCAACACGAACTCCCCAACGCTGATGATCGCCGAGCGCGCGGCGGAAATGATCCTGGAGGATCGGCGCCGTTGAGGGGAGGCGCCGGCTGTTCCGGCGCCGGATGTTCCACGTGGAACCGAGGTGGCGGAAATCGGGCCGGGGCGCCCGCTGTTCCACGTGAAACATGCGGGGGGCGAAAGCCGGGGGAAGGCGCGGGGGACGGAGCGGGGCAAAGAGCGGGGCAATGAGGCCGCGCTCGCGCAAAGCGCCACGGGCGCCGAACGCGCGGGGGCAGGGCGCGCGGGCAACCACGGCGCGCCCCGGCTGGGGCGCGCCGCAGCCTTGCCCGGCGAATTACAGCGGCGCCATCGTGAACGCCTGGCGAAGCGTCCCGAACTTCGCGGCTTTCGCCACGATCGCCTGGAACGCGTCGGACGTTCCCACGGTGTCGAGCGTTTCCGCCCAGTGGTCGAGCGAGCGACACTGGTACGACAGCGTCATCGTGCTCAGGTTCTCGCCGGTCACCGGAAGGAAGGCCACCACGTTCACGTCCGCCTTCGACATCAGCTTCGTGACCTCGGGCAGCAGCTTCACCAGATCGGCCACCTTGTCGCGGGCGACTTCGTAGCCGCGGATCTGCGAAACAGGGTGCGTGTTCCACTGGACCTCGCCGTGGATCGCCCTGACGATGTCGCGCATGATCACCATATCGGCGCTGGGGTTCGCCTCGCGCTCTCGCCAGAATTCCACGTGCGCGGGGTCGTTGTTCACCGTCTGGAACGCTTTCGCCGCCGCTCGGAAATCGCGGTATCCGCGGAACACCGCAACGCACCCGGTGTTCGGGCCCGAGATCACGCTCCTCACCGCCGTGGCCGCGCCGTGCCGGGCATAGATGCCCGCGAGTTGGCGCGCCCTGTTCTGCAGCATCGTCGCCTTGCCCACGTGGGGATTGGCCACCGTGTATGCAACTACCGTCATGCTTTCCTCCTCGCTCTATTGAGTCTCCCATCCCCGCCCGCACATCCGCCGGGCGAGATCGTCAACCGCGGCCGAACCGGGCCTGGTCTTCCAGTGTATTGCCGCGGCGGGTGCGGGGGTCGAAAACCACTCGCCCAACGATGAGAACGCGCCACCCGACCGCACCCGTTGCCGCCCGAGGACCCCCGATGCCACCCGAGAACCCCGCGATGCCAGCCGAGCCCCCCCCCGATGCCAGCCGAGCACCCCGCGACTGAACCCGCCGAGGGCGGGGGCCGGGCGCACGGTTCGCCTCCCGGATAGGCCAAACCCGCACTTGTACCTATAATCCGGCTGCCCAGGC
Source organism: Burkholderiaceae bacterium (assembly GCA_036525975.1). Lineage (GTDB taxonomy): Bacteria > Pseudomonadota > Gammaproteobacteria > Burkholderiales > Burkholderiaceae_E > Quisquiliibacterium. The sequence continues at coordinate 1,994 of DATCZK010000109.1, read as the reverse complement.
GCCTGGGCGCGAGCAACTCCGATGATCCATCCAGACGAATTCGACCTGATCGTGATCGGTGGCGGTCACGCCGGCACCGAGGCCGCGCTCGCCGCCGCGCGCGCGGGCGCGCGCACGCTGCTGCTCACGCACAGCCTCGAGACGCTGGGGCAGATGTCGTGCAACCCGTCGATCGGCGGCATCGGCAAGGGGCATCTGGTCAAGGAGATCGACGCGCTCGGCGGCGCGATGGCCGAGGCCACCGACGAGGCCGGCATCCAGTTCCGCATCCTCAACTCGAGCAAGGGCCCGGCCGTGCGCGCCACCCGCGCGCAGGCCGATCGCGTGCTCTATCGCCGCGCGATCCGCACCCGGCTCGAGAACCAGCCCAAGCTTTGGATCTTCCAGCAGGCGGTGGACGACCTGATCCTCGACGGCGATCGGGTGGCCGGGGCCGTGACGCAGCTGGGGCTTCGCTTCCGCGCGCGCGCGGTGGTGCTCACCGCCGGCACCTTCCTCAACGGACTCGTGCACGTGGGTTTGGAGCACCACCCGGCCGGGCGCGCCGGCGACCCGCCTTCGGTCTCACTCGCCGCGCGGCTGCGCGAGCTGGGGCTGCCGCAGGGCCGGCTGAAGACCGGCACGCCGCCCCGCATCGACGGGCGCACGATCGATTTCTCGCGCTGCATCGAGCAGCCGGGCGATCTCGACCCGGTGCCGGTGTTCTCGTTCCTCGGCGACCCGGCCTCGCACCCCGCGCAGCTGCCTTGCTGGATCACGCACACGAACGAGCGCACCCACGAGATCATCCGCTCGGGGCTCGATCGCAGCCCGATGTACACGGGGGTGATCGAGGGGGTCGGGCCGCGCTACTGCCCGTCGGTGGAAGACAAGATCCACCGCTTCGCCCACAAGGCCTCGCACCAGGTCTTTCTCGAACCCGAGGGCCTCACCACCCACGAGTTCTACCCGAACGGAATCTCCACCAGCCTGCCATTCGACGTGCAGATCGCGCTGGTGCGCTCGATTCCAGGGCTGGAGAACGCGCACATCCTGCGCCCCGGCTACGCGATCGAGTACGACTACTTCGACCCGCGCGCGCTTCGCCCCACGCTCGAGACCCAGCAGATCGCGGGCCTGTTCTTCGCCGGCCAGATCAACGGCACCACCGGCTACGAGGAGGCGGCGGCGCAGGGGCTGCTCGCGGGCCTGAACGCGGCGCTGCAGGTGCTCGAGCGCGAGCCGTGGACGCCACGGCGCGACCAGTCTTACCTCGGCGTGCTTGTGGACGACCTGATCACGCGCGGCGTGTCCGAACCCTACCGGATGTTCACCAGCCGCGCCGAGTACAGGCTCAGCCTGCGCGAGGACAACGCCGACCTGCGGCTCACCGAGATCGGGCGCAAACTGGGCCTGGTCGACGACCGGCGCTGGGAGCAGTTCTCCAGAAAAAGAGACGCGATCAGCGCCGAACTTACACGATTTGCTTCTATCTCCGTTGATCCTCGCTCATTTCCTCCGGAGGAGGCGGTGCGCCTGATCGGCCAAGCGATCGACCGCGACTACACGCTCGCGGAGCTGCTGCGTCGCCCCGAAGTGCGCTACGAGGCGCTGGCCGCGTACGCCGGCGGCGGCATCGGCGCGCGCGCCGAAGCGCTCGGGCTCGACCCGCTGCGGTGCCAGCAGGCGATCGAGCAGATCGAGATCCAGAGCAAGTACGCCGGATACATCGCGCGCCAGCAGGACGAGGTGGCGAGGCACGCCCACAACGAGCAACTGCCGATTCCGCCCGAATTCGACTACGCGGGCGTGCGGGGGCTGTCGAACGAGGTGCGCGCGAAGCTCTCGGCGCAGCGACCGGCCACGGTCGGGGCCGCGTCGCGCATCTCGGGGGTCACGCCCGCGGCGATCTCGCTGCTGCTCGTGTACCTGAAGAAGCGCCGCGGCGACCGGCGCGCCGCCTGAATGGCGCGCGCGCGGGGCGCCGCCCCGAAACGGCGACGCCCGGCCGGGCA
>DATCZK010000108.1:0-3228 GCA_036525975.1 Burkholderiaceae bacterium | reverse complement strand
GCCGGCGCGCCCGCGGTCGCGATCGCGGCGGGCAGGCCCAGCGACCTGCGGCCTCCGGCCACGGCGCGTCGCCACAGCGCGCTGCCCGGGTGCGGGTCCGTTGCGGTGACCAGCACCGCGCGCGCGCGCAGCCGCAGCCGCTCCTGGTACTCGAGCCAGCGCAGCTCCTCGCGCGGGTCGATGCCCACGTTGCTGTCGCTGCCGATCGAGATCGACCCCCCGAGCGACCACCACTTCGCGAGCTTGAACTGGCCGTCGCCGAGGTTGGCCTCGGTCGTCGTGCAGATGCACACGGTGGCCTCGCGCGCGCGCGCCTGCTCGAGTTCGGCCTCGGTGGCGTGGGTGGCGTGCACGAGCGTCCAGTGCCGGTCCACCGGCGCGTTCGCGCAGAGCCAGTCGATCGGCGTGGTGCCCAGCCGCTCGCGCGCGGCCTGCACCTCGGCGACCTGCTCGCTGATGTGGATGTGCACCGGGCAGCCCGGCGCGAGCGAGGCGCGCAGCGCGAGCAGCTCCGAGAGCTCCGCCGCGCTCACCGCGCGCAGCGAGTGCGGCGCGATGCCCACGCGCACCGGCGCCGCCTCGGACACGCCCGGCGCTGCGGCGGCGGCCGGCGGCGGCGGGCTCGCCGCCAGGCGCGCGACCAGCGTTTCGAGCAGCCTGGCGTACGCGTCCAGCGTCAGGCCGAAGCGTTGCTGGCGCGCCGACAGCGGCGCGTCGTCGAAGCCGCCGCGGCGGTACAGCACCGGCAGCAGCAGCAGCTCGACGCGCGCGGCGCGGGCCGCGCGGACCAGCGCGTCGGCGGTCTCGATCGCCGCGCTCCCGCCCAGCCGGTGCACGTAGTGGAACTCCGCCACCGCGCCGTAACCCTGCGCGCGCATGCGCCGGTACAGGTCGGTGGCGGCCCGCTCGAGCGTGCCGGGGTCGAGCGCGGCCACCGCCTCGTACATGCGCTCGCGCCAGGTCCAGAAGCTGTCGCCCGCGCCGCTCGCGCGCTCGGTGAGCCCGGCGATGCGGTGCTGGAAGGCGTGGCAGTGGGCGTTGGGCATCGAAGGAATCAGCAGGTCGGCGTCGGGCGCCGAGCCGGTATGCTGGGCGTTGGACTCGACCGACGCGATGCGCCCGGCGTCGTCGATCGTGACCGCGGCGTCGGGCAGCCAGCCGTCGTCGGTCATCAGCCAGCGTGCGTGGTGGGTTTTCATGTCCTAATCTCTCGTTCGCGCGAAATTCGAAGAGGCCAGACGTGCAGCGGATGCGGGTCGACGCATTGATCGAGAACTGCCGGGTTGCCACGATGGCGGGCCCCGGCTACGGCGCGATCGACGACGGCTGCGTTGCGATCGCGGCCGGAAAGCTCGCCTGGGTGGGCGCGCGCGCGGCGGCGCCCGGGTTCGACGCGGCGCAGGTGCACGACGCGCGCGGCGGGTGGGTCACGCCGGGGCTGGTGGACTGCCACACGCACCTCGTGTACGGGGGCGACCGCGCGCGCGAGTTCGAGCTTCGGCTGCAGGGGGCGACCTACGAGGAGATCGCGCGCGACGGCGGGGGCATCGTGTCCACCGTGAGGGCGACCCGCGCCGCCGACGAGGAGGCACTGCTCGCCGGCGCGCGTTCCCGGCTCGAGCGGATGATCGCCGAGGGCCTGACCACGGTGGAGGTCAAGTCGGGCTACGGGCTCGACGCGGATAACGAGCTGAAGATGCTGCGGGTGGCGCGCGAGCTCGGGCGCCGCCTGCCGGTGCGCGTGACGACGACGCTGCTCGCGGCCCACGCGCTCGCGCCCGAGTACGAGGGCAGGGCCGACGCTTACATCGACCTGGTGGTGGGCACGATCCTGCCGCGCGCGGCGGCCGAGGGCCTCGCCGACGCGGTGGACGCGTTTTGCGAGGGCATCGGCTTCAGCCCCGCGCAGTGCGAGCGCGTGCTCGCCGCCGCCCGCGGCGCGGGGCTCGCGGTGAAGCTGCACGCGGACCAGCTCTCGAACCTCGGCGGCGCGGCGCTGGCGGCCCGGTTCGGCGCGCTCTCGGCCGACCACATCGAGTACAGCGACGCGCAGGGCGTGGACGCGATGGCGCGCGCGGGCACGGTGGCGGTGCTGCTGCCCGGCGCGTTCTACTGCCTGCGCGAGAAGCAGTTGCCGCCGGTGCAGGCGCTGCGCGGCCGCGGCGTGCCGATCGCGCTGGCAACCGACTGCAACCCCGGCACGTCGCCGCTCGTCTCGCCGCTGCTCGCGATGAACATGGGGTGCACGCTGTTTCGCCTCACGCCCGAGGAGGCGCTCGCGGGCATGACCCGCAACGCCGCGCGCGCGCTCGGCCTGCAGGCGTCGGTGGGCACGATCGAGCCGGGCAAGGCGGCCGACCTGTGCCTGTGGGAGATTCGCCGGCCGGCCGAGCTCGCCTATGCGATCGGCGCCAACCCGCTGCGGGCGAGGTGGTTCAGCGCAGCCAGTCAAGCGCGGCCCTGAGGCAGTCGCGGATCAGCGGCGCAACGCGCGCGGCGAGGTCGGGGCGAAACGCGAAGGGCGCGGATTCGTCCATGTAGACGCGCTGCGACATCTCGAGCTGGATCGCGTGCGTGCCGCGATCGGGCGCGCCGTAGCGGCGCGTGATGTAGCCGCCCTTGAACCGGCCGTTGAGCACCGAGCTCAATGCGCTCTGCGCGGCCACCGGCTCGAGCACGCGATCGATCAGTTCGGGCGCGCACGACGCGCCCGACGCGGTGCCGAAGTTCAGGTCGGTGAGCCGGCCCTGGAAGAACCGTGGAAGCTCCGAGGCGATCGAGTGCGCGTCCCACAGCAGCACGCGCGCGTGCTCGCCGCGCAGCCGCGCGAGCTCGGCCGCGAGCGCGCCGTGGTAGGGCTGCCAGTACGCCTCGCGCCGCGCCGCGATCTCTTCGCCGGCGGGCGGCGCGCCGCGGTAGACGGGCTCCTTGCGGAACGTGTCCACCGGCACCAGCCCGGTGGTGTCCTGGCCCGGGTAGAGGTTCTCGTCGTCGGGCGGGCGGTTCAGGTCGATCACCAGCCGCGAGTGCGTGGCCACCAGCACGGTGGCGTCGAGGGCCTCGAGGAAGTCGTAGAGCAGCGGCAGGTGCCAGTCGGTGTCGGCCAGCGCCAGCGCCGCCGGCGTGAGCCGCGCGGCGATCGGCGGCGGCACGTGGGTGCCCACGTGCGGCATCGACCCGAGCAGCGGCGCGGCGACGCGGCGAAGGAGGAAGGGTGCGGGTTCGCGG
>DATCZK010000107.1:0-21026 GCA_036525975.1 Burkholderiaceae bacterium | reverse complement strand
CGACTTCTACAAGGCCGGAACCCCCGACTACGGGCAAAAGCCCACGCGCGCGCCGATTCCGCTCGAATCGAAGAACGGTCTTCGCAACGACACCGGCTGGGTGGCGATGGCGCGCACCTCGAACCCGAACTCGGCCACCGCGCAGTTCTTCATCAACACGGTGGACAACGCCGGGCTCAACCACCCGCAGCCCGACGGCCACGGCTACGCGGTGTTCGGCAAGGTCGTGAAGGGGATGGACGTGGTCAACGCGATCCGCGCCGTGCGCACCACCCGCCAGGGCCCGTTCAGCGACGTGCCGGCGGAGCCGGTGCGCATCGAATCGGCGAGCGTGGTGGTCGGGCGCTGAGCACGCCGCGGGCGCCCCGACGGGCGCCATCGGGCCGGGGCGACCACGAAATGCCACCAGCCAGGCTCGCCCCGCTGCAGCCGCGCGCGGAGCTGCGCGCGCGCGACCGCGCGCTGTTCGCCTCGGACGTTCACCTGCACGACGCCGACCCCGACACCGCCGGCGCGTTCCTCGACGCGCTCGCGCGCGAGGCCCGCGGCGCGTCGCACCTGTTCCTGCTCGGCGACCTGTTCGAGGCGTGGGTGGGCGACGACGACGCGAGCGCCGTGGGCGCGCGGCTGGCCGGCGCGCTCGATGCGCTCGCCCGCGCCGGCAAGCGCGTGTACCTGATGCGCGGCAACCGCGATTTCCTGCTCGACGCGGCTGTAGGCGCGGCGGGCGCGGCAGGCGCGGCGGGCGCGGCGGGCGCGCAGGCCTTCAGCGCGCGCTGCGGCGCGACGATGCTCGCCGACCCCTGCGCGATCGTGGCCTTCGGCACGCGCGTGCTCCTCTCGCACGGCGACGCGCTGTGCACCGACGACCTCGCCTACCAGGCCTTTCGCGCGAAGGCTCGAAGCAGCGCCTGGCAGCGCAACTTCCTGCGCCGCCCGCGCGCCGAGCGCCTGGAGATGGCGCGATCGCTGCGCCAACGCAGCGAGCTCGAGAAGGCCGACAAGGCCGCGTACCTGATGGACGTGAACGCCGCCGCGGTGAAGCGCCTGATGCGCGCAGCAGGCGTGCGCGTGCTGATCCACGGCCACACGCACCGGCCCGCCGAGCACCGGTTCAGCCTCGACGGCGCGCCCGCGCTGCGCTGGGTGCTGCCCGACTGGGACGCGCGCGCGGGGCGCGGCGGAATGCTGGTGGCCACGCGCAGCGGATTGCAGCCCGTGGGCCGCTGGGACTGACCGGCGCCCGAAGGCGCGCGCGCGCGGGTTCGCGCGCGGGCTCGCGCCTCAGTCCACCATCCGGTTGAGCTGCCGCGCGTCGAGCGGCTCGCACACCTCGCCCACCTTCTGGCCCATGCGCACGAGCGTGGCGTGCAGGTGCTCGATCTGGCGGTCCTGCTCGGCCACGTGGTCGATCAGCAGGTGCAGCGCGGTGGCCAGCGGGTCGGTGGCCCCCTGCGTGACGGCGTAGGCCGAGAAACCCATGCGCTCGGCGTGCGCCTCGCGCCGCTTGTCCACTTCCTCCTCGATCACGCGCGCCGGAATGCCCACCGCGGTGGCCCCGGCCGGAACCGCCTTCACCACGACCGAGTTCGACCCGATGCGCGCGCCCTCGCCCACCGTGAACGGCCCGAGCACCTTCGCGCCCGCCCCCACCACCACGCCAGCCTCGAGCGTGGGGTGGCGCTTGCCGCGCGCGAGCGAGGTGCCGCCCAGCGTCACGCCCTGGTAGATCGTGCAGTCGTCTCCGATCTGCGAGGTCTCGCCGATCACGACCCCCATGCCGTGGTCGATGAACACCCGCCTGCCGATCGTGGCGCCGGGGTGGATCTCGATGCCGGTGAGCCAGCGCGCGAGGTGAGACAGCCAGCGCGCGAGCACCGGAAACCCGCGGCGAAATACGGCGCTGGCGAAGCGGTGGATGACGAGCGCGTGCACGCCCGGATAACACAAGAGGACCTCGAGCGAAGAGCGCGCGGCGGGGTCCTTCGCGCGCACCGTGGCGATGTCCTCTCGCAGCCGCTCGAATGCCAATTTGATCTCCAGTGAATCGGGATTGCCCAACGCGATTCTAGTCGCGCCCCGTGCAACCGTTACGATCGCCCTGCCGGCGGCACGTGAACCCAGCCCGTCATCAGGCGCCGCGCGCTGCGCGAGAGCACCGCCTTGTCCACGCGCCACTGCCCCTGGTCCGAGCGCGACACCTCGGCGCCCACCGCGAGCGTGCCCGAGGCGTGGCCGATGCGCGTCGCCACCCCGGGCAGCGTGCGCGCCACCTCGTTCACGATCGTTCCGGGCAGCGCGGCGGCGGCGGCCAGCGCGATCGACCCGGTGCCGGTGAACGCGTGGTGCAGCCGGCCCATCGACATGATGCGCGCGAGCACGTCGATGCGCTCCACCGAGACCTCCTCGCCCGCGCTCGTGCGGTAGCTCGCCGGCCGCGCCACCCAGGCGAGCTTGGGCGTGGCCGGACGGTTGCGGGTGGCGTCCTCCACGCTCTCGGCGAGCCCCATCCGGACCGCGGCCGCGGCGCGGATCGCCTCGAGCCGTTCGAGCAGCTTGCGGTCGCGGTCGATCGCGCCCGACTGCTCCTTGCCGGTGAGGCCGATCGAGGCCGCGCGCACGAACACGGTGGGGTTGCCCGCCGTGATCATCGTGGCGCGCACCTTGCCCGCGCCGCGCACCTCGAGGTCGTCCTGCGGCGAGCCGGTGGGCAGCAGCACGGGCTGGCCGTGCGCGGGGCCGCCCGCCGGGTCGAGGAACTCGAGGCGCACCTCGGCCGAGGGAAACGGAACGCCGTCTTCCATGAACACGCCGTCCTCGATCACCTCGCCCTGGCGCACCGGCACGTAGGCGTCGATCCGGCGCCCGAGGTTGGCCTGCCAGATCCGCACCCGCGTGACGCCGTCCACCGCGGCCACCAGCCCCTGGCTGATCGCGAACGGACCGACCGCCGCGGACAGGTTGCCGCAGTTGCCGCTCCAGTCGATCAGCGGCGCGTCGATCGCCACCGCGCCGAACAGGAAGTCGACGTCGCAGTCGTCGCGCAGCGAAGGCGTCACGATCACGACCTTGCTCGTGCTCGACGTGCCCCCGCCCATGCCGTCGGTGTGGCGCCCGTAGCGATCGGGGCTGCCGATCACGCGCAGCAGCAGCCGCTCGCGCTCGGCCACGCCGTGCGGCAGGTCGCGGCCGAGGAAGAACACCCCCTTCGAGGTGCCGCCTCGCATGTACACGGCCGGAATGCGCAGGTGGCTCATCGCGGTTGCCTGCCGGCGGGCGTCAGCGAGGCTGCCGCGCCGCGCGCGCGGCGGTGCGCTCGGCCTCGGTGCACACGCCGCGCAGCAGGTCCACCTCCTCCACCTCGAGCCGCGCCCGTCCCAGCAGCCTGCGCAACCGCGGCATCAGCTTCTTCGGGTGCGCGGGGTCGAGGAAACCGATCGCGACCAGCGCGCGCTCGAGGTGCTCGTACAGCGCCTCGATCGACGCCTGGGTCGCGTGGGGCGGCCGTTGCGGCGCGCCCGCGCCGATGCCCGCACCGATGCCCGCGCCCGCCTGCGGCGCGCCCGCGCCGGGCGCGAGCGCCTCGCGCCGCAGCAGGTAGGCGAGCAGCTGCACGGCCTGCGAGAGGTTGAGCGAGTGGTAACCCGGCTCGCCGGGGATCGAGCACAGCGCCTGGCAGCGCTGCGCGTCGTCGATCGACAGCCCGGTGCGCTCGGTGCCGAACACGAAGGCCACGCGGTGCGCGGCGTGGGCGTGGAGTTCGGCCAGCGCCGCGCGCACCGCCTCCTCGGGCGCGACCGGCCCGGGCGCGAACTCGCGCGCGTCGGCGCTCACCGCGATGGCCAGCGTGGCGTGGGCGAGCGCGGCCGCGAGCGTGTCGAAGCTGCGCGCCCCGGCCAGCACGTCGGTGGCGCTGCTCGCGAACGCGATCGCGTCGGGGTGCGCGGCGACGTCGGCGTGCCTGGGCGCCACCAGCGAGAGGTTGCGCAGGCCCATCACCCGCATCGCGCGCGCGCAAGCGCCCACGTTGCCCGGGTGGCTGGGGCGGACGAGCACCACGTCGACCCGCGCGAGCAGGTCTGGCGTGGCGGTGTGCAGAGCGTGCGCGGCCATGGCTTGAGCGCGTGATTCTAGCCTCGCGCGCAGGGCGCGGGCGCCGAAACGGGGCGATCCAGTAAAATCGGGGTTTTCCCCCTGGTACTGACATGCACCCGATGCTCAACGTCGCGGTTCGCGCGGCACGCCGCGCGGGTCGCATCATCACCCGCGCGAGCCTCGACCTGGACCGCATCGAGATCACGCGCAAGCAGCGCAACGACTTCGTGACCGAGGTGGACCACGCCTCCGAGCGCGCGATCATCGAGACACTGCTCAACGCGTACCCGGACCACGCGATCCTGGCCGAGGAATCGGGGCACACCGCCGGCAAGGACGCCTCGGCGCTCGTGCACGAGGCCGAGCACGTCTGGGTGATCGACCCGCTCGACGGCACGACCAACTTCATCCACGGGTTCCCGCAGTACGCGGTCTCGATCGCGCTGATGCAGCGCGGCGTCGTGACGCAGGCGGTGGTCTACGACCCGAACCGCGACGAGCTCTACACCGCCTCGAAGGGGCGCGGCGCCTTCCTCAACGACCGGCGCATTCGCGTCTCCAGGCGCACGAAGCTCGACGAGGCGCTGGTGGGCACCGGCTTTCCGTTCCGCCAGCTCGACCACCTCGACGACTACCTGCGCATGTTCAAGGTCGTGACCCAGCGCGCGGCCGCGGTGCGGCGCCCGGGCGCCGCGGCGCTCGACCTCGCCTACGTCGCGTGCGGGCGCTACGACGCGTTCTTCGAGTTCGGGCTCTCGGCGTGGGACGTTGCCGCGGGCAGCCTGCTCGTGACCGAAGCCGGCGGGCTCGTGGGCAACTTCAGCGGCGACCCCGACTACATCTTCAGCGGCCAGGTGGTGTGCGCTCCGCCCAAGCTCTTCACCGCGATGCTCAACCTGCTGCTGCCGCGCCCGCCCGGACACGCGCTGCCCGAGCCGGCGCCCGCCGCGCAAGCGCGCCCGGCGCCTACAGTGCGAACATCCCCCGCGAAGAGAGCTCCACCCCGCTGAGCGTGCGCTCGAGGTGGCGCGCGCGCCAGGCGAGGAGCTGCTCGGCGCAGGCGAGCCGCGCCGCGGCGTGTGCCGGGTCGCGGCTGAGGTCGCGCAGCTCGCCGGGGTCGCTCTGCAGGTCGAACAGCAGCGGCGGCAGCGCCGCGAAGTGCACGTACTTGTAGCGCTCGCCGCGGTGCACGGCGAGCGAGCACTCGTCGGCGGAGATTCCGAGGGCGGCCTGCGCGGTGCCGCCCGAGACGTCGCGAAAGTCGAATTCCCAGTGGGCGGCGTCGCGCCAGCGCGCGGGCGAGCGCCCCTCCACGAAGGGCTTGAGCGACATCCCGTCCACCGCGCGCGGCACCTCGGCGCCGAGCAGCTCGAGCACGGTGGGCACGACGTCGACCGACTCGGTGAACGCGTCCACCGCGCGGCCGTTGCCCGCCGCGCCGGGCATGCGCACGATCAGCGGCACGTGGTAGCTCTGCTCGAAGTAGCCGAGCTTGCCCAGGAGGTGGTGATCGCCTCCCTGCTCGCCGTGGTCGGTGGTGAGCACGACCAGCGTGCGCTCGTACTGCCCCGTGCGCCGCAGGTGCTCGAGCACGCGCGCGATCTGCGCGTCCACCTCGCTCACCAGCCCGTAGTAGGTGGCGCGCAGCTGGCGCAGCGCCGCGTCGTTCCACTCGCTCACCGGGCCGCTCGCGCCGCGCACGTAGTCGGACTTCTTCTGCGTGCCGAAGGCGTAGGCCAGGTACGGGTGCGAAGCGCGCTCGGCCTCGCGCGAGGCGGCGCGCACGAACGGCGGCACCGCTTCGGGCGCGTACATCGCGTTGTACGGCTCGGGCGCCGTCCACGGCGGATGCGGGCGGATCAGGCTCAGGTGCGCGAACCAGGGCGCGGCGCGGCGCTCGCTCACGTAGTCGATCAGGCCTTCGGCGAGATAGGCGGCCTCGGAATCTTCGGCGCGGTAGCGCGCCGGCGCGCCGGTGGGCGGGTCGGGCGCGCCCCGGGCGGGCAGGTAGATGTCCAGCCCCGGCTCGGGCACCTCGGCGCCGCGGCGGCGCAACCAGGCGAACCACGGCTCGCTGGCCGCGTCCATCGGCAGGCGCTGGCGGAACCCGGGCATCACGCCCTCGTAGGTGCGCAAGCGCGGGTCGCCGGGCGCGCACTCGCGCGGGTCGGCGGCGGTGTCGGTGTAGCCGAACAGCGCCGGCTCGTAGCCCAGCCTGCGCAGCGCGAACGCGATGTTGTCGTGGCGGGCGTCGAGCGGCGTGCCGTTGCGCACGACGCGGTGGTTCATCTGGTACAGGCCGGTGAGCAGCGACGCGCGCGACGGCCCGCACGGCACGGCCTGGCAGTAGTGGCGCCGAAACAGCACGCCGTCGGCCGCGAGCGCGTCGGCGCCCGGCGTCTTCACCAGCGGGTGCCCCATCGCCGAGAGCGAATCGGCACGCCACTGGTCGGCGGTGATCAGCAGCACGTTGAGCGTCATCGCTTCCCTCCGCGCGCGTGCGCGGGCGGCCCCTGGAGCGCCCGCGCAGGCGGCCAGACGATAGCAGAACGGGGCGCGGCCCGGCGTGCGCGGCCGGACCGGTAAGATCGCTTCGACGCAACCCGCGCGACCGCCCCGATCCACGTGCCCGCAGCCGAGCTCGCCCAGCACACGCCGATGATGCAGCAGTACCTGCGCATCAAGGCCGAGCACGCGCGCACGCTGGTGTTCTACCGGATGGGCGACTTCTACGAGCTGTTCTACGACGACGCGGAAAAGGCCTCGCGGCTGCTGGGCATCACGCTCACGCGACGCGGGGCGTCGGCGGGGGTGCCGATTCCGATGGCGGGCGTGCCCGTGCACGCGGTGGAGCAGTACCTCGCGCGCGCGATCCGCGCCGGCGAGTCGGTGGCGATCTGCGAGCAGATCGGCGACCCGGCCACGTCGAAGGGCCCGGTGGAACGCAAGGTGGTGCGCATCGTCACGCCGGGCACGATCACCGATGCGCAGCTGCTGCCCGAGCGCGACGACCGGCTGCTGCTCGCGATCGCCCCGGGCAAGCGGCGGCTGGGGGTGGCCTGGATCGTCGTCGCGAGCGGCGAGTGCTGGATCGCCGAGCTGGCGCCGGCGCAGCTCGCCGCCGAGCTCGACCGCCTGCGCCCGGCCGAGATCCTGCTGCCCGAATCGGTTCCCGACGCGCAGGCAGGCGATTGGGTGCAAGCGGGTCGCCTCGCGGCGGGCGCCGCCACGCTCGCGCGCGCCCCCGACTGGCAGTTCGACGGCGAGCGCGCCGAGCGCAGGCTGCGCGAGCTGCTCGGCGTGGCCGGGCTCGCCGGCTTCGGCGCCGACGAGGCCCCCGAGGCGCTCGGCGCCGTGGGCGCGCTGCTCGACTACGTGGAGCGCACGCAGGGCGTGGCGCCGCGCCACCTGCAGCGCCTCGCCGTGCACCACGGCGACGAATACCTGATCGTGGATCCGGTGGCGCGTCGCAACCTCGAGGTGAGCGAAACGCTGCGCGGCGACGACGGGCCCACGCTGCTCGGCGTGCTCGAGCACTGCGCCACGAGCGCCGGCGCGCGGGCGTTGCGCCGCTGGCTCCAGCTGCCGCTGCGCGATCAGGCGAAGGCGGCCGAGCGCCACCTGCGCGTGGCGGCGCTGCAGGCCGGCGGGGGCTCGGGCGCGAGCGGCGCGACCCTGAAGGCGGTGCGCGCCACGCTCGCGCAAACGGCCGACTTCGAGCGCATCGCGGGGCGCATCGCGCTGCGCTCGGTGCGCCCGCGCGAGCTCGCGGCACTGCGCGATTCGATCGACGCGGTGGCGCAGCTCGCGGCTGGCGTGTCGCAGGCGCACGCGCAGCTGTTCGCCGACGCGATCGAGGCGCTCGCCCCGCCCGGCCAGGCGTGCGCGCTGCTCGCGCGCGCTCTGGCCGACGAGCCGGCGGCGAACGCGCGCGAGGGCGGCGTGTTCCGCGCCGGCTACGACGCCACCCTCGACGAGCTGCGCGCGATCGACGAGCACTGCGACGACTTCCTCGCGCAGATGGAAACGCGCGAGCGCGAACGCACCGGCATCGCGAACCTGCGCGTGGGCTTCAACAGCGTGCACGGCTTCTTCATCGAGGTCACGCGCGGCCAGGCCGCGAAGGTGCCCGACGACTACCGCCGCCGCCAGACGCTCAAGAACGCCGAGCGCTACGTCACCCCCGAACTGAAGGCCTTCGAGGACAAGGCGCTCTCGGCGCGCGAGCGCGCGCTGGCGCGCGAGCGCGAGCTCTACGAGCTGCTGCTCGACGCGCTGGCCGCGTCGGTGCCCGCGTGGCAGCGCATCGGCCACGCGGTGGCCGAGATCGACGTGCTCGCCTGCTTCGCCGAGCGCGCCGCCACGCTGGGCTGGGTGGCGCCCGAGTTCGTCGCGCTGCCCGGCGTGGAGATCCGCGCCGGGCGCCACCCGGTGGTGGAGTCCACGGTGGAGCGCTTCCAGCCCAACGACTGCCTGCTCGACGAGCGCCGCAAGATGGTGCTACTCACCGGCCCCAACATGGGCGGCAAGTCCACCTTCATGCGCCAGGTGGCGCTGATCGTGCTGCTCGCGCACTGCGGCAGCTTCGTGCCGGCCGACGCGTGCCGGCTCGGGCCGGTGGACCGGATCTTCACGCGCATCGGCGCGTCGGACGACCTCGCCGGCGGGCGCTCCACCTTCATGGTGGAGATGACCGAGGCGGCGGCGATCCTGAACGCGGCCACCGAGCGCTCGCTGGTGCTGATGGACGAGATCGGGCGCGGCACCTCCACCTTCGACGGGCTTGCGCTGGCGCACGCGATCGCCTCGCGGCTGCTGGCGCACAACCGCGCCTTCACGCTGTTCGCCACCCACTACTTCGAGCTCACGCAGCTCGCCTCGCGCTATCCGCAGGCGGTGAACCGCCACCTCGCGGTGGCCGAGGAAGGCGGCACGATCGCGTTCCTGCACGAAGTGCGCGAGGGGCCGGCGAATCGCAGCTACGGGCTGCAGGTGGCCCGGCTCGCGGGGCTCCCCGCGCCGGTGATCCGCGCCGCCGGCACGCTGCTCGAGGCGCTCGAGGCGCGCGCGCGCGAGGAAGACGGTCAGTTCGACCTGTTCGCCGCCGGCCAGGCCGAGGCGCAGCAGGGCGCGGGAGCGAGCGAGCGCGGCGCCGAAGACGGGCGCGCCGCGGCTCCGCCCGAAGACCCGATCGCGCGCGAAGTGATGCAGCGCCTGCTCGCCACCGACCCGGACCAGCTGAGCGCGCGCGCCGCCCTCGACCTCGTCTACGAAATCTGCGCGCTGATCCGGCGCGGCTAGCGCGCGGCCCGGTGGCGGGTCGCGCCCGGCGACCGGGCGTTGCGACCGCGCGTTGCGACCGGGCGTTGCGACCGGGCGTTGCGACCGCGCGTTGCGACCGGCTGCGGCGACCGGGCGCGCGCCTCAGTGCAGCTTGCGCCGATCGGGCGCGCCGCGCGGGTCGATGCCGCCGTCCTCCGAGCGCTCGTCGCCGTATCGCGCCTCGCGGCCGTCGCCGGCTTCGTCGAATTCGAGCCGCCCGTCGTCGTCCTCGCCCTCGTCGTTCGCCTCGGCGCTGGCGCGCTCGGCCGCGATCTCCTCTTCGGTGGCCGCGCGCACGTCGACCACCTCGAGGTCGAATCGCAGCGTCATCCCGGCGAGCGGATGGTTGCCGTCGAGCACCGCAACGTCGTCGGTGAAGTCGGTGACGATGTAGAGCCCCTCGGCCTCGTCTTCGTCGTCGCCGGGAACGCCCTCGAAGGTCATCCCGACCTCGAGCTGGCTCGGCAGCCGCGCGCGCGGCACGAGCCGCACGAGCTGCGCGTCGTAGTCGCCGAAGCTGTCTTCGGGCTCCAGGTGCACCGACGTGGAGAAGCCCACGCCGTGACCGGCGAGCGCGCGCTCGATGTGCTCGAACACCGCTCCGTAGCCGCCCTGCAGGTAGGTGAGCTCGCGCTCGCCCGGCTCCACCTCGTCGCCCTGCGCGTCGTACAGCCGGTACTTCACCGTGACCCAGACATCGTCCTCGACCAACATCCGCAACCCCTATAATCCGCCCATGCCAAGACGCAGCGCGCCGCTGGGCACAGTGAGTGTAGACGAGTTCATGCGTCGCCACTGGCAGCGCCGCCCGCTGATGGTTCGTGCCGCGTTTCCCGAGTTCGCCGCGCCGATCGGCCGCGAGGCGTTGTTCGCGCTGGCTTGCCACGACGACGTGGAGTCGCGCCTCGTGAGCCGGGCGCGCGGGCGCTGGGCGCTGCGCCACGGACCCTTCGCGCCCGGCGAGCTCCCCCTTCGCGCGCGCCGCGACTGGACCCTGCTGGTGCAGGGCGCGGACCTGCACGACGACGAGGCCCGCGCGCTGCTCTCGCGGTTTCGCTTCCTGCCCGACGCGCGACTCGACGACCTGATGATCAGCTACGCGGTCGACGGCGGCGGCGTGGGCCCGCACCTCGACTCCTACGACGTGTTCCTGTTGCAGGCGCAAGGGTTGCGGCGGTGGCGGATCGCGCCGCCCGGTGCGCACGCGCCGGTGCCCGACGCGCCGGTGAAGCTGATCGAGGACTTCGAGTCGAGCGACGAGTGGCTGCTCGGCCCCGGCGACATGCTCTACCTGCCGCCGGGCTGGGCGCACGAGGGCACCGCGATCGGCGAGTGCATCACCTGCTCGATCGGCTTTCGCGCGCCCTCGCGCCACGAGCTGCTGGCCGCGTGGTTGATCGATCGCGGCGACGCCGCGATCGGCGGCGCCGACCCGCGCTACGCCGATGCCGGCGCGCGCCCGAGCGCGCGTCCGGGCGCGATCCCGCCAGCCATGCACGCGCAACTCGCGCAGTGGTTGCGCGGCTGGCGCCCGAAGGCCTCGGAGATCGACGAGTTCCTCGGGCGCTTCCTCACCGAGCCCAAGCCCGGCGTGTGGTTCGAGCGCCCCGCCGCCCGCATCTCGAGCGCGACCTTCGCGCGCCGCTGCGCCGATCGCGGCCTGCGCGCCGACCGGCGCACGCGCCTGGCGCACCGCGGCCGAAACGCCTTCATCAACGGCGAATCGCTCGCCCTCACGCGCGAGACCCGGCGCGCGGTCGTGCGCCTTTGCGACGAGCGCGCGCTGCCGCCCGGCGCCGTGCCCGAAACGCCGGTCGACTCGAGCTTGCTGGCGCTGCTGCGCGCGTGGTTCGATGCCGGCTGGATCCACTTCCAGCCCCAGCGATGAGAGAAGCGGTCTCCACGCCCGTTCGCCACCGCAGCGAGATGATCGCCGCGGTGCTCGACGCGCTCGCGCAGTGCCGCCACCGCGCCGACATGCTCGACGCGTGCTTCGACGACTGGCCGCTGGAATCGGCCGAGGCGGAGAAGGCCGTGCGCGCGCTGCTCGGGCGCGGCGCGCAGATCCGCGTGCTCCTGGCCAGTTCCCACTGGCTCGAGCGCCACGCGTCGCGGCTGCGAAGGCTGCAGCGCGCGCACCCCTCGCAGGTTTCGATCCGCCAGTTGCCCGACGGCCTGAGGATGTCCGACTCGCTGCTGCTGGTGGACGGACAGCACATGATGAGGCGCCCCCACCGCGACGCGATGCGCGGCACCTACGTGCAGGCGAGCCCCTCGCGCTGCGACCCCTACTGCGCGCGCTTCGAGGCCGCGTGGCAGGAATCCTCGGACTGTCTTCCGGCCACGACACTGGGGCTCTGACGAACACCACACCTGCTGCAATGCAGCGTGCGTCGTGCTAGCATTTTCAGGTTGAGTTGATCGGGCCGGCGCCCAAGCGGCACAAAGCCGTACGGCACCGGAACCGGCAGCGCAGCAGCGCGTCGTTGCGATTCCGATCGCACGGCGCGTTCTTGTTCGTCTACCCCTCAAAAGCTAAAGGATTCAAGCATGAAGAAGTCCCTCCTGGCAGCCGCGCTGATCGCTGTTGCCCTTGCCGCATGCGGCAAGAAGGAACCCGCACCCGCTCCCGCCCCGGCTCCGGCTCCGGCCGCCGCCCCGGCTCCTGCCCCGGCGCCCGCCGAGGCTCCCAAGGCCGACGCTGCTGCGCCTGCTGCCGACGCCGCCAAGGACGCTGCCGCACCCGCGGCTGCGCCCGCTGCCGACGCCCCCAAGGACGCCGAGAAAGACGGTCAGAAGAAGTAATCCGCCTTCGGCGTCAGGAAAAGGCCGGCCCAGCGCCGGCCTTTTTCATTGCGGCGCCTCAGATCGCCACCCAGTCGAACCCGCTGTCCTGGTCGGCCACGCGCACCGCCTCCGGCGCGGCGCCCCAGGCGCGCGCGAGCGCGTCGCGCGCGAGTTCGGGGCGGTTGTTGCTGCGGCTCAGGTGCGCCGCCACCACGGCGTTCAGGCGGCCGTGGTCGATCGCGGCGAGAATGCCGGCGGCCTGCGCGTTGGAGAGGTGCCCGAATCCGCCGCCGATCCGGCGCTTGAGCGCGCGCGGATAGTCGCTCGCCTCCAGCAGCTGCGGGTCGTGGTTGCACTCGAGCACGAGCGCGTCGAGCCGACCCAGCGCGCGCACCACGTGCGCGGTGGAGCGCCCCAGGTCGGTGAGCACGCCCAGGCGCGACGCGCCGTCGTCGATCACGAACTGCACCGGTTCGCGCGCGTCGTGCGGCACCGCAACCGGCTCGATCCGCACGCCGCCGATCTCGAACACCTCGTGCGCGTCGATCAGCCTGAGCTCGGCCGCCGGGCCGGGCAGCGCCGCCGCGGCGCGCGCGGTGCCGTCGGTCATGTACAGCGGCGCGCCGGCGTCCAACGAAAGACGCGCCGCGCCGCCGATGTGATCGCCGTGCTCGTGGGTGACGAGGATCGCGTCGAGGGCCTGCGGCGCGAGCCCCTCCCAGGCGAGGCGGCGGGTGATCTCGCGCACGCCGAAACCGCAGTCGATCAGCAGGCGCAGCGGCGCGCCGGCGTCGCCGCACTCGATCAGAAGCGCGTTGCCCTCGCTGCCGCTCCCAAGGCTGCGAAACCGCACGTGGCAGGCGCGGCGCGCGGCCCTTACTGCACCAGCTGCTCGCGCAGCAGCGAGAGGATCTTCCTGGCGGTGGCGCGGTCGTCGGTGCTCTGCAGCGCCTTGCCGTCCTTGTTCGCCACGGAGACGGTGGTGGAGTCGCCCGCCTCGGCCAGCACCACCCGGTACTGCTGGGTCTGCGCCTTCTTCGAAGACCCGCCGAACGAGAACAGCCGCGACAGGAAGCCGCGCTTGGCGCTGCTCGCGCCGTCGACCTCGGGGTCGATGTAGCGCACGAAGTAAAGGCCCTGCGAACGGTCGCGATCCTCCACCGTGAAGCCGCCGCGGTCGAGCGCGAGGCCCACGCGGCGCCAGGCGCGGTCGAAGGGCTCGGCCACCGAGAGCGCCTCGCCGCCCCCGGCCGCGGCAACCAGCTGCGGCGCCGCCGGCGCCGAGCCCGCGCTCGCGAGCGCGCTCTTCGCGCGCTCCTGGTCGACGCCGAGCTTGACCATCAGCCGCGAGAGGAACTCGGCCTCGAGTTCGGAGTCGCTGGGGCGCGGCTGCCAGATCGTGTTGTCCTTGAGCGTGGAGGTGTAGACCTCGACCATGCCGCGGTGGCTGATGAACACCTCGGTGTTGCCGCCGCGCGCCTCCAGCCGCGTGCGGAACTTGTCGCGCTCGCCGGTGGAGTAGACCTGGTCGACGAGGCGCCCGAGCGAGCGCCGGATGATGTCCTGCGGCAGCTTGGCGCGGTTCTCGGCCCAGTCGGTCTCCATGATGCCGGCCTCGGGCAGCTCGGTCTGCACGAGGAAGCCCAGTTCCTGCCAGAACTCGCGCACCAGCGGCCAGACCTTGTCGGGCGACTGGTTCACCACCAGCCAGCGCTGCGAGCCGGCGCGCTCGAGGCGCACGCCCTGCGCGCCGGGCAGCACGCTCACGTCGCCCACCGGGCGCTGCGTGGCGCGCGCGCTCTCGTAGCCCGAAAACGTGCGGTCGCGCCGCGCGCTCTCGGGAACGCTGAAGCGCCCGTCGCCCCTGGGGTTGACGAGGTCGGGCGGAACGTCGAGCGGCGGGAGCTTGCCCGCCGACTTGTAGTCGATCGCGCCCTTCTCGGCGATGAAGTCGTTCAGCGAGCAGCCCGCCGAGGCCAGCGCGAGCGCCGCGAGCACGGCGAGCGCAACGCGGCGAAGGCCGCGACCGTTGGGTTCGATCATCAACTGAGAACTCCTGAAGCGCGCATCGCAGCCAGCACGGCCGGCTGGTTCTGCGCCGAGAGCTGCGTGAGCGGCAGCCGGATGCCGCCGCCGATGCGTTGCATCCGGTGCAGCGCCCACTTCACCGGGATCGGGTTGGGCTCGACGAACAGGCGCAGGTGCAGCGGCAGCAGGCCGCGGTTGATCTCGCGCGCGCGCGCCCAGTCGTCGGCGAGCGCGGCGGCGCACATCTTCGCCATGGCCGCCGGCGCGACGTTGGCCGTGACCGAAATCACCCCGTGCCCGCCCATCGCCATCAGCGCCAGCGCGGAGTCGTCGTTGCCGCTGTACAGCGCGAAGTCGGCGGGCAGGCGCGCGAGCAGGTCGCAGACGCGCGGGATGTCGCCGGTGGCGTCTTTCAGGCCCACGATGCCGTCCACCTCCGACAGGCGCACCGTGGTGTCGTTGGCCAGGTCGGCCACCGTGCGGCCGGGCACGTTGTACAGGATCACCGGCAGGTCCACCGCCTCGGCCACCGCGCGGAAGTGCCGGTAGAGGCCCTCCTGCGTCGGGCGGTTGTAGTAGGGCACGACCTGCAGCGACGCGAACGCGCCCACCTTCCTGGCGTGATCGGTGAGCTCGATCGCCTCGCGCGTGGAATTGCCGCCGGTGCCGGCGATCACCGGCACGCGCCCGCCGGCCTGCTCGACCGCGACGCGGATCAGTTCGCCGTGCTCGTCCACGTCGACCGTGGGCGACTCGCCGGTGGTGCCCACCGCGACGATCGCCGCAGTGCCCTGCGACACGTGCCAGTCGATGAGCCGCCGATAACTGTCGTAGTCGATGCTGCCGTCGTCGTGCATCGGCGTCACGATGGCAACGATGCTTCCCTTGATCATCTTGGCCGGATCCCGCCCTCTGTGAACCCAAACACGGATTCTAGCCGACCGCGGGCCAGGCGCCGCGGGCTCGCGGGCCCCGGATCGCGCAGACGCGCTGGATCACCGCCGGCGCCGGCGCGTCGACCCGACCGTGCTCGTAGGCGAGCACCTCGAGGCCGCCCCGCCGCGCCGCGTCGAGCAACTCGCCCGCACGCAGCAGGTAGTCGGGGTTGGCGGGGCGCCCGAACGCCTCGTTGCCGCGCGCAAAGGTCTCGTAGACGAGCGCCCCGCCGCTTGCGACCAGGTCCACCAGCAGGTCCAGGCGCGGGCGAAAGAGGTAGTTGCAGCACACCACCATCGCGAACTTGCGCGCCGCGAACGGCCACGGGCCGTGCTCGAGGTCGGCGACGATCGCCTCCACGCCCGCGCCGAGCGCGGCGAGCGCGCGGGGGTCGCGGTCCACCGCCGTGACGCGCGCCCCGCGCGCGAGCAGCGGCGCGTGGTTGCGCCCGGCGCCGCTGGCGAAGTCGAGCACCGCGTCGCCGCTCGCGAGCAGGCGCGCCCAGCGCACGACCCAGTTCGAGGGCCCCGACTGCGGGGCCGGGTGCGATTTCACGCCGGCAGTGGACATATTTCGCATGAACGGCTGGGCACGGGGGGTAGAGTGTAGCCTGCACGCGCCGGGCCGGGCCGGGCGCGCGCAAGCGCATGAAGATGGCCAACGTCACCCTCAACGATCTCCAGGCGCGCGCGCGCCGGGCGCTGTCGCTCGAACTGGTGCCGGCGCTCGCGGCGATCGCGGCCACGCTCGCGTTCGGCGCGGCCGCGTACCACGAGGCGATCGAGGCCTCGAGGGCCGTGCTCCTCTCGGCGCTGGCCTGGGCGGTGGCGGCCGGTGCGCTCGCGCTGCGCGCGCGGCTCTCGCGGGGGCACCTCGAGACCGCGCGCGACCAGCTCCGCCTGCTCGAGGAACTGCAGGGGCAGCACGGAATCGCCGAGAGCCTGGGCGGCTTCGGCACCTGGCTGTTCGATCGCGCGAGCAACAAGCTCGTCTGGAGCACGGGGGCGTTCCGCCTCTACGGAATCGATCGCGCGCAAGCGGAGCCCTCGGTGCGCGAGTTCGCCGCGCAGATCCACCCGGACGACCGCGCGCGCTGGATCGACGCGCACCGGCGGGCCTTGCGCGAGGGCGGCGAAGCGCGGCTCGAGTACCGCTTCCTGCGGCCCAGCCGCGAGACGGTCTGGATTCGCAGCATCGCGCGCGCCGAGTCCGACGGCAGCGGCTCGATACGGCGACTCGCGGGCGTGGCGCAGGACGTGACCGGGATTCGCGCGATGCAGCAGCAGCTCGCCGCCAGCGAAGCGAAGTTCCGCGACCTCACGCGCATGAGTTCGGACTGGGTCTGGGAAACCGACGCGCAGCACCGGTGGTCGTACTTCTCGGACAGCGCCGAGGGCGTGCTCGGGCGATGGGTCTCCACGCTGCTGGGCCGCAAGATCTGGGACCTGCCCGCGAGCCAGTTCGCCTTCGAGCAGCCCGACTGGTGGGCGCAGCGCACGCTGATGGATCGCCACGCCCCGTTCGAGCACTTCGAGTACGCGGTGATCGACCCCAACCGTGAAGTGCACTTCGTGTCGCTGAGCGCGCGCGCGACCTTCGACGCGGCGGGCCACTTCAGCGGCTACCGCGGCGTGGGGCGCAACATCACGCTCGAGAAGCAGCAGCGGCTGCTGCTGCAGCTCGAGAGCGAGATCACCTCGATCATCCGCGAGCACCACGAGCCCGAGCGCGTGCTCGGCGCGGTGCTCACGGCGCTGTGCGCCTCGATGGGCTGGATGGGCGGCGCGAACCTCGCGCTCAACCCCGGCGGGCGGTCGTTCGCGGTGAAGGAACGCTGGGGCTTCCCCCCGTTCACCAGGATGTTGAGCCAGCTTCCGCTGGAGATCCCGCTCGCGCCCGACAGCGCCGAGGCACGCGCCTGGCGCGATGCCCGCGCGATGTGGGTCGACGACCTGGCCGAGGAGCCGCAACTGGCGCAGCGCTACCAGGCCGACCGGGTCGGCGCGCGCGCCGCGTTCCTCGCGCCGATTCTCGACGAATCGGGCGGCACGATGAGCGTGCTGCTGTGCCTGTGCCCCGCGTCGTTCGTCGACGACGGATTCATGCCGCAGGTGGCCGAGGTCTTGTCGCGCAACCTCTCGCTGTACCTGCAGCGCAAGAGCGCCGAGCACCGCCTCACGCACCAGTCGCTGCACGACGCGCTCACCGGCCTGCCGAACCGCGTGTTCCTCTCGCGCCAGCTCGAGCAGCGGCTGGCCGCCGACGAGTCGGCCGCGGTGCTGTACATCGACCTCGACCGCTACAAGCTGATCAACGACACGCTCGGCCACTCGGTGGGCGACCAGGTGCTGATCGAAGTCGCGCAGCGGCTGCGCGACTCGATTCGCCCGCAGGACGTGGCCGGGCGGATCGGCGGCGACGAGTTCATCCTGCTGCTCACCGGCCTGGCCGAGCGCGACGAGATCGAGCGCATCGCCCGGCGCGTGCTCGCCGCGATCGAGAAGCCCTTCATCCTCGCCGGGCAGGCGCACTTCCTCTCGGCCAGCATCGGCGTCGCGGTCGCGCCCGACGACGGCTCCGACACCGCGCTGCTGATCAAGTGCGCCGACAGCGCGATGTACCGCGTGAAGTCGGAAGGCCGCAACGACGTGCGTTTCTTCGCCGGCGACATGTCCGACGAGAGGGTGGAGCAGCTCGCGCTCGCCTCGGAGCTGCCGCTCGCGCTGCAGCGCGGCGACGTGGCGCTGTACTACCAGCCGATCATGGACGTGGCCGCGCGCCGGGTGGTGGGCTTCGAGGCGCTGCTGCGCTGGATGCACCCCACGCGCGGCATGCTCCTTCCCGAGCGCTTCCTGCTCGCCGCCGAGCAGAGCAACCTGTCGCGCGAGGTGGGCCAGTGGGTGCTGCGGCGTGCGCTCGACGATCGCGTCGCGCTCGGGCTCGAGCGCTACGAGGACGCCACCGTCTCGGTGAACGTCTCGCCGCGCCAGCTCGCCGAGGCCGATTTCCTGGAAACGCTGAACACGATGCTCGGCGAGCGGCACTTTCCCGGCCGCCTGCTGCGCCTCGAGCTCACCGAGAGCGCGCTGATCGAGCACCCCGAGCGCACCGCGCACAGAATCGCCGAGCTGCGCCGGCTCGGCGTGCAGGTGATCATCGACAACTTCGGCACCGGCTACGCGTCGCTCTCGTACCTGAAGAACCTGCCGGTGGACGGGCTCAAGATCGACCAGACCTTCGTGCGAGACCTGCCGGTGGACCGCGGCAACGCCGCGATCATCCAGGCCGTGACCACGCTCGCCGCGCGCATGGGCGTGCAGGCGATGGTGGAAGGCGTGGAGACCGCGGCCGAGCTGCGCGCGCTGCGCAGCTACGAGTGCGACCAGATGCAGGGCACGCTGATCTGCGAGCCGCTGCCGCTCGCGCAGCTGCGCGAGTTCCTCGACTCGCTGCCCGAGGTGCGCCGGATGCACCTGGTGCGCGAAGCGCAGGACGACGAGCGCGGCCCGCGCGGCGAGACCGACTCGCCGGGCGAGCACGACGAGCGCGGCATGCGCGCCGGGTCAGGCGATCGCATCGCGGGGCGAAGCGCTCAGTCGTAGGCCAGCCCCATCGCCTCGCGCACCTCGCGCATCGTCTCCAGCGCCATCTTGCGCGCCTGCTCGCAACCGTCGGCCACGATGTTGCGCAGCAGCGAGGGGTCGTCCAGATACGGCTGCGCGCGCTCGTGGAACACCTGCTGCTCGGCCAGCACCGCGTCGATCACCGGCTGCTTGCACTCCAGGCAGCCGATGCCGGCGCTGCGGCACCCCTTCTGCACCCACGCGCGCTTGTCCTCGGCGGAGTACACGAGGTGCAGCTGCCAAACCGGGCATCGCTCGGGGTCGCCGGGGTCGGTGCGCCTGACGCGCGCCGGGTCGGTGGGCATCGTGCGGATCTTCTTGGTGACCACGGCGGGCTCCTCGCGCATCGCGATCGCGTTGCCGTAGCTCTTGCTCATCTTCTGCCCGTCGATGCCGGGCATGCGCGAGGCCTCGGTGAGCAGCGCGTGCGGCTCCGAGAGGATGATCTTGCGGCTGCCCTCGAGGAAGCCGAACAGCCGCTCGCGATCGCCGTGCCCCACGTTCTGCGCCTGCTCGAGCAGGTCGCGCCCCTGCAGCAGCGCCTGTTCGTCGCCCTGCTCCTGGAAGCGGGTGCGCAGCTCCATGTACAGCTTGGCGCGCTTGCTGCCGAGCTTGCGAACCGCTTCGCGGGCCTTGTCCTCGAACCCCGCCTCGCGCCCGAACAGGTGGTTGAAGCGCCGCGCCACCTCGCGCGTGAGCTCCACGTGCGGCACCTGGTCCTCGCCCACCGGCACCCAGGCGGCGCGATACATCAGGATGTCGGCCGCCTGCAGCAGCGGGTAGCCGAGGAAGCCGTAGGTGGAGAGGTCGCGGTCGCTGAGCTTGTCCTGCTGGTCCTTGTAGGTGGGCACGCGCTCGAGCCAGCCCAGCGGCGTGCTCATCGACAGCAGCAGGTGCAGTTCGGCGTGCTCGGGCACCCGAGACTGGATGAACAGCACCGACTGCTGCGGGTCGATTCCGGCCGCGAGCCAGTCGATCACCATCTCCCAGATGCTGTCCTCGATCACCTCGGGCGAGTCGTAGTGGGTGGTGAGCGCGTGCCAGTCGGCCACGAAGAACAGGCACGGGTACTCGGCCTGCAGGCGCACCCAGTTCTTCAGCGCGCCGTGGTAGTGGCCAAGGTGCAGCGCACCCGTGGGGCGCATGCCGGAGACGACGCGTTCTGGAAACATTCGGCGGATTCTACCAAGCCGCGAGGCGCGCTCAGGGCGCGGCCTCGACCGCGCCCCCCAGCGTGCCCAGCCCGGCGCGCAGCACGACCGGCTCGTCGCCGGTGAGGTCGACCACCGTCGTGTAGTCGAAGCCCTGCCCGCCGGCGTCGATCACCGCGTCGATTTTCTTGCCGATGCGCTCGAGGATCTCGTCGGCCTCGTGGAGCGGCAGCGCGTCGCCGGGGAGCAGGAGGCTGGTGCAAAGGAGCGGCTCGCCGTTGGCCTCGAGCAGCCCGGCGGCCACCGCGCTCGCCGGAACGCGGATGCCGATCGTGCGCCGCGACGGGTGCCACAGCCGGCGCGGCACCTCCTTGGTGGCCGGAAGGATGAAGGTGTAGGGGCCCGGGGTCCAGTCGCGCAGGAACCGGTAGTGCCGGTTGTCCACCCGCGCGTAGGTGGACAGTTGCGAGAGGTCGTGGCACATCAGCGTGAGCAGGTGCTTGTCGCCCAGCTGGCGCGCCGCGCGCATCCGCTCGATCGCCTGCTTGTCGTCGAGGTGGCAGGCGAGCACGTAGCTCGCGTCGGTGGGCATCGCCACGACGCCGCCCTCGGCCAGCACGCGCGCCGCCTGCGCGAGGAGCCTGGGCTGCGCGTTGGCGGGGTGGATGTTGAAGCGTTGCGCCATGACCGCTCAGCGCCACCGGCTCCACACCGGCGCGAGCGCGCCCGGCAGCGCCGGGAGTTCGCCCAGGTCGACGCGGCCCTCGCCGGGGCCGTGGAAGTCGGACCCGCGCGACGCCGCCAGCCCGTGGCGCTGCGCCACGCGCGCGAACTCGTCGTATTGCGCGGGCGTGTGGCTTCCGCTCAACACCTCGATCGCCTCGCCGCCGGCGTCGGTGAACTGCCCGATCAGCGCGTCGCGCTCGAGGTCGTTCACCCGGTATCGCCCGGGGTGCGCGAGCACCGCCGTGCCCCCGGCGCCGCGAATCCAGCCCACCGCGTCGTCCAGCGCCGCCCACCGGTGCGCAACGTAGCCGGGCAGCCCCTCGGCGAGGAAGCGCCGGAACACCGCCGGGATCGACGC
>DATCZK010000106.1:0-53574 GCA_036525975.1 Burkholderiaceae bacterium | reverse complement strand
CCGGGCGCTTTCGACGCATCTCGCGCACCATGACCCAGCCGATCGCGCCCAGCGTCGTGAGCCCCGCGAACAGTTCGAAGAACAGCGAGTAGTCGAGTCGATAACGGCCGCTCGACGGGTCGTACACGGTGCAATAGAGCTTGACCTTCTCCCAGACGTTGCTCACCGAGAACGACTCCGACGCCTGCCCCGAGAGCAGTTCCTTGAGCGGCCCGATCAGCATCGGGAGATCGAAGCTCTCCCCGTAGACCTGCCTGTAGATCTTGCCGCGCGCGTCGACCACCGTGACCTGCGTGACGTGGTCGAATCCCTTGGGCGTGGCCTCGTAGGTGAAGCCGAAGGCCTCGGTGAGCGGCGCAACCGACGCCGCGTCGGGGCTCAGGAACGCCCACCGCGGGTCGCGAACGCCGTTCTGCCGGGCGAAGGCAGCCATCGCCTGCGGCGTGTCGAAGGGCTGGTTGAAGCCGATCGAAACGACGCGAAAGCTCTCCGCGCCGAGCGCTTCCTGCGCCGACGCCACCGCTTTCGCGAGAAACTGCGTGGCCACCGGGCAGGCCTGGAAGCAGCCCGTGTACACGAAGCTCACGACCAGCGGCTTGCCGCGAAAGTCGGCGAGCGTCGCCTCGCGCCCGAAGCTGTCGGTGAAGCCGAACGCCTCGGGGCTGCGACCGATCGCGGCCTGGCTCGCCGCGAGCGCCTTCTTGTAGTCGGGCTCCTGGGTAGCGCTCGCGCGCTCGAGCCCGGCGACCGACACGCCGACAAACACGGCGAGCGGCAACACCGCGGCGAGCGCTGCGCCGCCCGCGGCACGGCAGGCCCCGCGGCCCAGTGCGAGCGAGCGTGCGAGGGCCGAGCGGAGCGCGCGGAGCACTTCAGCCCGCGGCCAGCGCCGCGCGCACCCAGGCATCGCAGATCACGCCCAGCAGCAGCAGCGCGAGCTGGATCAGCGAGGCGTGAAAACTCGCCATCGCGCGCGGCCGGCTCGGCTCGCGCACGAGCGCCACGGTGTGCCGCAGCAGCAGCGCGCCGCCCGCGGCCGCGCAAGCCAGGTACAGCCAACCCGGCGAGAGCAGCGCCAGGCCCAGCGAGAGCGCGACCAGCACGACCGAGTGCCCCAAGATCGCGTAGGTGGCGCGCCGGTCGCCAACGACCACCGGAAGCATCGGCACGCCCGCGCGCGCGTAGTCTTCGCGAAACGCGATCGCCAGGCTCCAGAAGTGCGGCGGGGTCCACAGGAACAGGATCACGGCCAGCACGATCGCCTCGGCCGACAGCGAGGGCGTGACGGCCGACGCGCCGGCGAGCACGGCGAAACTGCCCGCGAGACCGCCGATCACGATGTTCCACTTGGTGCGACGCTTCAGCCAGACCGTGTAGACCACCGCGTAGAAGAACGCGCCGAGGAAAGTGTAGAGCGCCGCGCTGGCATTGGCCGCGAACCAGGCCGCCGCCACCGCGATGCCGGTGAGCGCGAGGATCAGCGCGAGCCAGCCGCGGTGCGCCCGCATCCGCCCGGTGACGAAGGGCCGCGTGCGCGTGCGGCCCATCTTCGCGTCCAGATCCACTTCCCAGTACTGGTTGAACGCGCCCGCCGCGGCCGAGGACAGCATCACCGCGAGCGCGAGCACCACGCCCCTCCAGGGCTCGATCGCCGCGCCCGGATCCACCATCAGGCCGGCCACCGCGGTGAGCGCGATCGCGAAGCCGATGCGCGCCTTGAACAGGTTCAGTATCGCCTTCATGCCGGCCGCCCGGTCAGCCGTGGCGCGCCGCGCGAGGCGACGCGCCACGGAGTTCCTTCGGCGAGGACCCGATCAGCTCAGCCCCCAGACCGAGGACAGGTATTTCCAGTTCACGAAGTAGTACAGCACGAACGCCACCAGGAACACCATCGCGAACACGAAGGTGCCCGGCGCGGCGAAGCCCGTACCGCCGTGGCCGTGCGCGGTGAGCGCGCCCTGCACCGGCAGGCGAAGCGGCGACACCTCGGTGCTGTAGGCGCCCACGTCGAGCTTCTTGCCCCACAGCAGCGAACCGACCGTGATGTAGATGTAGATCGCGCCGCCTACGATCGCCACCAGGCCGGCGATGCCCATGACGGCGAGCATCAGCAGCGCGACGCCAGGGTACTCGTAGGGCAGTGCCGCCCCCGCGAAAGTGATGTCCCAGTGACGCCGCGGAACGCCCACGGTGCCGGCGCCCATCATCGCGAGCGTGAACACCCCCATGCCAAGGCCGAACAGGTAGGGCTGCCACTTCGCCAGCCCCGGGTTGATCATCTCGCGCGTGAAGACCACCGGGATCAGGAAGTAGGTGAGCGACATGAACGCCAGCGTCGTGCCGATCACGACCGTGGCGTGGAAGTGCCCCGGCACGTAGATGGTGTTGTGGATCAGCATGTTGAGCTGTTCGGTGCCCATCATCACGCCCGAGATGCCGCCCAGGAACCCGAAGCCGATCAGCGAGATGAACATGCCCGAGAACACCGGGTTGCCCCATGGCGCCTTGCGAATCCACTCGAACAAGCCCTTGGTGAGCCCCTTGGCGCGCTGCGCGACCTCGATCGAACCGGGAACCGTGAGGCCGTGGATCATCGACGCGAGCACCGCGAGGTACATCGCGTAGCTGGTGTTGAACACCTTCCACTCGGTGCCCACGGCCGGGTCGGCCAGCAGGTGGTGCGCGCTCGCGAGCTGCAGGAACAGGATGTAGAGAACGAACGCCACGCGGCTCACGCGCTCGCTCATCGGCTTGGCGCCGAACACGATCGCCGCGATCGCGTACCAGACGGCCACGTGCGCGGAGACGTTGATCTGCTGCGACGAGTGGCCGAAGCCCCACCACACCAGCCGGTACATCGCCGGATCGATGTGGCTGATGTACCCGGCCGACCAGAGGAAGGTCGGGATCAGGATGATCGCCCCCGAGGCGATCGTGAAGACCGCGATGATGCAGGCGGTCATCGCGCCGAAGGTGACCAGCGGGATCGAACCCTCGTAGGTCTTCTCGGCCTTGGCGACCACCAGCGTGCCCAGGAAGATGAAGCACGCGATCAGCGCACCCACCGCGAACAGGATCAGCCCGAGGTAGAAGCCCGGGTGCGCGGGCAGCGGCACGTACGAAGTCATCATCACCGTTGCGTTGCCGGTGAAGATGGCGACGTTGAAGGTGATCGTGCCGATGATCATCAGCGCGAACGCGAGCCACGCGAGCCGCGGCGTGGCCAGCCGGCACCGCAGCAGCGTGGACGAGCAGAAGTACAGAATCGCCACCTCGAAGAAGATCACCCAGATCACCAGCATGTCCAGGCCGTGCGCGGTGAGAAAGAGGTAGAAGTTGTCGGCGTCGATCAGGTGCACGGCCTGCCAGCGCGTGAGCGTGATCAGCAGCGCGAGCACGCCGCCGACCAGGAGCGCCACCACCGCAGCGACCGCGTTGAGCTTGATCAGCGGCTCGGCGGACTTGTGGAACTGCAGCCCCGTGCGGGGGCAGATCCGGAACATCTGTTGTGCTGTAGCCATGTCCTCCCCCTTACTTCACGTACAGCTTCGAGACCATCTTGTGGTGCCCGATGCCGCAGAATTCGTTGCACACGATCGCGTAGGTGCCCGAACGGTTCGGAGTGACCGTGATCACGTGCTGGTAGCCGGGAAGAACCTGCACGTTGATGTTCTCGGGCTGCAGCGAGAAACCGTGCTGGTAGTCCATGGCCGTGAGGTGCAGGCGATAGCTCTTGCCCTTCTCCAGTTCGAGGATCGGCCACCAGTCCCACAGGCGCGCGATCAGGTACACGTCGCTTCCCGCCGGCGGCGCGACCACCGGCACGTTCTTGTCGGTTTCGGTGCGAACCGTGTACTTGTCGACCATCTGCTGCGTGGCCTTCGAGAACAGCTCGGGCGTGACGCGGTAGGTCTCGGTGGACAGGTTCTGGCCGCCGTACACGTGCCAGTACGGCATCATGAAGAACATCACCATGCACCAGACGAACGCGATCGCGATCCAGATGATCTCGACCTTGTCGATCGGCTGCTTCCACCAAACGCGTTCCGGCGGGGGGAGTATCGCTGACATCGTCTGCTCTCCTTCGCTCTTATTTCGCGAGCGGGCTGATTGGAACCGTGACGATCTCCATCACGCCCCAGACGATGTAGAGCACCGTCGGCAGCGCGACCCCGAGGAAAAGCAGGAGAAACGGGTTGTCGAGGATCTGCTGCATCGCTGGGATGCGCTCCTCGGGTTGCGGGGCGGCTCCCGCTTTCGATGCCTGCTCGGACATGAGATTCCTCCTTGTCGTTACCGGATGACGGCTCTCGCATCGTGGTTGCGCCCGCGCCCTCGCGCCTTGACGGCGGTCAAAGGGCATGAGCGCACCGCGGTTCAGTCGCTGCTCGACGCGACGCGGCGTAGCGTAACATTGCCCCCCGGCGAAATGAAGATCGAAAGTTGCGGGAAAGCGATGCGCTCATCGATGATGCAGAGCAACAAAACCGTGTCCGCGGGGCGGCCGCCCGCGCCCGCCACGCGCGCGGTGGCGTGGTGGCTGCTCGCGTGCTGCGCGCTGGTGCTGGCGATGGTCGCGGTGGGCGGTGTCACGAGGCTCACGCACTCGGGGCTGTCGATCGTTGAGTGGCAGCCGATCGTGGGAACGCTGCCGCCGCTCACCGACGCGCAGTGGCTCGCCGCGTTCGAGAAGTACAAGCTCACGCCCGAGTTCCGGCTGGTGAACCACGCGATGGACGTGGCGCAGTTCAAGGGCATCTTCTGGTGGGAGTATTTCCACCGCCTGCTCGGCCGCCTGATCGGGGTCGCGTTCTTCGTGCCGATGGCGTGGTTCATCTGGCGCCGCCGCGTCGACGCGCCGCTGGCGTGGAAGCTGGCCGGAATCTTCGTGCTCGGCGGGCTGCAGGGCGCGATGGGCTGGTACATGGTCGCGTCGGGGCTGGTCGACGACCCGCGCGTCTCGCACTTCCGCCTCACCGCGCACCTGGGCCTCGCGTTCCTGATCTTCGGCGCGATGCTCTGGGTGGCGATGGACCTGCTCTGGCCGCCGGGCGCGCGCGAGGCGCAGGAGGCGGCGCGCGCCCAGCCGCGGGTGGCCGCGCAAGCGGCCGGGCCGGGTCGCGCCCCCGCCCACCTGCGGGCCCTCGCCTGGGGCGTGACGGCGCTCACCGCGTTCATGGTGCTCACCGGCGGTCTCGTGGCCGGGATCAGGGCGGGCAAGGCGTACAACACCTTTCCGCTGATGAACGGGAATTTCGTGCCGCTCGAGATCATGATGATCGAGCCCTGGTGGAAGAACTTCTTCTACAACATGGCCACCGTGCAGTTCAATCACCGGATCGGCGCCTGGGGACTGATCGTGTGCGTGCCGCTGCTGCTCGTGGGAGCGCGCTCGGTCTCGCGCGCCTGGGTCGAGGCCGGCGCCCCGCTCGCGGCCAGGCGCGTCTCGCGCCTGGCGCACGCCCTGCTCGTGCTGGTCGCGCTGCAGGTCTCGCTCGGAATCGCGACGCTGCTCACGGCGGTCGCGGTGCCGCTGGGCGTGGCGCACCAGGCGGTGGCGGTCGTGGTGTTCGCGGCGGCGCTCGCGGTGGCGCACGCGATGCGCTCGGGTTCGCAGCCCGCGCCACGAGCCGCGTCGGCACCGCCCGGCAACTGAGCGAGCCGCACGTTGCTCGGGATCGTGCGCGCGGCGCTGCAGTTCGTCTTCCTGCGCCTGGAGGCGGTGGGCAACCGCATCTTCGGCGAGCGCCTGAACCCGATGTACTACCTCGGGGCCACCAGCTTCTGGATGTTCTGGCTGGTCGTGGCGAGCGGCCTGTACGTGTACGCGTTCTACGAGACCGGGCTGGACAAGACCTACGCGTCGATGCAGTCGATCACGCACGGACAGTGGTTCGCCGGCGGCGTGATGCGAAGCGTGCACCGTTACGCCTCCGACGCGATGGTGCTCACGATGCTGCTGCACATGACCCGGCACTTCGCCTTCGACCGCTATCGCGGGTTTCGCGCGTTCTCGTGGATCACCGGCGTGGTCCTGCTGTGGCTGGTCTACGTCTCGGGCGTGAACGGCTTCATGCTGCCCTGGGACCGGCTCGCGCAGTTCGTCGTGGTGGCCACGACCGAGTGGCTCGACGCGCTGCCCGTGTTCAACGGGATCCTGACCCGCAACTTCATCAGCCCCGAGTCGGTCACCGATCGCCTGTTCTCGCTGCTCTCGTTCATGCACATCGGCATTCCGCTGATCGTGCTGATGGCCATGTGGATCCACACGCAGCGCGTGCCGCGCGCCGCGCAGACGCCGCCCAGGCCGCTCGCGATCGGGCTGGCCCTGATGCTGGTGGCGCTGTCGCTGGCCGCTCCGGTGGTGAGCCAGGGCCCGGCCGACTTCGCCTCGTTCCCGGCGCGCCTGGAATTCGACTGGTTCTACCTGCTCCTCTACCCGCTGATCTACGCGTGGGACCCGCTGCTGCTGTGGGGCGCCGTCGTCGGCGCGACCGTCCTCGCGTTCGCGCTGCCCTGGCTGCCGCCGGCCCGGTCGCAGCGCGGCGAGGCGATGTCGATGACGGTCCACCCGGGCCGGCGCACGGTGCCGATCCGCCCCGGCGAGACGCTCCTCGACGCGGGTTTGCGCGCCGCGATCGCGCTGCCCTTCGAGTGCCGCTCGGGAGGCTGCGGGGCGTGCAAGGCCACGCTGATCCACGGCAACGTGCAGATGCGCGGCTATCAGCCGAGCGCGCTGGGCGAGGACGAGCGTCGCGCGGGTCGGGTGCTCACCTGCTGCGCGCGCGCGCTCACCGACGTCGAGCTCGAGTACGAGGAGGACGCCGCCGCGCGCGGAACCCACGCCGCGACGTACCAGGCGAGGGTCGAGGCGCTCGCGCCGCTCGCGCACGACGTGATGCAGCTCACGCTGCGGCTGCCGCCGGGCGAGCGCATCGCTTACACCGCCGGCCAGTACATCAACGTGGTGCTCGAGGACGGCGCGCGGCGCGCGTACTCGTTCACGACGCCCTCGGGCAGCGGCGATCGCATCGACCTGCACGTCCGACGGCAACCCGGCGGTCGCTTCACGACCCGGGTGTTCGAGACGATGCGCGCGGGCGACGCGCTCACGATCGAAGGGCCCCTGGGTTCGTTCGTGCTGCACGAGCCGAGCGAGCGGCCGCTGATCTTCGTCGCCGGCGCAACCGGCTTCGCGCCGGTCAAGAGCCTGCTCGAGGAGGCGTTCGCGCTGGGCATCGCCCGGCCGCTCCACCTGTACTGGGGCGTGCGCAGCCGCCGCGACTTCTACCTCTTCGAGCTGCCGCAGGCGTGGGCGCGCGAGCACGCGAACTTCCGCTTCGTGCCGGTGCTCTCCGATCCGCAGCCCGAAGACGACTGGCACGGGCGCACCGGCCTCGTGCACCAGGCGATCCTGGACGACTTCCCCGACCTGCGCGGCTTCTCGGTCTACGCCTGCGGCTCGGTGAACATGGTGAACGCGGCGCGCCCCGCGATGATCGCGCAGGGCCTCGAGGGCGACGCGTGCTACTCGGACGCGTTCGCGCCCGCCGGGGAGAGCGCGGGCCCCGCGCCTCGGGGCCCCGCGTCTCAGTCGTGATAGTTCGGCGGATCGAGGTCGGTTGACCAGCCCTTCTCGGGCTCCGGCGTGCGCGCCAGCCACTCGTCGATCAGCCGCACGTGCTCGGCTTCCTCGTCTCGCATCTCGATCGCGGCGTTTCGCATCTCGTCGTTCTCGGCGCGCTCGGCGAGCGCGGCGTAGAACGCGCGCGCGCGCTCCTCGTTGCGCCGCGCGATCTCGAGCGCGTGGTGCGGCGTCATCAGATAGTGCAGGTCGCCGTGGTCGGCCGTTTCCGGCGCTTCGAGCCCCTCCCAGTGGTAGGCGCCGCCCGCCGGCGTGGGAATCGTCGTCCAGCCCTGCGACTCGCGGATCTGCTGCGCGTGCAGGTTCTCGATCCGCGCCATCTTGCGGAACAGCTCGGCCACTTCCGCGTTGTTGTGCGTGAGCATCACGTCCGCGAACTCGGCGTAGCGTTCGGCCGCCTCGGCCTCCATCGCGTAGGCGTGGATCATCATCTCGCTCACGCTGGCACCGCCAACCGCAGGCGCCGCGTCCTTGCCGCGGCCTTCGCCGTTGCTGTCTGTCATAGTGCGAACTCCTTCTCGAGATCTGCGGGAGAGTGCGACACCCGCCCCATCGGCGGCGCGTAGGGAGCGCGGTCGCCCACGTAGAGCACCCCGATGTTCACGCCGTCGTCGGTGAGCAGCCGCCGGCTCGCGCGCACCGGGTCGTTGGTCGCCTCCACCGGCGAGGGGCGGACGATGTTCTTCCACTCGCGCTGCTCGGGGCGAAAGGTCACGCACGGCGAGAGGATCTCCACGAACGAGAACCCGGGGGTGCTGATCGCCTGCGCGAGGATCGCGGCGGTGCCGTTCGGGTCGCCCGAGAACGCGCGCGCGATGAAGTTCGCGCCGGCCGCGAGCGCCACCACCAGCGGGTGGAACACGCGCAGGCCGGTGCCGCCCGGGGAGAGCTTGCTGTCCCAGTCGGGCTCGGTCGTGGGCGAGGGCTGGCCCTTCGTCATGCCGTAGACGTGGTTGTCCATGACGATGTAGGTCATGTCGACGTTGCGCCTGCACGCGTGCATGAAGTGATTGCCGCCGATCGAGTACCCGTCGCCGTCGCCGCCCGCCACCACCACGGTGAGGTCGGGGCGCGCGAGCTTGAGGCCCGTGCCGGCAGCGAGCGAGCGGCCGTGCACGCCGTGAAAGCCGTAGCACGAGGTGTAGGCGGGTATCCGCGAAGAGCAGCCGATCCCGGACACCACCGCCACCTTGTGCGGCTCGAGCTCGAGCTGCGCGAAGGCCTTCGTGACCGACGACAGCACCGAGTAGTCGCCGCACCCGGGGCACCAGATCGGCTTGTAGTCGGACTTGAAGCTGGCCGCGGTGACCTTGGTGACCGCGACGGCGGTCGGTGGCGTGGTGCTCATGACTGGCTCCATTCGGTTAGGGCCTGGTACACCTCGGACGGCCTGATCGGCAACGGGCCCGGATGGCAGTAGCTGCGCACCTGCGCTTCGAAGTCGTAGACCGAGCGCAGGTACCGGAGGAACTGCGCGCTGTGGTTCTGCTCGATCACCAGCACGCGCCGCGCGCCGGCGAGCAGCTTCGCGAAGGCCTCGGGGCGGGCGGGCGCGAGCAGGCGCATCGAAACGAGCTTCACCGCCAATCCGTCGGCGGCCGCGCGCGCGAGCCCCTCGCGCACCGGCCCGGTGGCCGAGCCGAGGGTGAGCACGACCAGGTCGCCCTCGCCTTCCACGTCGGCCCAGCGCTCGCCGTAGTCGGCCAGCTCGAGCTTGCGTTGCCTCTTGTCGAGCTGCTTCTTGTGATCGGCCGACTGGCTCGACGGGATGCCGCGCTCGCTGTGCTCCAGCCCGTCGGCCGTGTACGCCACCCCGGGCGTGCCGGGCACGGCCATCGGCGACACCCCGTCGGGCGTGTCGGCGTAGCGACGATAGCCTTCGGCATTGGCCGGCGCCGTGACCCGACCGCCGACGTAGGCGAGATCGGCCGGCCGGTTGATCACCGCCTTGGTCTGGCCGAAGAACTGATCCGAGAGAACGATCGCCGGTGCCTGCAGCGACTCGGCCAGGTGCACCGCCCACTGCGTGGCGTTGAGGCAGTCGGCGATCGAATTGGGCACCACCACGAGCCGCGGCGCGTCGCCGTGCAGCCCGCTGGTGGCGATCGAGATGTCGCTCTGCTCGCTCTTGGCCGGGATTCCGGTCGACGGGCCGCCGCGCATCACGTCCACGATCACCACCGGCAACTCGGCGGTGACGGCCAGGCCGATCGCCTCGGTCATCAGCGCCAGGCCCGGGCCCGCCGTGGCCGTGAGCGAGGGCACGCCGCCGTACGAAGCGCCCAGCGCCATGTTGATCGAGGCGAGCTCGTCCTCGGCCTGCACCAGCACCCCGCCCACCTTCGGCAAGGCCGGCGACATCCACTCCAGCAGTTCGGTCGCCGGCGTGATCGGGTAGGCGGCCACGAAGCGCACGCCCCCGCGGATCGCGCCGTAGCCGGCGGCTTCGTTGCCGGTGATCGCCCAGCGCGGCGGCAGCGAGGACAACTCATCGGCCGAGCGCGCGAGGCGTCCGGAGCTGAAACCCGCATCGACCGCGGTGGTGCGTCCCAGGCCCGCCACCTCGATGCTCGCGGCCAGCGCCGCCCCGCCCTTTTTCAACGTGCCCGCGATCACCTGCTCGACCAGCGACGCATCGATGCCCAGCAGATGCGCGCCGAGGCCCAGCGCCACCATGTTGGGCCAGCCCCCCTGCACCGACTTGGCGATCGCCTTGAACGCCACCGGCAGGAATTCGGCGCCGGTGCGCGCGAAGGCCTGCGGCAGCTCGCCCTCGTTCGGGTCGCCGAACACGACGCTGGCCTTGTCCAGCGGAATCTCGTCGGCGAATCGCTGCAGGTTCATCCAGTCCACCGCCACGAGGTAGTCGAAGCGGTCGCCCATGCTCTCGACCGGGTGGCGAGCGAATCGCAGCAGCGCCGCCGCCTCGCCGCCGCGGATCTGCGGCCCGCTCGAGCGCACCATCAGGCCGTAGATCCCGGCCCGGGCCGCCGCGTCGAGCAGCATCGTGCCGGCGGTCATCACCCCCGCACCCCCCGATCCGGCGATCACCATCGAGATCTCGCCGTCGTCGTCGGCCGGCCGTCGCGTGACCGCCGGTTTGTTCGCTGCGCCCTCTTCACTCATCGTTCTCGCCCCGTTCGCGCCTGTCGCGCATCAAGCCTTTGGAATCGATTCGGTCCCGCGCGATGAGAAACCGTTGACATGCTTTTCGTAAATCGGTACCGTAATACTAATTTGACCCGCCGGGCACGTCAAGCGAAGACCAGACAAACGTGCCTCGGGAGCCACGGAAACGGAAGTCTTTCTGGGAGCATCGCGTGCAGGCCTATCGCTGGATGATGACCGAACCGGGCGCGCCACTGGTGCGCGAGACCTTCGACCCCTTCCCGCCCGCCGCGGGCGAAGTCGTGGTCGAAGTGGCCGGCTGCGGCGTCTGCCACACCGACCTGGGCTACTACTTCGACGGCGTGCGCACCAACCACGCGCTGCCGCTCGCGCTGGGCCACGAGATCAGCGGACGCGTCGTGGCGGCCGGCGAAGGCGCAGGCGCGTGGCAGGGCGCCGCCGTGATCGTTCCGGCCGTGATCCCCTGCGGCGTGTGCGGCCCCTGCAAGCGCGGGCGCCCGAACATCTGCCGCGCTCAGAAGATGCCGGGCAACGACATCCAGGGCGGCTTCGCGACCCACGTCCGGGTGCCGGCTTCGGGTCTTTGCAGGGTGGACGAGGCGCGGCTCGCGGCCGCCGGACTCGCGCTCGCCGACGTCTCGGTCGTGGCCGACGCGCTCACGACCCCGTTCCAGGCGGTGACCCGCGCCGGCGTGGTGCCGGGCAGCGTCGCGATCGTGGTCGGTGCCGGCGGCGTGGGCGGTTACTGCGCGCAGGTGGCATCGGCCTTCGGGGCGAAGGTCGTGGCGATCGACGTCGACGCCGACAAGCTCGCCGCGCTGCTGGGCAACGGCGCCGACCTCGTGCTCGACGCGCGCGAGCTCGACCACAAGGCGCTGAAGTCGGCCGTCTCGCAGTTCGCGAAGGACAACGGCCTGCCCGCCACCGAGTGGTTCATCTTCGAATGCTCGGGCACCGCAGCGGGGCAACTCACCGCCTTCGGCATGCTGGTGCACGGCGCCACCCTCTCGGTGGTTGGCTTCACCCTCGAGCGCGTGCAGGTGCGCCTGTCGAACCTGATGGCCTTCGACGCCCGCGCGATCGGCAACTGGGGCTGCCCCCCCGAGCTGTACCCGGGCGCGCTCGACCTGGTGCTCGACGGCAGGGTCAAGGTCAAGCCATTCATCGAGCCGCACCCGCTGGACGACATCAACCGCGTGTTCCACGCAGTGCACGAGCGCGAGATCAAGCGCCGCGCGGTGCTGGTGCCCGCACACTGAAACCGATGCAACCGACCCCGCAGCGAGAGACGAAATGAGCCAACCGAACGTGCCCCTGAACGATCACAACCTGCCTCGACTCGACACGCCCAACGTGCGCTTCGAGAAGCGCCCCGCGAAGCGCCCCGACGGCACCGTTGCCGAGGGTCTTTACAACGCCTGGATCTGGCTCGACAACCCGGGCCAGTTCAACTCGTACACCACCGACATGGTGAAAGCGGTGATCCTCGCGTTTCGCGCGGCGTCGAACTCGCGCGACGTGGTCGCGGTGGTGTTCACCGGCACCGGCGAGAAGGCTTTCTGCACCGGCGGCAACACCAAGGAATACGCCGAGTACTACGCCGGGCGCGCCGAGGAGTATCGCCAGTACATGCGCCTGTTCAACGACATGGTGAGCGCGATACTCGCCTGCGACAAGCCGGTGATCTGCCGGGTGAACGGGATGCGCATCGGCGGCGGCCAGGAAATCGGCATGGCCTGCGACTTCACCGTGGCGCAGGACCTCGCGCGCTTCGGACAGGCCGGCCCGAAGCACGGCTCCGCGCCGATCGGCGGCGCGACCGACTTCCTTCCGGTGATCGTGGGCGCCGAGCGCGCGATGGCCGCCTGCGTGCTGTGCGAGCCGTTCTCGGCGCACGAGGCCTACCAGATGGGGATGATCACCGACCTGGTGCCGGCGCTGGTGGTCGACGGCAAGTTCGTGGCCAACCCGCTGGTGGAAACGCAGCGCCAGTACGACGAGTACGGCCGGCTCGCCTACGGCAGGCCCAAGACCGGTGCGGCGCTGGCCGAGGGCAAGGCCCTGATGGCGCGCGGCAAGGTGGACCTGTCGATGCTCGACGCACGCGTGGAGGAGCTGTGCGCGAAGCTGCTCCTCACCTTCCCCGACTGCACCACCAAGACGGTGGAGGAGCTGCGCAAGCCCAAGCTCGACGCGTGGAATCGCAACAAGGAGAACTCGCGCGCCTGGCTCGCGCTGAACATGATGACCGAGGCGCGCGCCGGCTTTCGCGCCTTCAACGAGGGCACGAAGGACGACCGCGAGGTCGACTTCGTGGCCGTGCGCCGGGCGATCGCCGCCGGCGAGGGCTGGAGCGCCGAGATGACCGAACGCGTGCAGCCCAGGGCGAGGAAGGCCGGCTGAAGCGGCAGCGAAGCCACCACGAGCGCAACGGAAACGAGCCATGAACGCTGAATCAGCCCCGCCGCCCCTGTCGGTGAAGCTCGAGCGCGACGGGTCGCTGCTGCGGCTGCGCCTGGCTCGGCCGAAGGCCAACCTGATCGACGCCGAGATGATCGCCGCGCTCTCGGGCGCGCTCGCGCAACATCGCGCTCGCGTCGGCCTGAAGGCCG
This sequence comes from Burkholderiaceae bacterium, assembly GCA_036525975.1. GTDB lineage: Bacteria > Pseudomonadota > Gammaproteobacteria > Burkholderiales > Burkholderiaceae_E > Quisquiliibacterium. Next base: position 40,188 of record DATCZK010000106.1, on the reverse strand, counting down.
TCTTGCTCGACCACGAGGGCGCCCACTTCAGCTTCGGCGCGAGCGTGGAGGAGCACCTGCCCGAGCACTGCGCGCAGATGCTCGCCGGCCTGCACGCGCTGGTGCGCGCGATGCTCGAGTTCCCGGCGCCGATCCTGGTCGCGATCCGCGGCCAGTGCCTGGGCGGCGGACTCGAGGTGGCGATGGCGGGTTCGCAGCTGTTCGCGGCGCCCGACGCGAAGATGGGCCAACCCGAGATCAAGCTCGGCGTGTTCGCGCCGGCGGCGAGCTGCCTGCTGCCGCTTCGGATCGGGCAGGCCGCGTCGGAAGACATGCTGTTCTCGGGCCGCTCGCTCGGCGCCGAGGAGGCGCGCGCCTGCGGGCTCGTGCAGTCGGTGTCCGACGACCCCGAAGCCGCGGCGCTCGCCTGGTTCGACGCGCACCTCGCGGACAAGAGCGCGAGCGTGCTCGCGCTGGCGGTGCAGGCGGCGCGCGCGCCGTATCGCGCCGAGGCGAGCCGGCGCATCGACGAGGTCGAGCGCCTCTACCTGCAAACGCTGATGAAGACGCACGACGCCAACGAGGGGCTGCGGGCCTTCGTCGAGCGGCGCAAGCCCGCATGGAGGCACGCATGAGCAACGCTCGGATGGCCACGAACACGAGGAGCGAGACGCGATGAGAAAGGTGCAGGAAATCATCGAACAATGCCAGGCGCTGTACGACGACCTGCGCTTCGAGTCGGTGAAGCGCTGGAAGGCGGCCGAGCCGGGGCGCAAGGCGATCGGCTACATGCCCGTGTACGTGCCGCGCGAGATCATCCACGCGGCGGGCATGCTGCCGGTGGGCATCCTGGGCGGAGGCGACCAGCTCGAGGTGATCCAGGGCGACGCCTACTACCAGAGCTACATCTGCCGCATCCCGCGCTCGACCATCGAGCTCGGCCTCACCGGCAGGCTCGACTGCCTCGACGGGATGCTGTTCCCGTCGATCTGCGACGTGATCCGCAACCTCTCCGGGATGTGGCAGCTCCTGTTCAAGGACAAGTACGTGCGCTACGTCGACGTGCCGCAGACCTACGAGGACGAGATCGGCGGGCGCTTCTACATTCAGGAGATGCAGGCGATGCGCGACGATCTCGCCAGGCTCGCCGGGCGCGAGATCACCGACGCGCAGATCAACGCTTCCATCGCGCTGTACAACGACAACCGCCGCGCGCTCGACGCGCTCTACGCCTACCGCGCTCAGAAGCCGTGGCAGGCCCCCACCTCCGAGGTGTACCTGCTGCAGCGCGCGGGCATGGTGCTGCCCGTGGACGAGCACACGGCGCTGGTGCGCGAGTACCTCGAGGCCACCCAGGCCGAGGAACGCCCGATCCGCGACAACGCGCGCGTCGTGTTGAACGGCACCTTCTGCGAGCAGCCGCCGCTGGGGCTGATCAAGTCGATCGAAATGGCCGGGTGCTACGTGGTCGAGGACGACTTCGTGCTCGTGAACCGGTGGTTGATCGGCGACGTGCCGGTCGACGGCGACCCGCTCGAGAACCTCTCGAAGGCCTTCCTGCACCACTCCGCCGCCACCTCGGCCAAGTACGAGGCGCGCAGGGAAGACAAGGGCCAGTTCCTCCTGCGGCAGGTCAAGGACAACGGCGCCGAGGGCGTGGTGTTCGCGGCGCCGTCGTTCTGCGATCCGGCGCTGCTCGAGCGCCCGATGCTGCAGGACGTGCTCAAGGCGCACAACGTGCCCTACACTGCCTTCAAGTACGCGGAGAACTCCGGCCAGATGGCGCCCATTCGCGAGCAGGCGGGCACCTTCGCCGACTCGATCAAGCTCTGGAGCGAAGCATGAACACGATCGTCACCCCTCCCACCAGCAAGAAGAAGCCCGCCGCCGTCCAGAAGGAGGACGCGATGTGGCTGCAGAAGGAGCTGATCAACCGCAACTACATGGAGCTCGCCACCGCGCGCGCGATGAACCGCAAGGTCTCGGCCACTTTCGTGCCGGGCAACCTCAACGAGCTGCTGATGTGCTTCGACTTCGCGAGGAGCCTGCCCGAGACCAACGCGCTGCAAAACGGCATGCGCAAGAAGTCGGGCAAGATGATCATGGACGCCGAGCGCGAGGGCCAGTCGGAGGACGTGTGCACGTACGTCAAGGCCGACCTTGGCATGATGATGGGCGGCGAGATCGGCCCCACCGGCGACCCGCTGCCGCGCCCCGACCTGCTGCTGCTCTCGTACACGGGCTGCTTCACGTTCATGAAGTGGTTCGAGCTGATTCGCCAGAAGTACGGCTGCGAGACGGTGATGCTGCACGTGCCCTACCAGGGCGAGGGCAAGATCAACCCCAACATGCGCGACTACGTCGTCAAGCAGCTCAAGGACACGGTGATCCCGGCGATGGAGCGGATCTCGGGCGTGAAGTTCGACATCGACCGGTTGCGCCAGTACATGCGCGAGTCGGCCAAGGCCGAGGAAGACCTGGTCTGGACGCTGCAGTCGGCCAAGAACCGCCCGAGCCCGATCGACGGCTACTTCGGCGCGGTCTACTACATCGGGCCGATCTTCACCGCGTTTCGCGGCACGCCCGAAGCCACCCAGTACTACGCCACGCTGCGCGGCGAGATCGAGGAGCGCGTCCGCCAGGGCAAGGGACCGGTCACGCCCGACGGCGAGATGGCCGAGGAGAAGTACCGCCTCGTGGTCGAGGGGCCGCCCAACTGGACCAGCTTCCGCGACTTCTGGAAGATGTTCTACGAAGACGGCGCGGTGGTCGTGGCCAGCACCTACTCGAAGGTGGGCGGCGTCTACGACTTCGGGTTCCGCCACGACCCCGATCGCCCGCTGGAGTCGCTCGCCGAGTACTGCCTTGGCTGCTACACGAACCTGAACCTGCCGAGCCGCGTTGACATGATCTGCAAGTACATCGACGAGTACCAGGCCGACGGCCTGCTGATCAACTCGATCAAGAGCTGCAACAGCTTTTCGGCCGGGCAGCTGCTGGTGCTGCGCGAGGTGGAACGGCGCACCGGCAAGCCGGCCGCGTTCATCGAGACCGACCTGGTCGACCCGCGCTACTTCTCGGCGGCGAACGTGAAGAACCGCCTGGAGAGCTATTTCCAGATGATCCAGCAAAAGCGCGCCGGCGCCACGCACTGAACAAACCGGTCGGAGGAAACAGCATGCGTTGCTTCATCGGCATCGACCTCGGATCCACCACGACCAAGGCCGTGGTGATGGACGAGGCACTGAACGTGCTGGGGCGCGGCATCACCAATTCGCGCTCCAACTACGACACCGCCGCGGCCGTGTCGAAGCAGGAGGCGCTCGCGAGCGCGCGCTTCTACCTGTTTCGCGGCGCGATCGAGAAATCGGGTGCGCTCAACGGCGGGCTCGACGAATTCATCGAGCAGTACGAGCGCGACTTCCGCCTCGAGCAGTTCCTCGAGCAGCTCTCCGACCTCGAAGCGGTTTGCCAGGCCTGCGTCGACGGCGCGCACTTCGGCGACGACGGCCCGGCCGTGCACGAGGCGCTCACCGAGATCTTCAGGCAGGTGCGCGACGAGGCGCCCCAGATGTTCGCGCCCGGCGCGAATCGCAAGTCCGACTTCTTCCGCGACATCGCCGGCAGCCGCTACCACGCGATCGGCGAGGCGGTGGCCAAGGACGCGGGCATTCGCTACGACATGATCCTCAACGTGTTCGACCGCTCGATCATCGAGGTCGAGAACCGCGTCTACGGCGAATCGATGATTGGCCAGATGCGCGCCGGGCTCGAGCGCACCTACGCGCGGCTGCCGCTGGCGGCGGCCAAGCGGGCGGCGCTCGAGGTGCCGATTCGCAGCGTGCTCGACACCGCGTTCGAGGAAACCTACGTGATCGGCACCGGCTACGGGCGCGCGCGCCTGCCCTTCTCCAAGGAGCACATCCGCTCGGAGATCCTGTGCCACGGCCTGGGCGCGCACATCATGTACCCGAACACCGCCACGGTGCTCGACATCGGCGGCCAGGACACCAAGGCGATCCAGGTCGACCCGAAGGGCATCGTCGAGAGCTTCCAGATGAACGACCGGTGCGCGGCGGGTTGCGGCCGATACCTGGGCTACATCGCCGACGAGATGAACGTGGGCCTGCACGAGCTGGGCCCGATCGCGATGAAGGCCACGCGCACGGTGCGGATCAACTCCACCTGCACGGTGTTCGCGGGCGCCGAGCTGCGCGACCGCCTCGCGCTGGGCGAGAAGCGCGAAGACATTCTCCAGGGCCTGCACCGCGCGATCATCCTGCGCGCGATGTCGATCCTCGCGCGCTCGGGCGGCGTGCACGACCAGTTCACCTTCACCGGCGGCGTGGCCAAGAACGAGGCGGCGGTGAAGTCGCTGCGCGAGCTGATCTTCGAGAACTACGGCAACGTGACGATCAACATCGACCCCGACTCGATCTACACCGGCGCGCTGGGCGCGGCCACTTTCGCGCAGCGCGCGGTGGTCGACGACGGCCTCACCGCGGTGCACCGCGACACCGGCGCCGGGTCGGCCGCGGCGGCCGCGGCGGCCGCAGCCTGACCGGCCACGCGACGATCGGCTACACGAACCGGGCGGAATCGACACCAGGAGCAGCCACATGACCCATTCGATCGGCATCGACATCGGCTCCGGCGCGGTCAAGACCGCGCTGTTCGAGCACGACGGCGGCAACCACCGCTGGATCGCGAAGCGCTGCGAGCGCATTCGCAAGCGCGACCCCTTCGACCTCGCCCGGCAGGGCTACGAAGAGGTGCTCGAGGAGGGAGGCCTCAGGCCCGAGGACATCCACTACGTGGCCACCACGGGCGAGGGCGAGAACGTCACCTTCGCCACCGGGCACTTCTACTCGATGACCACGCACGCGCGCGGCGGCGTGTTCCTCGAACCCGCGGCCAAGGCGGTGTTCGACGTGGGCGCGCTCAACGGGCGGGCGATTCGCGTGGACGAGCGCGGCAAGGTGCTCTCGTACAAGATGACGAGCCAGTGCGCTTCGGGTTCGGGCCAGTTTCTCGAGAACATCGCGCGCTACCTCGGGGTGGCGGTGGAAGAGATCGGGCCGCTCTCGCGCCAATCCACCGAACCCGAGAAAGTGAGCTCGATCTGCGCGGTGCTCGCCGAGACCGACGTGATCAACATGGTCTCGCGCGGCATCCCCACCGCCGACATCCTCAAGGGCATCCACCTGTCGATGGCCTCGCGCATCGTGAAGCTGCTCAAGGTCACCGGAATCAAGGACGGCTCCGTGCTCATCACCGGCGGCCTCGCGCTCGACTCGGGGCTGCTCGCGGCGATCCAGGAGGAGATGGTCAACGAGAAGCTCTCGGTTGACGCGCGCGCCCACGAAGACTCGATCTACGCCGGCGCGATCGGCGCGGCCATCTGGGGCGACTTCAGGCACCACAAGCTGCTGGAACTGCAAAGCCGCGCCGCGGCCTAGCCGGGAAGCTCGCCGGCGGAAGCTCGCTGGCCGAAGCTCGCCGGCCGAAGATCGCCGGCCGAAGATCGCTGCCTGAAGATCGCTGGCGCCGAAGATCGCTGCCTGAAGACCCCTGGCCGAAGATCGCCGGCCGAAAATCGCTGCCTGAAGATCGCTGGCGCCGAAGGTGCGCCGCGGCGCCCGGTGCGCAGCCGATCGGGCGCGCAAAAGAAACAGGGGTGAAGAGCCAGCTCTCGCCAGCCCATCACCCCAAAACACCAGGAGGACGGTGTAGCTGAAGTCTAGGTGAAAGGAGCGGCCCGTTCCTTGCGTAATGTCAATCGTTCGTCGAATTATTTCGGGCTTGTCACCCGCTTGACGAACCCCAGCCGCTCCGAAGGCCCGAAACCGCAGCGGTACAGGAAGTTGAGCAGGTCGAGGTTCTCGCGCGCAACCAGCGTTTCCACCCGCTCCACGTGCAGGGCCTGCAGGTTCACGAACAGCTGCGACATCAGCGCGCTGCCCACGCCCGCGCGCCCGGCGTCGGGGTCGACGCCAATCGTGTCGATCACGGCCACCGGCTCGGTGCGCCCGAAATCGCCATAGTCGGTCTTGGCCATCACGAAGCCGCGCACGATGCCGTCCACGCGGGCGACCAGCGAGACGCGAATCGACGAGTCGTTGAGCGCCTCGGCCACCAGCTGCTTGAGGTATGCGCCGCGCTCGCGCCCGGTGATGCGCCGATCGATGCGCGCGAGGTCGCGCGAGTCGGCGGCGGTGAGCGTGCGCACGTCGACGCGGTCGCGCGGCAAGGACTCGTAGTCGTTGGCCGCCGGGTCGCTGTAGTCCACCTCGAGGCGCTCGCCGGGTTCCGCGGGCGCGTCGGGGCCGCCCGCCGCCACGAGGCGGCCGGCGTGCACCTCGCAGTCGATCACGTGGTTGCGCCCGAACGCGAAACCGGCGCGGTCGAAGAATTCGAGCACGCTGTGGTGCTTCCAGTGCGCCTGGCTGCGGATCTGGTCGAACCCGTGGCGGGCGCACCACGCCTCGAGCTGGGCGAGCAGGCCGAGCGCCGCGCCGAGATGGCGCGCGTCGGGGTGCACGTCGATCACCTCGATCCGCAGCGCGGGCTCGTCGCGCCCGAACTCTCCCTGCATCCTGCGCGCCATCATGAAGCCCGCGAGCACGTGGTCGCGCACCGCGCCGAACTGCACGTGCAGCTCGGGCGCGTCGAGCGCCGCGCGCAATCGGCGCTCGAAGTAGGCCCGGCGCGGCCCGCCGCTGCTCAGCGCGTCGATTTCCACCACCCGGTCGAGATCCTCGCGCACGAGCTTGCGATACTCGAGCGCGCCGGCCGAGCTCGTCGGCGCGCGTGCCTGGTCCTGTTTCGTCATCGTCTCACTCCATCGTGCGAGAGCGCTGGCGCGCCGCTCGCTCAGCCCGACAGGTAGGCGTCGAGCAGTTCCCGGTCCGTTTCCTCGTCGAGCGCGTCGTCCAGCGCCGGCAGCAGCGCCATCTCCTCCTTTTGCGCGTGCGCCACCAGGCGCTCGGCGAGCTCGCGCGCCGTGTTCGCGAGCTTCGTCCAGCCTTCCCGGCCGAGCTCGCCGGCGCGCGCGCGCTCGAGCGCGGCGCCCAGTTCGGCGGCGCACTCGCGAATCACCTGGTGCTCCTCGATCAACAGCTGCGCGATGTCGCCCTCGCCCGCCTGCTCGAGCAGCGGGAAAAGCGAGCTCTCCTCGAAGTCGAAGTGTCGCATCACCTCGAGCGCGATCGTCGATTCGATCGTGCGCAGCGCGGCCACCGTGGCCGCTTCGTTGCCGGCGGGCGGCCAGCCCGCGCCCGAGACGGTGTTCTCCAGCCGGGAACAGAGATCGAAAGTGGTCTCGTGCTCCTGGTGCAACTGCCGCGTCGTGTACCGTTGGAGGTCCATCCAGAGTCAATTCCTATTTTGGTACTAGAATACCATAATAAACGCCGCGGTCAAGCGCCGATCTCAGGCCGCCTCCCCGGCGCGTGCCCTGGCGAGGACGCCCCCGAGAAATGCGAGCAGCGAAATCGCCGCACCCACCCCGGCGAGCCCGGCCGCCCGCACCAGCCCGTCGCGCTCGAGCACAACGCCGGCGCCCAGGAGCGCGACCGCCAGCAGGTGCAGCCCCGCGAGCGTCCAGGCCCAGCCCGCCGGGGAGAGCTTTGAAGCGAGGGGCATCCTGCCGCGGCGCACCTTCGCGTGCACCGAGGCCAGGAACGGCACGATCCGAAGCACGATCGCCAGCACGAAGCTGAGCAGCCACCCGAGCACGAGCAACAACGCGAACAGCACCGAGAGCGACGCGCGCAGGTCCCACGCGGCGATCGCCGCGCCCAGCCCGACCGCGAGCGGAAGCGCCACCCACGAGACCCGCATCAGCGCCAGCGACCACGGCGCGTCGCGCGACCGCCGGCGCGCGGTGAGCGAGAGCATCTGCCACGAATGGACGATCGCCGCGGCGAGCCCCGGCACGGCCGCGACCGCCACCCAGCCGCCCCCGGCGCCGGCGACCAGCGCCGCCACCGTGCCCGCAACGCCCAGCGCGGCCAGCGCGAGCACGAGGTACTGGCTGCGCTCGGGGGGCGCCGAGCGCACCATGAACATCGAGACCAGCAGATACGAGAACCCGCACACGAACATGCCCAGGAAGCCGAAGCACGCCAGCACGAGGTGCGCGTAGGCCACCGGGCGCGCGTCGGCGAACACGCCGTAGCGGTAGTGCAGCGCGAGCAGCGGGCCGGTGGCGAGCACCCCGACCAGCCCGGCCAGCGCCGCCCACGCGAACGAGGTCATCGCGCGGCTGCGCCTGGCGCGCGCGAGGTTGGTGGCGAGAAGCCCCGCGTAAAGCGCCAGCGCCGCGCCCACGCCCAGCGCGCCCGCGCTCGCCCAGCCCGGGTCGGCGCGCGCCATCGAGGCAACGAGCACGGCGCCCGACACGACGAGCAGCCACCACACCGCGGCGGCGAGGCGCACCGACAGCACCGGCTGCACCGTGGCGACCGGCAGCAGTTGCAGGCTCGCGCCCACGGCCGCCATCACCAGCACCCCGAGCGTGAGCGCGTGCAAAGCCGCCAGCGGCGCCCCCAGGCCTGCCGAGAACGACCACGCCCCCTCGGGGGCGACGGCGAGCAACGCCCAGGCGGCGAGGTGGAACGCCGAGGCCGCGCCGAAGTAGCGAAACGGAATCGAGGCCGGCAGCAGGCGCGTGCGCCCTGCCGCGTCGGTGGGCATGATCAGCATGGTGAGCGTTTCGGGCGGCGCACGAATCCGGCCCGGCGCGTCGCCGCGTCAGCCGGCCCGCGGCGCGCTCGCGCGCCTGAGGTCGCGCACCCTCACCGCCTTGCCCGCCGAGCGCTCGATCTCGCCCGGCGCGCGCAGCGTGACGGCGGCGGTCACGCCCACCATCGACTTCACGTGATGCCCGATCTCGGCTGCGAGCGCCGCGTGCCGATCGGTCGCGAGCGCGGCGGCGGAGTCGAGCTCCACCTCGATCGTGAGGCGATCGAGCCGCCCCTCGCGATCCACGACGAGGAGATAGTGGGGCGCGAGCTCCGCCATGCCCACGAGCACCGCCTCGATCTGCGACGGGTAGACGTTCACGCCCCGGATGATCAGCATGTCGTCGCTGCGACCGGTGATGCGCTGCAGCCTCAGGTGCGTGCGCCCGCAGGCGCATGGCTTCGTGGTGACGCGCGTGATGTCGCGCGTGCGGTAGCGGATCATCGGCATCGCCTCGCGCGTGAGCGTGGTGATCACGAGTTCGCCCGACCGCCCCTCGGGCACCGGCTGGCCGGTCTCGGGGTCGATCACCTCGAAGATGAAGTGATCCTCCCAGCCGTGCAACCCGCAGGGCCCGGCCTCGCACTCGATCGCCACGCCCGGGCCCATGATCTCCGAGAGGCCGTACACGTCGCGCGCCACCAAGCCGAGCTGCGACTGGATCTCCTCGCGCATCGCCTCGCTCCAAGGCTCCGCGCCGAACAGCCCGAGACGAAGCCCGCGCGCGTGCAGGTCGACGCCCTGGCGCCTCGCCTCCTCCGCGATCGCGAGCGAATAGGACGGCGTGGAGCACAACACCCTCGCGCCGAAGTCGGCCAGCAGCGTGACCTGCTTCTCGGTGTTGCCGCCCGACATCGGCACCACCGGGCAGCGCAGCGCCTCGGCGCCGTAGTGCGCGCCGAGACCGCCGGTGAACAGGCCGTAGCCGTAGGCGTTGTGCACCAGCTCGCCGCGCCGCACGCCGGCGCACGCCATCGACCGCGCCATCAGCCCGGCCCAGGTTGCAACGTCGCGCGCGGTGCAGCCCACGACGGTCGGCTTGCCGGTGGTGCCGGAAGAGGCGTGCAGTCGCGCCATCGACTCGAGCGGTGCGCTGAGCATCCCGAACGGGTACTGCGCGCGCAGGTCGTCCTTGACCGTGAACGGGAGCTTGCGCAGGTCTTCGAGCGAGCGCAGCGCGCGCGACTCGAAGCCCGCCTGCGCGAGGCGCCGGGCGTGCAGCGGCACGCGCTTCGCGCGGCCGAGCGTCCGCCGCAGGCGCGCCAGTTGCAGCGCCGAGAGGCGGTCGCGCGACAGGGTCTCCGCGCCGGCGTCGAACATCGGCGCCCTGTCGGCGGCGCTCACCTGCGCCCCCTCATCTGCGCCCCCTCATCTGCGCCCCCTCACCTGCGCCCCCTCATCTGCGCTCCCTCATCTGCGCCCCCTCACCGGAAGGTGCGGAATCGCGAACCCGCGATTGAACGCCGCGCGACGCAGCAGCAGGAACTTGGCGCGCCACCCTGCGAGCCAGGCCGCGAGCCCGGCCACGAACAACGCGAGCGCGGCGATCGCCGGCGCGAGGCTCGCAAGCGCAACCAGTGCCAGCGGAACGCCCGCGCCCGCCACCAGCAGCCAGCGCCGCGTGGCGTCGATCGCCGCTGCCGCGCCGGCCGGAAGGGCCTCGAGGTGTCGCGCGTAGCGCGCCCACAGCGCGTAGCGCGCGAGCGCGAGCGCCGCCACGACCCAGCCCGCGCCCGGCGGAACGGCTGCGAGCACGGCCGCGATCGCCAGCGCCAGCCCCGCGCCCTCGGCGAGCCCGGTGGCCATCAACCAGCCCACGACGCGCGGCTCGCACCACGCCGGTATGCCGCGCGCCGCGCGCAGGATCCGCGCCTGCGCGAACTGGAAGCCGAGCGCGAGAGGCACCAGCAGCAGCGCGAACGCGCTCGAGTCGAGCGCGAACAGCGCGAGCCCCGAAGCGAACAGCAGCGGCGCGATCAGCGACTCGCGCGTCATCCACGAGGTGTGCGGGTTGAACATCACGTTCACCGCGCGCAACGGGCGCCCGATCTCGAACCACACCGCCGTCAGGCCGATCGCCACCAGCGCGAGTCCGAGCGCGAGGCACCCCACCCACAGCGCCTTGGGCACCCCGCCCAGTTCGAGCAGCGCCGCGCAGAGCACGAGGCCGCTGCCCGATCCGCCCGCCATGAAGTTGGTGGCCGCGCGCGCGTCCCACTGGGTCTGCAGCCAGGGGTTGGGGCCGTAGCTCATCTGCGAAGCCTCATTCGCGATCCCACAGGTAGTAGAAGCCCGGGCCGGTGCCGACCTCCTCGTGCATCCTGAAGTGCCGGTTCTCCGCGAGCAGCTTCGAGACGTTGCTGTCCGGGTCTTCGGCGTCGCCGAAGTGCATCGCCACCGAGATGCAGCTGTTCACGCACGCCGGCGTCGCCTCCGGATCGACGCCCGGCGTGAGCCCCTTGGCCAGCCCGGCGTCGATGCGGTCGACGCAGAAGGTGCACTTGGTGGCGACCGCGACCTTGGCCGGGTCGAAGCGCTGCGCCTCGCCCTCGGTGGCCTCGCCGAAAGCGAAACTCGCGCGCTCGCTCTTGTAGCGCGCCTGGTACGGGCACGCGACCGCGCAGTAGGCGCAGCCGATGCACAGGTCGTAGTCGATCGTGACGATGCCGTCGTCGCGCTTGCGCGTTGCGGTCGACGGGCACACGTGCATGCACGGCGGATCGTCGCAGTGCATGCAGCCCACCGGCACGAACACCCGGCTCACCTCCGGGTACTCGCCCATCTCGATGTCGATCACCCGACGCCACTGGGTTTCCGGGGGCGTGGCGTTGGCGTGCCGGCACGCCGCGGTGCACGTCTGGCAGCCCACGCACCGGCGCAGGTCGGCCACCATCGCCCAGCGCGTCATCGCGCCTGCCCCGTCTTGCGCAGCGAGACCCGCACCAGGTCGGCACCGGAGCCGGTTGCGTCGGTGAGCGCGAGCGACATCGGCACGAGCGTGTTCATGCTCGGCATCTCGAAGTCTTTCGCCACCGGCGTGGCCCAGTGGTCGAACTGCCCGATCATCAGCAGCGTGTCGGGGCGGATGCCCTGGCGCAGCACCGCACGCCCGCGCGTGCTGCGCACCGGGGTGGAGATCTCGATCTGGTCGCCGTCCTCGATGCCGAGCGCGCGCGCGCGCGCGGTGTTCACGACCACGCCGCGATGCCCGGCCACGTTGCCGGCCACCTCGTGCATCAGCGGTATGCCGGCGTTCGCGCCCCACGCGTACTGCATGCTGCGCGCGGTCACGAGCCAGAACGGATAGCTCTCGAGCGACCCGCCCATCGACACCAGCGCCTGCTCCCACTTGCCGGGAAAGTCGGACCAGACCGGAAGCGCCTGATACTCCTTGAGCTGCGCGTCCCACCAGTGCAGGTCGCGCTCGTGCAGCCGGTTGCCCAGCTGCTCGCCGATGCGCTTGAGCCGCTCCTGGTAGGGCAGCTCGAAGCGCAGGCCCTGCGCGCGCATCGCCGGGTAGAGATACCAGTCCACCCGCGGGAACGGGCGCGTCATGAAACCGTTTTCCCGGAACCACTCGAGGCCGTGCGCCTCCTCGCCGTGCGAGATCTCGCTGCTCGCCGCGCGGCAGACCGCTTCCCAGATCGTGTCGCACCCGTGGCGCGCGCTCGTGTCGAGCCTGTAGTCGAAGCCCTCGCCCGAGAGCGGCGCGCCGGCGGCGCCCTTGTTGATCGCGGCGTTGTACTTTTCCAGGAGATCGGTGCGCACCGCGAGCTCGGTGGCGATGTCGGTGAAGTCGCGCGCCTCGCCGCGGGGCGCGACCACGGGCTGGCGCAGCGCGTAGCCCTCGTGGTCCCAGAACTGCTCGATGTATTTCGAGCCGCCGATGCGGATCAGCTGCAGGCTCTCGAGGTCGACGCAATCGGGCAGCAGGATGTCGGCCATGTGGTTGGTTTCGTCGTGCGTGTACGCGAACGCCACCACGAACGGGAAGCGCGCGATGCGCTCGGTCAACGCCGTCGTGTCCCAGAACGAAATCGCCGGGTTCGTCCGGTACACGAACCACAGCTCCGGCAGCGTGACCTTGGGCAGGCCCTTGGGCGTGTCGTCGAGGAACATCCACGAGAAGTGCGTGGGGCCGAGCGCCTGGCTCCACGGGCCGTCGGCCGAGATCGGCACCATCGTGCGATAGGCGTTGCGGATGTTCGGGCGGTCGCTCCAGCCCTCGCGGTCGGTCGGGTTGAACGGAAAGGCCATGAACCCGTCTTCGCCGGGCTTCACGCTGCGGATGCGCTCGCTCATCGGCCGGCTCAGGCGCACCGTGGTGCCCAGCGCCCCGCCCGGCACTTCGAGCGCGCCCACGAGCACGACCAGCATCGTGCGCGCCCAGACGCACTCGAAGGCGCCCCAGCCGTTGGTCACGGTCTTGCCCAGGCTCACTGCAACCGGTCGCAGCGGCAGCGTCAACCCGTCGATCTCGATCGTCTCGCCAACGCGCGCTTCTTCCACGAACTGCATCGCCACCTCGCGGATCGTGGCGGCGGACACGTCGCACACGCCCTCGGCCCATTCGGGCGAGTAGGCCGACATGTGCTCGACGAAGCAGGCGAACGACGGGCGGCCGCGCAGCTCGCCCTGCGCCAGTACGGCGTCGTCGGCGCCGATCTCGATCGCGTTCGCCTCGAACGCGCCCTCCAGGGCAGGACGCGTGCCGGGCGTGTCGTGAGGCACCGCGCGCGCGCTCGTCTCGTCCCAGATCAACGGCTTTCGCGTCGCCGGGTCGCGCAGGAAATACCCGCCATCGCCCACAAGGTAGGGCGACGAGGTGCTCTCGCGCAGGTACGCCAGATCGAGGCGGTCGCGCGCGACCTCGTGGACCATCACGTGCAGCAGCGCGTAGAGGAACGCGGCGTCGGTCTTGGGCTTGATCGGCACCCACTTCGCCGAGCACGCGCCGGTCACCGACAGGTGCGGCTCCACCTGCACGCGCTTCATCCCGCGCGCCCTCGCGCCGGCGTGCCGCCAAACGCCCACGACCCCGCCCGAGGCCTCCACGTTGGCCCCGCACGAGATCAGGAAGTTGCAGTTCGGCGTGTCGGGAGAGACGGTGAACGCGCGGTGCCACAGCTCGCCGTACAGGTGCTCGGCGTGATAGCACTTCACGCCCTGCCCCGACCCGAAGCCCATGTCGATCGGCCCCCACGCGGCGAGGAAAGCCGGAAAGGTGCCCATGTAAGACTGCGGCGTGCCCCCGCCGCCGAAGCTCGCCGCCACTTTCGGGTAACCCGAGTCGTCGAGCAGTCCGCTGGCGCGGATGGCCTTGAGCTTGTCCGCGATCGTCTCGAGCGCCTCGTCCCAGGAGATCGGAACGAAGCCCGGATCCTGGTCGCGCCCCTTGCGCGGATTGGTGCGCTTCATCGGCCGCGTGACCCGATGCGGGTTGTACACCTTCTGCACCAGCCCGTAGGCCTTCACGCACACCTTCCCGCCGCCCGGGTGCACGTCGGCGGCGCAGAAGTTCGGCTCGACCTCGGTGGCCACGCCGTCGCGCACCTTCACCGTGAGAAGGTCGGGCCCCGCCACGCACTGGTAGCAGTAGGTGGGTACCCTGCGCTCGCCGGTGCCGCCTGGCGCGCCCATCAGAGCCCCGCCTTCGCCGCCTTCGCCTTGAGCCGCGCCTCGGTTGTCTTCACGTCGACCACGAAGCGGTTGTGGCGGCATCGGCAAATCTTGTCGAGCCCGTCGGTGCCGCTCACCTCGAACGAGACGGCGCGGCCTTCCACGGCGGTGACGCTGGCCGTGATCGTGGCCTTCATCCCGAGCAGCGTGGCGGCCATGTGGTCGATCTCCACCCGCGTGCCCACCGAGTCCTCGCCCTCGTCGAGGTGCTCGAGCAGCAGTTCGCGGCAAGTCATCTCGATGTCGCGCACGAGCATCGGCGTGGCGTACACGCGCGCTCCCTCGCCCATGAACCCGATCGTGCGCTCGCGATCGACCTCGTATTCGCGTGTGATCGACACGCCCGGCTGCAGGCTCGGTTTCATCTGGCCCCTCCTCGCGTCTTGCATTGATCGAACGCGTCGATCCCTGCGAGTCATCTTAAAGTGGTATCGTGTTACCATTTTTGATCCGAGTCAATCTTTCGATCGCATGAAGACCAGCGAATTCATCGTGCGTCCGGCGCTGCAGGCCGACCTGGCCCGCGTCATCGAGATCGACGCCGAGGTCACCGGCGTGAGAAAACTCGACTACTGGTACGAGATGTACGCGCGCTACGGCGGCGGCATCGGCCGGCAGCAGCGCTTCTTCCTGGTGGCCGAGCGCCGCGACGGCGAGATCCTGGGCTTCATCCTGGGCGACGTGCGCGACTGGGAGTTCGGCTCGCCCCCGTGCGGGTGGGTGTTCGGGCTGAGCGTCCTGCCCGCGGTTCGCGAGAGCGGCGTCGCAACCGAGATGCTCGAGGCGATCTGCGAGCGCTTCAGGCGCTCCGGAGTGGGCACCGTGCGCACGCTGCTCGCGCGCGACAACCACCTCGTGATGGCGTTCTTCCGCAGCCAGGGCATGATGGCTGCGCCCTTTGTCGCGCTCGAGCGCAAGCTCGACGAGTGAACCGATGAAGCTCCAGAAGAACACCAGCATCGCGCTGTGCAGCCTTCTCGAGGCCGCCGCCGAACCGAACCGCCAGGTGGTGGCGTCGGAGGTTGCGCACAAGTACGGCATATCGGTGCACCACCTGGCCAAGGTGTTGCGCCAGCTCGGCCGCGCCGGGTTGCTCGAGTCCGCGCGCGGCGTCGGAGGGGGTTACCGCTTCGTGGGCAACGCGCGGCGCACGACGCTGCTCGACGTGGTGGAGTTGTTCGAAGACATCAGCGCGCGCCCGGCCGAGGGCGCCGAGCGCGAAAACGCGACCGGCGAGGGGCGCGCGATCACCCGGGTGCTCGAAGAGATCAACCAGACCGCCCGCGCCGTGCTGGGGTCGATCACGCTCGCGACGATGCTCAAGATCGTTGAGCGCGAGCGCCGCGAACCACGGCGCTGATCGTCACCGCCACGAAGGCCGCGAGCGCGAGCGCGTTGCCCGCCGAACCGGCCGCGCGCGCGCCCGAGTGCGCCGCGAGATCGGCGCCGACGCGAAGCGCGAGCGAGGCGTGCAGCACGAGCGCCGGCAGGTAGAAGCTCCAGTGCCAGGGCATGCGCACCCTGAGCACGGCCGGAAAGACCACCGGCGCGTGCGCGAACACCATCGACATGACGAAGCCGAGCAACAGCGAATGCAGCCACGCGTCGCGCAGCCAGCCCGCGTGCGCGCCGGCCGCGTCGGCGGCCGAGAGCGCGAGCAGCGCGCCGCCCAGCGCGAGCCAGAAGTAGCCCGCGAGCAACGACCTCCCGATGAACCCCGCGAGCGCCGGCAGGCGCGCGGTGCGCCGGGCGATGTCGTGGCGCGCGAGCCAGATCGCGAGAACGACCGCGCCGCCGCCCATGGCCGCCTCGCCCGCCGCCCGCGCCAGCGGCGAGACCAGCGCGGCGAACAGGCACGCCCCGACCCCGACGAAGAAGCCCGCCAGCGCGTGCGCGCGCGCGGGCATGAAGCGCGAGAGCTCGAGCCGCTCGGCGGCGATCGTGAGCACGAGGAACGCGATCCAGGCGAGCGCGGCGCGCCCGGGGTCGCCCGTGAAGATCCAGATCGCGTTGCCCAGCGGCCAGCAAAGCGCCGCCAGCAGCAGCACGCGCGAGTGCGTCGCGGGCTGGCGCGCGTGCAGCCGCCAGCACAGGGCCGCGAGCAACAATCCGGCAACCAGCTGCAGTTCGGCCGCCACCCGCATCAGCGAGAACCCGCTCGCCAGGCTCGCGCCGCTCCCGGCTGGCGGATCCGCGGCAACCCACAGCGCGAGCGCGGCGAGCGCGGCGAGCGCCGGTGCCGCGTAGCCCCAGCGAGCGCCGAGCGCCACCGCGCGCTCGAGCGAGATCACGGTGCCGAGGAAGCCCCCGATCATCAGCGGCGCGTGCACCGAGGCGTGCATCGCCGGCAGGTCGAGCCCGGCGCGCGCCAGACCCCCGAGCGTGCCGAGCGCCAGCGAGACGATCCCCGCCGCGACCAGCGGCAGTCGCCCGCGCGCGACGCCCTGCGCGCCCCGCGCCGGCGCCCCGGCGCTCACGGCCCCCAGCCGAAGAAGGCCCGCGCCTCGTCGGACATCATCGCCGGCGTCCAGGGCGGATCCCAGACGAGTTCGACGTCGATCTCGCGCAACTGCGGCATCGACTGACCGAGCACCGCCTGCGCATCGCGCACGATCGCGTCGGCCATCGGACAGGTGGCCGAAGTCATCGTCATCTCCACGTGCAGCGCGCGATCGCTCGCGCTCACGCAGTAGACGAGCCCCAGTTCGACCACGTCCATTCCCATCTCCGGATCCACCACCGCCCTGAGCGCGTCGAGCGCGCGCTCGGCGGTTTGCGGATCGGAGCCCTCGATGCGGGCGTGGTGCGTCACGGCACGACGAGCACGTCGGTCTTGAGCTGCTGGAGCAGGTTCTGCACGACGCTGCCCAGCACCTGCTCTTCCCAGCGCGGCCCGGCGTGCTTGCCCAGCACGACGAGCTCGGGCCCGTACTCGCTCACCGCCTTGAGCACGACCGGTATCGGGTGCCCGTGGGAGATCACCCGCTCGGCCTGGCGGCGCGTCCTGCCCCGCACCTCGGCCCACAACTGCTCGAGCCGCGCCGCCGCTTCGACGCCCTGTTCGGCACGGTAGCGGCGAAGCGATTCGGTTCTCGCGCCCACCAGCTGCAGAGCGGTCTCGAACTCGGCGCGAAAGGCGTGCACCAGCGTGATCGACGCCTTGGGCAGCAGCGCCATCGCCGTCGTGCACACGTGCGCCGCGCGGCCCGAGAGATCGGTGGCCACGAGCATGCTCGCGTAGCCGGCTCCGACCGGTTCGCGCACCAGGAGCACCGGGCACAGCGTGGACCAGGTCACCTTCAGCGCCGTGCCGCCCAGCGCGAGGCGCTTGACTCCGCCCTCGCCGCGCGAGGCCAGCACGACCAGGTCGGCCTCGCGCGACTGCGCGAAGGCGGCGATCTCCACCGCGGCCCTTCCGGGCAGCACGTGGCACTGGGCCTTGACGCGAAAGCGCCGCCGGAGCCCGGCCCCGACCTTTTCGAGGCGCTCGCGGTCGTGTTCCACGCTCGGCGCGTTGCCGTCGCTGAAGAGATGGCTGAACATACCCGTGCCCTGCGACCACGTTCCGTGCGAAGGCGCGTGCAGCAGGTGCAGCTGGGCGCCGTGCGCGCGGGCGAGCTGGGCGGCGCGCTCGAGCGCGTCGTGCGCCGAAGCCGAGAAATCGGTAGCCGCTACGATCGTCTTCATTGTCGTTCCTGCAACGATTGCCTGACCTGCGACGAGCGATCCCACAGGTTGGGAACCTGCGTCGACGAATAACCCGACACGAAGGGCTTCACGCCGCTCGCATCGGGCGCGTAGACGTGGCGCGAGACGGCGCCGATGTTCGCGCCGTAGACGTGGATGCTGATCGAGACCCGGTCGGCGTGCGCGTTGGCCACGCGATGCACGTCGCCCAGCGCGGGCGAGACGGCGTCGACCGCGCCGCGCTCGAGGCGCTGCTCGGCGCCGTCGGGAACCCAGCGCCCGTCGTCGCCGCGCCGGTATCTCTGGCAGCGCTCGGCGCCGCGCAGCACGCCCACCAGGCCCCAGACCGTGTGATCGTGCACCGGCGTGGCCTGCCCGGGCCCCCACACGAAGCTCACCACCGAGAAGCGCTCGAGCGGATCGCAATGCAACAGGTACTGGCGGTAGTACTGCGCGTCGGGAATCGTGAACTCGTGCGCGAGCCACGCATCGTCCGCGATCAGCGCCTGGAGCAGTTCGCGCGCCCGGGGCAGGATCTCGGCCTCGTCGCGGGTGCGCTCCACCAGCCGGGTCATCTCGACCACGTACTCGCGCAGGGGCGCGATCGCGTCGCCGCCGGCGTGCGGCGCGCCGTCTTTCGGTGGTTTCACTGATTGCTCGTTCATCGTCTGCAACTCGTCGGCCAGGGCGCACGAGCATTGTAGTCGCTCCCCGCTCGCCGACCCGCGGCGAGACTCGAGCCTCGCCGCCGTGCGCCACCCTACTTCGTGCCCAGCGCCTCGCGTTCCATCAGCAGGAAGGTGTTGAACGCGTTGATGCGGTGCGCCGCGTCGAAGGCCGGCAGCGAACGAAAGCGCGAGAAGTCGGCGCGGCGAAAGGTTTCCTCGAACGTGAGCATGTCCTGCACGCCGCGCCCCATCTCGCGTCGCAACGCCGAAAGGTAGTCGCGCGTCGTCGCGAGGTCGCGCGCGGCGTTGGTGCTGGCCGGGCCGTGGCCGCCCACGATCACGCGCGCGCCGCTCGCGGCCAGCCGCTCGATCGACGCGAGCCAGCCCTTGCTGTCGCCGTTGCCCACGTACGGCACGCGACCCGCGAACATCAGGTCGCCGGCAAAGAGCACGCCCTCCTGCTCGACCAGCATCATCAGGTCTTCGGGCGTGTGCGCGGGCCCCACGTTGAAGATGCGGAAGTCGACGCCGCCGAGCTTGAAGCTGGCCTCGCCGTCGAGATAGACGTCGGGCGGGACCAGTTGCATCCGCTCGTCCACCCACGGCGCGAGCGAGTTGCGGCGCTCCTCGAGCCGCGCGCGCGGCGCGTCGCTGGCGAGGTAGTCGCGCACGAGCCTGTGCGCGAAGATCTCGGCGCCCGCCTGCTTGAACGCGGCCAGCCCGTAGAAGTGGTCGGCGTGGTAGTGGCTCACGATCACGCGACGCACCGGCTTGGGCGTGATCAGCCGGATCTGCCGCAGCAGCTCGGCGCCGAGCGAGGGCGAGCCCAGCGCGTCGAACACGACCACCCCCTCGTCGGTGACGACGAAGCCGGCGTTCGAGATGAAACCGTTGTTCGACGTGGACACCACGCCCGGCTCGCCCTGCACGAAATACGCGCGCTCGGACAGGCGCTGCGGCACGAGCTTCACGGTGAGGGGCTCGTAGGATTCGGCCCCGATCGCGTGCGCACCGGCCGCCACGAGCACGGCGGCGATCGCGATCCGCGCCCGGCTGCGCCAGCGCCCCCGGGCGGCTGGCGAGGCCGGCGAGCGCGAGGGCGCCCGGCCCGCATCGCGAGCGCGCTGCGGCACAGGCGGCGGCGCTGTCACGGTGCGGCGCTCAGAACTCGATGTCGGCCTCGATCGCCTTCACGCCTGCCGTCGCGCAGTCCGCGTCGGCGTCTCCGCTAGGAGCGCCCGACACGCCGATCCCGCCCACCATCGTGCCGCCGGCCTCGATCGGGAGGCCGCCACCGGCGGCGATCACGCGCGGCAGGTGGCGGATTCCGCTCATCGGCCGCCCGGGCTGCGTCTCGGCCGCGATCGCCATGGTGGCGGTGCGTAACGACGCCGCCGTCCAGGCCTTGTTGGTGGCCATCTCCACGGTGTGCGCGCCGGCGAAACGGTCGCGCAGGAACACCTGCGGCAGGCCGGCGCGGTCCACCACCGCGACGCCCACCTGGTAACCCTTGCCTCGGCAGTAATCGAGAGCCGCCTTCGCCGCCTTGAGCGCCGTCTCGGGCGCGAGCTGCTTCACGGTGACGAGCCCGTTCGCGCCCGCAGGCGCCGCCAGCAATGCGGCGGACACGAATGCGATCGCGCGCGCCTTGTCGATCGCGCGCGCGTTGTCGATCGCGCGCCCCGTGTCGATCGCACGCCCCCTGACGGATCTCATGATGCGTACCCCCTGGTGCCCTGCATCCCGACCAGCTTCGGCAGGTTGAGCTTGCGCGGGCTGATCGTCTTCTTGGCCTTGAGCCAGGTTTCTACCACGTTCCAGATCGGCTCGCCGCTCGCCCCCTCGGCCACCGGCGCCCAGCCGGCCACCTTGTAGGTCTTCTTCGGGTCGATCGGCTTGCCCGCCAGGCGCATGTCGCTGATGCGGCTGCCCATCGACCCGAGCGGGTTGCAGGTGTAGGTGAGCCCGCCCACCCGCACCATGTCGCCGCCCTGCTGGTAGTACGGGTCGGGGTTGAACAGGTTGTCGCACACGTCCTCGAGCACGGTCTTGATGAACTCGCCGGTCATCTCGTTCACCGCGGTGTACGGGTAGGTGATGGCCGTCTGGTCCATCAGGTGCTCGCGCGTGATCGCCTGCCCCGGCAGGATCGAGGTGCCCCAGCGGAATCCAGGCGAGAACCCGATCTCGGCGCCCTTGACCTCCATCATCGCGTCGAGGATCAGCTGGTCGAAGGTGCCGTTGAAGTTGCCGCGGCGATAGAGCAGCCCCTCCGTCACGGCCAATCGCTCCTCGAGCTTGCCCTTGTACGGCGCGCGCACGCGGTCGATCAGTGCCTGCATCTCGCGGTCGGCGGGCAGGATGTTCGAGAACACCGGCAGGAGCCGGTAGCGGAAGTCGGACACCTTGCCGCCCTGCACCTCCAGGTCGAGCACGCCGAGAAACTTTCCGTTCGACCCGGCGTTGGTCACCAGCGTCTTGCCGCCCGGGTTGGAGACGATCGTCGGTTGCGGCACGCCGTCGTGCGTGTGCCCGCCCATGATCGCGTCGATCCCGGTCACGCGGCTCGCCATCTTCAGGTCGACGTCCATGCCGTTGTGCGAGAGCACGATCACGACCTTCGCGCCCTTGGCGCGCGCCTCGTTCACCATCGCCTGCATCCGCTCTTCCTGGATTCCGAAGCTCCAGTCGGGCGTCATGTAGCGCGGGTTCGCGATCGGCGTGTAGGGAAACGCCTGCCCCACGATCGCCACCGCCACGCCGTTGATCGTGCGCAGCGCGTAGGGCTTGAACACCGGATCCTCGAAGTCGGTGGTCTTGACGTTTTGCGCGAGGAACTCGATGTTGCCCTTGAAGTCCTTCTCGATGATCTCCTTCACGCGCTTGGCGCCGAGCGTGAATTCCCAGTGCGGGCTCATCATGTCCACGCCGAGCAGCTTGCACGCGTCGACCATGTCCTGGCCGTTGGTCCACAGCGCGGTGCCCGATCCCTGCCAGGTGTCGCCGCCGTCGAGCAGCAGCGAACCCGGGCGCGATGCGCGCACGCGCTTGACGAGCGTGGCGAGGTGCGCGAAACCGCCCACCTTGCCGTAGGTGCGCGCCGCCCGCTCGAAGTCGAGGTAGGTGAACGCGTGCGCCTCGGCACTCCCCGGGCGCACCTTGAAGGCCTTGAGCAGGTGCTCGCCCACCAGGTGCGGCGGCTGGCCGTTCGCGCTCGCAATGCCGATGTTCACGCTCGGCTCGCGAAAGTACACCGGCAGCAGCTGCGCGTGGCAGTCGGTGAAGTGCATCACGCTCACGTTGCCGAAGCGCGGGATGTCGTACATCGCCTCGGCCGCGGCGCCCGCCCCGGCGCCGCCGGTGGCCCCGACGTTGGCGCAGCCCGCGAGAGGAAGCCCGGCCGCCGAGCCGGCGGCGAGCACCTGGAGAAATTCGCGTCGATCCATCGTGAAATCGTCCCCTAGGGTGTGCGGCGCGACCGCCGGTTGCGCTCCCGCCCCGCGCTCGCGAGCGACACGGCCGCCGAAATGAAAAGCGGCCGCGCGAGGCGGCCGCCCTTCACCGGTCGGATCACTTGTTGTTCGGTGAGTTCGGGTCGAGAAGCAGCGCCATCACGTCCTTGATCTGCTCCTCGCTGAGGATGCCCGCCTCGCCGAACCGCGGCATCTGCGAGCACGCCGAGAACGCGTGCGAGTTCCAGATCTTGGCCCAGGTGTACTTGAGGATCGGCTCCGCGGTGCCGCGCAGCTTGCCGTAGTTCTGCAGCGACGGGCCGATGTTGCCGTACGACATCTCCTGCTTCGTCAGCTGGTGGCAGGCGTAGCAGTTGCCGCCGTTCACCGTCTTCTCGTTGTCGCTGTACTGCAGGCCGCGGCCGGTCTGCGCGACCCGCTCGCCCTTCTTCCAGTCGCCCAGGTACTTGCCGTCGGCCGGGTACGTCACCTTGGCCAGCTCGGCCTTCTCGAGTTTCTCGGCGAGCGCCTTGGGCATCGGCGATTGCGCGTAGGCCGAGCACTCGCGCTGCAGCTCGCTCTGGTCGAGGCGGTCGAGCTTGGCCATGCCGCGCGCCTTGAACGAGCTCTTCAGGGTCTTGACGACCTCGGCGTCGGGCCGCGTGTCGGGCACCGCGCAGCTGGCGACGAGAACCGCGGCAGCGAGGCTGGCGAGTAGTGTGCGTGTCTTCATGTCTTGTCTCCTCTCGCTTAGCGCTTGATCGCGGGCGAATCCATCTTCCCGCCCTTTGCCGTGACGCCCAGGTACGTGATCAGGTCGATCGACGCCTGCGAGCCGTAGATCAGCTCGGGGAAGCGCTGCTGGCGGAAGCAGTCGTTCAGGCGCCACTGCATCGTGCGCAGCGCGCCCTGCGACACGCGGTACGCGGGCCAGGTCGTGAAGGCGCGCTTCGCGTCCTCGGGCTTGCTCAACGTGGGGAGGTCCTGCAGCCGGATGCGCTGGTTGTCCACCGAGTGGCAGGTGGCGCAGGAGAAGTCGTAGGGGCCGCCGCGATAGAAGAAGATCTTCTCGCCGCGCTTGTACGAAGCGACTTCCTTCGGGTGCGACTGCGGAAGGTTCACTTCCATGCCGCGCGAGGCGTCCACGACGTAGCCGGTGAGAGCCTCGAGCTCGGTGTCGGGCTCGGCGCCGCCGGAAAACGGCTTCTTGACCACGTCGGCGCGCTTGAAGCCCTGCAGCGCGACCATGCAGTGCACGAGCCGGCTCTCGAAATCCATCACCTGGTCGGTGTCGGCGAAATAGCGCGGCAGTTCGGCGTACGCGCCCTTGACCACGCCCGGACCCTTGCCGAGGTCGCAGCCCTCGAGGCTCGCGTTCTTCGGGCCGCGTTTCTTCTTCCAGAGCTCCTCGCCCTTGGCCACGCTCAGTTCCGCGGGGTTACCGTCTTGCAGCATCTCGCGATACTTTTCGATGGCCTTGATCGTGTCGCTCTTTTCCTGAGCAGAGGCCGCCACCGGAAAAGCGAACGCCACCGCGAGGGCGCCGCACGCGGCGAAACCCGCCAGGTATCGTGTTGGAATCAGCATCTCAGCGTGCCTCCTTATGTATTGATTGGCTGTAGTACACCCGCGGTCTTGCGCCGCTCATCGAAGCAACCGCGTGCCTGCCCCCACCGGGGCAGGCTCCCGCGCACTAGTGGTTGGAACTCAGGGCTTGAGGTAGGCGTACTTCTCTTGCACCTGGAGCCGGCTCACCTCGGCCACGCCCGACTGAACGATCGGGGCGTCGGGGATCACCTTCGACTCGTCGATCTTGCGGCTAACGAGGGTATTGCGACACACCCGGAATTCCACGCCTTTGGACTTCGCCACGGCCACCAGCGCGTCGTAGGAATTGCCGTTCGCGTCCTTCGCGCCATCGAGCAGGAAGTCGATGCCCTTGGAGTGCGTCACGACCACGATCTTCGCGGTCTTGTCGGCGTTGAGGTGATTGTTGATGTTGCGCAGCGCGTCAGTGGCCTGCGCCAGGCCCTGGTTCACGTGATACACGATCTTGATCGGCTCGCTGGCCGCGGCGCTGCCAATCCAGCCCGCTGCCAGTACCGCGAGTACTCCCTTGAGCAACTGCTTCATCGCCGCTTCTCCCTGGTGGTAATTGGCCCGGAACGCACCGGGCCGAAAGCCGCGCCTGCGCCGCTGCGTTGGCGGCGCCGCGCGCGGCAAGATGGTCAGCCTCCGATCGTTGCCTCGTCGGTGCGCTTTTCGCCCTTGTTGTCGACCCACGAGACGCTCACCTTGTCTCCAGGCTTCGCTCCCTGAAGCTTGAACTGGAGGTACGGGTTCTTCGAGATGGCCGGCCCCCAGTGGGCCACGAGCACCGGCTTGCCATTGAGCGAGGCCGTCACCTCGGTGATGTGCCAGGCCGGAACGACCTTGCCGCTGGAGTCCTTGCGCTGACCGGTCTCCATCTCGTGCGCCATCAATACCCGCACGTCCGCCACGCCGTCCTTGGCGATAGCGCGAATTCGCATCGGATCTGCCATCTAACTGTCTCCTGTCCCTTGTGTTTGATTGGATCGGGCGCAGCCGATCAGCCGCCGCAACCGCCGAGCGTGACCTTGATCTCTTTCTTGGCCACGTGGTACTTGCCGTCGGCGCGCACCACCGCGTACACGTCGGAACTCTGGCCCATCTTGATGCGCATGTTCACTTCCGCGTGCGCGCCGGGCAGGATGTCGTAAGCGCCGGCGAGCGGCGCGGGGTTCTTCTCGACCAGCAGCGCCATGAATTCGGTCTTGGGCAGGTTGCTCTTGATGCCCACCGGAACGACGGCGCCGTTCTCGGCGATGTCGGGCGCGATGATCGCGATTTCGCCCGAGGTCGGGCTGCCCGTGGCGCCGAGCGCCTTGAGCGCATCGGCCACGTTCTTGGCCTGGAACGCCGCGGGGTTGAACTTCTCCTGCGCCAGCGCGCCCGTGGCGGGAAGCATGCCGATGGCAACCAGCGCGCCGTAGAGCCCAACGCCGCCCGCGGCCTGCAGCGTCTGTCTGCGAGATGAATTCATCGTGTCTCCTTTTGTCCTGAAGTCATGGCCCTTTTCGGGAGCGTAGTAACCGGTTGGCGGCACCATTTTTCGCGGATTCTAACCCGACAAAACTGCTCAACATACGGACCACCATGGTTTTCCCGATGGGGAGTACCCAATCAGGGTAGTGGTATTCCCTAGTGCAACACGCCGTTCACGTTCCACGCACGGGGCTTCCCGTTGCGGCGCGTTCAAGCCTAAGATCGCGCCATGCGAATGGGTTTGAACTCCTTCAAAGCGCCGATCATCCCGCCGAGCGGCGAGCGCCCGCGACGCCGCGCGGTCCGGGTCGCGCTCGAGCGGGCGGCGGCGATGACCCTTCTTGTGTTAGGGCAATCCGGACTTGCGCCGTCGACGCATGCGCAAGCCGCGCCCGCGATGCTCGCCCGGCCCGACTCGCTCACCGCGCTGATCGCGCGCGCCGAACGCGAGCGCAAGCCGGTCGTGGTGCTGTTCAGCCAGGCGGGGTGCCCTTACTGCGAGGCGCTCAGGCGCGAGCAGCTGCACCCGCTCGCGGCCGAGCAGCACAAGCGCGGGGTGATCGTGGTGGAGTTCGACATCGCGGACGGCCGGTCGTTCGCGCCGAAGGCACCCGAATCGTCGCCGGGCGCCGGAGCACGGCGCGCGACGCAACCCGGCGCGCAGCCGTGGCTCGCGGCAGGCGCGCCCGTTGCCCTGGCGCACACGCTCGGGATCCGCGTCGCGCCCACCGTGGCCTTTCTCGGCGCGCGCGGCGAACTCGCGGAACGGCTGGTGGGGTACGGCGCGCGCGACTTCTACTCGGCCTATCTCGACGACCGGATCGAAAGCGCGCGAACGGCGGTCTCGGCGCGCTGAGCGCGCGAACCGCGATCAGACCGGAAACGCGCCCCGGGCGGGGCGCCGCCCGGCACGGGGGCGTCGCGCGACGCGGGCGACGCGGGCGATACGGCTCAGTGGAACTGCTGCGCCTCGGGCTCCGCCTCTTCGGGCATCTCGGCGTGCACGATCTCGCCCTTTGCGTTGGGGTACAGCGGCACGCCGCAGTCTTCGCAGAACTCCGGCTCGAGCATCTCGGGCCAGACCCGCACCTCGGTCACCCCCGCCTCGCGCAAGGCGTCGCGCACGGCCTCGATCGGCGCCGGCTCGTCGGCCTCGCTCTCCGCGCCGAGGAGCGGCCAGACGACGCCCTGCGAAACCTCGTCCGAGTCTCCGATCGAAAGACCCACGCGATACTCGTCGACTCGCTCCTCGCCGAAGGGGGCGATCGACGCGCGCAGCTGCTGCGCGTCGGCGTCGAGCACGTGCGTGAGCAGGTGCACGGCCGCGCGAATCGCGTAAGGGCGCACGCGCCGGTCGGATTCGCGCAGGTTGATGTGATAGGCGTCGGGCAGCAGGCACTCGAAGCCGCAGCCCGGCAGGAGCCCCTCGAGGTGGCCGCGGCCCTGCGCGATCCACTGCTCGAGGCACTGCACTCTGCCCGCGTGGTCCTTCGCGTCGATCTCCTGCCAGCGAAACATCGGTTGCCCCCGCTCCACCGCCACGACGCCGAGCACGAAACGCGAATCGGCGAGCATCTCGGCGGTCTCGGGCAGGGACTTGAGCTCGACCCTGGGCGCGGTGCCGGAGATGGCGCCGGTCGCGAGCTTGCGCGTGAGCCTGCGCAGCTCCGCGAAATCGCGCGGCAGCTGGTCGATGCTGTAGAGGTAGGGAACGACGCGCAGGCGCGCCTCGCTCGCGAGCACGTGCGCCTGCCAGTGCGTCGAGAGCGCCTGCGACACCTCGGCCGGGATCGGCCCCGACGGAATTCTGAATCGCGTCCAGGCGACCAGCGGCGCCGACACCAGCAGGCAATCCCACCGGCGCCCTTGGGCCTCGATCACGATGGCCTCGCTCGCGTCTTCCACCGCTTCGATGAGGGTGCCGTAGGCCTCGGCGTCGGTCTGGTTGAGGCGGTCGAGCGCGTCGAACACCGCCTGCGGGTGCGTGCTGTCGAGCAGGCGCTCGATGCGCCCGGCGAGAGAGGCCTCCCAGTAGCGGTCCTCGCTTCGGCTGCCCGAGTTCGACAGCCCGAGCGCGGCCGCCACCAGCCGCTCGGCGTCGGGCGAGAGGTGCGACTTCCTGTCGCGCAGGCCGCGCGCGTGTCTGGGTGCTTTCATGGGACGGGCGTTACCTGGGTTGGAACTGTGGCGGCACGCTGCACGACGATCGTGCATGCGCGTGCGCTGACGGGAACGCTATTCTAAACCACCCGCGCCTCGCCACAGATCGGCCTTGCCCGCGTCGCGCGCGATCCGGTCGAGCAACGCCTCGTGCTCGCCGATCTCCCGCTCGCCGGCCTGCACCACGACCAGTCGCCGCGGGGGCCAGGCCGCATCGTCGACGGCGCCCTGGCCGCCTTCGGAAGCGAGGCGCAGGCCGATCTCGAGGCTGTCCTGGCCGCGCGTCATCGCCAGGTAGACCTCGGCGAGCAGTTCCGCGTCGAGCAGCGCGCCGTGCAGCCTTCGGTGCGCATTCGATATTCCGTAGCGTTCGCACAGCGCGTCGAGCGTGTTGCGCTTGCCCGGGTGCAGGTCGCGCGCCATGCGCAAGGTGTCGCGCACCCCCTCGCAGGCTTCACGAAACCTGCCGCGACCGCATCGGCGCAGTTCGGAGTCGAGAAAGCCCTCGTCGAACGGCGCGTTGTGGATCACGACCTCGGCGTCGCGGACGAATTCGAGCAGCCGGTCGCAGACCTGCGCGAACAGGGGCTTGTCGCTCAGCATCTCGAGCGTCATGCCGTGCACCGCGCTCGCGCCCTCGTCGACCTCGCGCTCGGGGTTGAGGTACAGGTGCAGGTGCTCGCCCGTGACGCGCCGGTTCACCACCTCGATGCACCCGATCTCGATGATCCGGTGCCCGTCGTCCACGCTCAGGCCGGTGGTCTCGGTGTCCAGTACGACCTGTCGCATCGCGACACAACCTCCTCTGGTCCGCTCAAGGTGCCGTCGGCGCCGCTGCCGCAGTGGCGGCGGCGGCCGGCCGGGGCTCGGGGGCGCCCGCTGCCGGAGCGTCAGCCTGCGGCGCGATCGCCTGCTCGCCCGGTTCGCCGCCGCGCGACCTGGCCAGCAGAGTGTAGACGGTCGGCACCACGAACAGCGTGAGCAGCGTCCCGAAAGTCATCCCGCCCACGATCACCATGCCGATCTGGGTGCGGCTCTCGGCGCCCGCTCCGGTGGCGAACGCCAGCGGCACCGCGCCCAGCACCATCGCCCCGGTGGTCATCAAGATCGGGCGCAGCCGCATGCTCGCCGCCTCGATCACCGCCGGCAGCATCGCCTTGCCCCCGTCGCGCAGCTGGTTCGAGAACTCCACGATCAGGATGCCGTGCTTGGTGATGAGCCCGACCAGCGTGATCAGGCCGATCTGGCTGTAGACGTTCATCGTGCCTCCGGTCCACTCCAGCAGCGCGAGCGCGCCGGTCATCGACAGCGGAACGGTGAGCATGATGATCAGCGGGTCGACAAAGCTCTCGAACTGCGCCGCCAGCACCAGGTAGATGAACGCGAGCGCCAGCACGAAGGTGACGAGCAGCGCCGACGACGACTGCTTGAACTCGCGGGTCTCGCCGTTGTAGTCGATCGCGTACCCGGCGCGCAGGTGCTTGCGCGCCTGGGCCTCGAGCAGGTCGACTGCCTCGCCGAGCGAGGTGCCGGGCGCGAGATTGGCCGTGATCGTGACCGCGCGCCGCTGCGCGAAGTGGTTCAGCTCGCGGGCGGTCACGCCCTCGCGCGCGCTCACCAGGCTCGACAGCGGCACCATCGTGTCGTTGCGCCCGCGCACGAAGATGTTCGAAATGTCGTCGGGCGTCCTGCGCTTGCCGGGGTCGAACTGCACGATCACGTCGTACTGCTCGCCCTCGCGCTTGAAGCGCGTGACGTTGCGCCCTCCGAGGGCCGTCTCGAGGGCGCGGCCGATCGACTCCACCGCGATGCCGGCGTCGGCGGCGCGGTCGCGATCCACGCGCACCTTGATCTCGGGCTTGTTCAGTTTCAGGTCGTTGTCCACGCCCTGCAGCCTCTGGTCGCGCTGCAGCTCGGCCATCATCGGGGCGATCGTGCGCTGGATGTCCTGGTACGAGTCGGACGAGAGGATCACGAAGTTGATCGGCCGCGCCCGCGGCGACTGGCCCAGCGACGCGGGCGCCACCGCGAACGCGAGCACACCGGGAATTCCGAGCAGCTTGGGCTGCAGCTCGGCGATGATCTGCTTGACGCTGCGCTCGCGCTCGCTCCAGTCGACGAGCCGGGTGAAGCTGATGCCCTGCGTCACGGTGGGGTTGCCCGCCACGACGAAGACCCGGTCGGCCTCCTTCACGCCGCGAAACAGGTTCTCCAGCCCCAGCGCGTACTTCTGCGTGTAGTCGAACGACGAGCCCTCCGGGCTGCTGAACACGCTCACGATGGTGGCGCGATCCTCGATCGGCGCGAGCTCGCGCTTCAAGCCGGTCCACAGGAAGTAGCTGGCCCCGGCCACGGCAACGAACACCAGCATCACGATCCAGCGCTGGCGCAGCGAGAAGCGCAGGGCCGCCGTGTATCCGCGGGTGAGCGCGCCCAGCACCCGCTCGGCGCCGCGCACCATGATGTTCGGGTGGGCGTCGTGGCGCAGCAGGCGCGCGCACATCATCGGCGAGAGCGTGAGCGCGACGAAGCCCGAAACCAGGACGGCGCCCGCGAGCGTGAGCGCGAACTCCACGAACAGCTTCCCGGTTCGCCCGGTGGTGAACGCGATCGGCGCGTACACGGCAGCGAGCGTGAGCGTCATCGCGATCACCGCGAACCCCACCTCCTTCGTGCCGCGAAACGCCGCGGCCATCGGCTCGACGCCGTCTTCGATGTGGCGGTAGATGTTCTCGAGCACCACGATGGCGTCGTCCACGACGAGCCCGATCGCGAGCACGAGCGCGAGCAGCGTGAGCGTGTTCATCGAGAACCCCGCCAGCAGCATCAGCGCGCACGCGCCGATCAGGCACACCGGGATCGTGACGAGCGGAATCACGCTCGCGCGCAACGTGCCCAGGAACACGAAGATCACCATCGCCACCAGCACCACCGCCTCGGCGATCGTCTTGTAGACGGACTCGATCGAGCGGCTGATGAACAGCGTGGAGTCGTTCGCGATGTTCACGGTGACGCCGGGCGGGAGGTCGCGCTGGATGTTGGGCAACTCCTGCTTGAGCGCCTCGGCGAGAACGAGCGGATTGGCGGTGGCCTGCTTGATCAGGCCCAGCGAGACGGCCGACCGGCCGTTGAAGCGCACCGCGGTGCGCTCGTTCTCGGCCCCCAGCGCCACGCGGGCCACGTCCTTCACCGTGACGGGGTAGCCGTTCACCGTGCGTATCACCACCGCCTCGAAGTCGGAGACGCGCTGCAGGTCGGTCTGCGAAACGACCGTGAACTCCCTCTGCTGGCTCTCGATGCGCCCCGAGGGCACCTCCACGTTCTGGCGCCGCAGCGCGTCCTCGACGTCGTTGGGCGTGAGGCGGAACGCGGCCAGCCGATCGGGGTCGAGCCAGACCCGCATCGCGTACTTGCGCTCTCCGAAGATGCGCACGTCGGCCGCTCCGGGCAGCGTCTGCAGCCTGGGCTTGACGACACGGTTGGCGATGTCGGAGACGTCGAGCGCGTTGCGGTTGTCGCTCGAGAACGCCATCCAGATGATCGGGTTCGCGTCCGCTTCCACTTTCGCGATCACCGGTTCGTCGATCGCCTGCGGGAGCTTGCCCCGCACCCTGGCAACGCGATCGCGCACGTCGGCGGCCGCGCCGTCGGGTTCGCGATCGAGACGAAAGCGCACGCTGATCTGGCTCTGCTCGGCGCGCGAGATCGAGGTGAGCACGTCCACGCCCTCGATGCCGGCGATCGAGTCTTCCAGCGGCTTGGTCACCTGCGTCTCGATGATGTCGGCCGACGCGCCCAGGTATCGCACCGTGACCGTGACCACCGGTTCGTCGATCTTCGGGTACTCGCGCACGGAGAGCCGCGAGTACGACACCGCGCCGAGCAGCACGATGATCAGCGACAGCACGGTGGAGAACACCGGCCGGCGGATGCAGATGTCGGACAGGACCACGATCAGCCTCCCGGGCGCGGCGCGGCCTTGCCCTGCCCGTCGGCCTTGCCCTGCGCGTCGGCCTTGCCCTGCGCGCCCGCGCCCGGGCCCGTCGTCGGGCCGCCCCCTGCGCCGCGGCCACCGCCACCGCCTTCGGCGCGCTGGCGCGACGGGTCGATCACCCGCACCTCGATCGCATCGCGCGGCAGCCGCAACTGGCCAGCGGTGACCACCGTGTCGCCCGCGCGCACGCCCTCCACGATCTCCACGCGCCCGTCGCGGCGAATGCCGATCTGCACCTTGGTGCGCATCGCCTTGCCGCCCTCCACGCGAAAGACGTAGGCGTCGTTGCCCACGGGCAGGATCGCTTCTTCCGGAACGACCAGCGCCTCGGGCTTTTCCTTGAGCACGACGCGCACCTTGGCGAACATGCCGCTGCGCAGCACGCCGTCGGGGTTGGGGAGGCGCCCGCGGGCGAGCATCGAGCGGCCGTTCGCGTCGATCTGCACGTCGGTCGCCTCCACGCGCGCCAAGAACTTGCGCCCTGGAAAGCTGTCGACCGAGACCGCGATCGCCTGGCCCTTGCGGATCTGTCCGAGATAGCGCTCGGGCAACCGGACGTCCACCTTCATGCTCGAAACGTCCTCGATCATGACCAGGTCGGCCCCGTCCTTGACGAAATCGCCCACGCTGACGTTGCGCAGCCCGAGCACGCCCGCGAACGGCGCGAGGATCCGGGTCTTGGCGAGCTGCGCCTCGGCGAGCTGCAACCGCGCCTCCTGCACCTTGAGCGTGGCAGCCGCCTGGTCGCGCGCGCTGCCGCTCACGAAGTTGCGTTTTGCGAGGTCCTCGCTGCGCTCGAAGCTCGCGCGCGCGAGCGCGAGCTCCGCCCGCGACTGCTCCACCTGCGCGGCGAGCACCGACGGATCGAGCTGCACGAGCAGTGCGCCCGCCGGCACCCTGGCCCCGTCGGCGAAGCCGATTGAAACGATTCTCCCGGGAATCTCGGGCTTGAGCATGACCGACTCGTTCGCGCGCAGGTTGCCCACCGCCTGCACGTCGTCGGACAGCGCCACCTGCTCCACGCGCGCGACCTCCACCCCGACCGGACCGCGCGCAGCGCCGCCGGCCCCGCCGCCCGCGCCCCCCGGCGCGCCACCCGCCTTGCCCGCGCCGCCCTGCGCGAGCTTCTGCCCGTCGTTGGCGTCGGCCTTGGCCGATGGGGCGCTGTCCGCGCCGGTCTCGCCGCCCCCGCCCCGACCCGCGCCCGGCGAAGCGGTCTTGATCTCCTTGCCGGTGTTGAGGATCGGCAACCCTCCGCCGCCCCGCTGGCTCTCGTAGCCCCACCATCCCACCGCGGCCAGGCATGTCAGCGCCACCGCGCTGACCGCAATCTTCTTCATCGATGCACTCCGTTCGCGGCAATCTAGCACAGAGAAATGCCCGTGCCCCGCGCCGGTGCTAGGATTTGCCGGAATGAAAGACACCGGCGCAACGCCCCGCCCAGACGTGCCCGACCCGCCGCTCGCTCGCGAGCCGATCCGCCAGCTGCCCGCTTCGAGGATCCGCGAGGTCGCCAACGCCGGAATGGGGCTCGACGACGTGCTCGCCTTCTGGTTCGGCGAGCCCGACCTGGTCACGCCCGCGTTCATCCGCGAAGCGGCGAAGCACGCGCTCGACGCGGGCGACACCTTCTATCGCCACAACCTCGGGATCCCCGCGCTTCGCGACGAACTCGCGGCCTACGTGTCGCGGCTGCACGCGCCCCGCGGCGCCGCGCCGGTGGGCGCCTCGCGCATCGGCGTCACGAGCTCGGGCGTGAACGCGCTGATGCTGGCGGCGCAGCTGCTGGTCGGCCACGGCGACCGCGTGGTCGCGGTCGTTCCGTTGTGGCCCAACGTGACCGCAATACCCGAAATCCTCGGCGCCCGCGTCGAGCGCGTGGCTCTGCACGTGGACGCCGCCACGCAGCGCTGGGCGCTGGACATCGACCGGCTGCTCGCCGCGATCACGCCCGAGACGCGCGCCGTGATCGTGAACTCGCCGAGCAACCCCACGGGCTGGGTCATGCCGCGCGAGCAGATGGCGGCCCTGCTCGCGCACTGCCGCCGCATCGGCTGCTGGATCATCTCCGACGAAGCCTACGAGCGGCTCGTGTTCGACGGCACCGCGCTCGCGCCGTCGATGCTCGACCTGTGCGACCCGCTGGATCGGTTGATCGTGGCGAACACCTTCTCGAAGTCGTGGCAGATGACGGGCTGGCGGCTGGGGTGGCTCGTGGTTCCCGAGCCGGTGGCGGACGACCTGGGCAAGCTCGTGGAGTTCAACACCTCGTGCGCGCCGGGCTTCGTTCAGCAGGCCGGCGTGGTGGCGCTGCGCGAGGGCGAGCACTGCGTGCGAAGTTTCGTCGACCTGCTGCACGCGCGCCGCGACGCGCTGGTCTCGGCGCTGCGCGCGATTCCCGGCGTGCAGGTGGCCGAACCCGAGGGCGCGATGTACGCGTTCTTTCGGGTGCAAGGCGCCGACGACAGCCTGGCGCTCGCGAAGGCGCTGGTGAGCCGGCAGCGGCTGGGGCTCGCGCCCGGCGTCGCGTTCGGCGACGAGGGCGAGGGCTTCCTGCGATGGTGCTTCGCGAAACCGGTGGACGCGCTGCTCGCCGGCGTGCAGCGGCTGCGCGAGCACCTCCTGCGCTAGCCGCGCGGCGCGCTCCCCGCCACGCGCGGCGCGCTC
Organism: Burkholderiaceae bacterium; assembly: GCA_036525975.1. Classification (GTDB taxonomy): domain Bacteria; phylum Pseudomonadota; class Gammaproteobacteria; order Burkholderiales; family Burkholderiaceae_E; genus Quisquiliibacterium. The sequence continues at coordinate 6,091 of DATCZK010000106.1, read as the reverse complement.
CCCGCCAGGGCTTCGACCCCGCGGTTGGCGAGCGCGTCGGCGCGCTCGTTCTCAACGTGCCCCGCGTGGCCGCGCACCCACTTCCAGGCGATCTGGTGGCGCGCGGCGAGCGCGTCGAGCTCCCTCCAGAGATCCTCGTTCTTCACCGGTTTCCTGTCGGCGGTCTTCCAGCCGCGCGCCTTCCAGGCGTGAATCCACTGGTCGATGCCCTTTTGCACGTACTGCGAGTCGGTGTGCACGATCACGCGGCTCGGGCGCCGCAGGCACTCGAGCGCGCGGATCACCGCCGTGAGCTCCATGCGGTTGTTGGTGGTGAGCTCTTCGCCCCCGAACAGCTCCTTCTCGTGGCTGCCGTAACGCAGCACGGCCCCCCAGCCTCCCCGGCCAGGGTTGCCCTTGCACGCTCCGTCGGTAAAAATCTCGATGTCGTCGCTCATTTGCGCATCTGCTGGGCTTGCGAAGCGGGTCCAGCGCGCATTCTACTGGCCAGGGGTGTCGCGAAACGATGATCGAAAAGCAGATCACACGCTATCTGGAGAACCTGTCCTCGCGCCAGCCGCTGCCGCTGCGCGTGGAGTTGTGGGGCGGCAGGCGCGTCGAGTTCGGGCCCGCTCCCGAGGTCACGCTGCGCCTCAACGGCGCGCGCGCCGCGCGCCACTTGCTCAACGCGTCGCTGGCCGGGCTCGGCGAGGGCTTCGTCGAAGGCGAGATCGACGTCGACGGCCCGATCCGCTCGGTGATCGCGATCGCCGAGGCGATATCGCGCGACGGCGATCAGTCGGGCGGCAGGGGCACGCTCCCGAAGTGGCTCGCGCGGCACACGCGCCAATCCGACCGCTCGGCGATCGAATACCACTACGACGTGTCCAACGAGTTCTACAGCCTGTGGCTCGATCCCCAGATGGTGTACTCGTGCGCCTACTTCCGCGACGGCACCGAAGACCTGGCGACGGCGCAGTCGAACAAGCTCGACCACATCTGCCGCAAGCTGATGCTCGCGCCCGGCGATCACCTGCTCGACATCGGCTGCGGCTGGGGCGCGCTCGCGATCCACGCGGCGCGCAACTACGGCGCCAGCGTGGTCGGCGTGACGCTGTCGACCAACCAGTACGAACTCGCGCGCGAGCGCGTCCGGGCCGCCGGCCTGCAGGACAGGGTCGAGATCCGCCTGCAGGATTATCGCGACGTTCCGGGCGAGGGCAGCTTCGACAAGGTGAGTTCGGTCGGCATGTTCGAGCACGTCGGGCTCAAGCACCTGCGCGGGTACTTCGACACGATCGCGCGCCTGCTCAAGCCCGGCGGCATCACGCTCAACCACGGCATCACCTCGTCCGACACCGAGAGCCGGTCGGTGGGGCTGGGCGCCGGCGAGTTCATCGACCGCTACGTGTTTCCCGACGGCGAACTGCCGCACGTGGCGCTGGCGATCTCCGAACTCTCGGCGGCCGGGCTGGAGCTCACCGACGCCGAATCGCTGCGCCGGCACTACGCCCGCACGCTGTGGTTCTGGTCCGACGGCTTCGAGGCGAACCTGGCCAGGGCGCGCGAACTCGCCGGCGAGCGCCGCGCCCGGATCTGGCGCGTCTACCTCGCGGGCTGCGCGCACGCGTTCGCGCACGGCTGGATCAACATCTACCAGCTCCAGGCGATCAAGCCGCGCGGCGATCGCGACAGCGCCTTCAGCCCACTTCCTCTGTCTCGCGAATACCTCTATCGCTGAGCGACCCGCGCGCGGGCAACTCCAGAGCCCGGCGCTGCGAAGCGGTGGCTGCCGGCGCCCTGGCCAGCGCGCGCTTGGTCCAGACCCGGCCCACGAGGCGCATGCCGCGCACGCGCTTGACCGCTGCGACCATGTAGGCCGCGCCGCAGATCGGCCACCACCGGTCGCCTGCCTTCTCCATGAACGCGGTTCGATCGAGCCATCGCTGCGTGCGGCACGGCGGTCGGTAGCAGCCGTAGCGGCCGCGATCGAGCTCGAAGCCGAGCAGCTTGAGCCAGTCCCGCAGGCGCGGCAACCCGATGAACTGCCCCTCGCGCGGGAGGAATCCGGGGCGCAGGCGCGAAATCGTCGCCTGGTGCGCCCCCCACAGGCTCACCGGATTGAGGCCGGAAACGATCACCCTTCCCTCGGGGCGCAGCACCCGCTCCACCTCCCGCAGCACCTGGTGCGGGTCGGCGGCGAACTCGAGCACGTGGGGGAGCACGACGAGGTCGACCGACTGCGCGTCGAACGGCAGTTCCTCGAAGTGCGCGACCCGCACCGTTGCCACTGCCGGGTGGTTTTCGGCGCCGTCGACCGCGGCGCGCCCCCATCCGGCATCGCCCCCCGGGCCCGCCTGCGCGTCGCGCAACCCGCGCGCCAGAATCCGGTTGGGCATCCGGTTCGCGCGCAGGCAGTCGAGCGGCGGCAGGCCGCACTGCAGCGCGAAGTAGCCGAACACGTCGGCCACCTCGGCGTCGTATTGCCCCTGCTCCCACCGCAACAGGTACTGGCCTGGCGGCGACTCGAGCCACTCCACCCAGCTGTTGCCGCCGTTGCCCTGCGTCGTCATTGCGCGCACCCCCTGGCCAACCTCGATCGCGCGACAGGATCGCGCCCGCGGCCGTGCCCGATTGTACTGAGTCGCCGCCGCTGCCCGTGCGCGGGCGCGCACGAGCCCGCGCCGCCCTCGCGCGCGCGGGCGGGCGCACGTTGTTCTTGACCGGCCCGGCCCGGTCTCGTAGGATCGCAACGGCGCAAACCGCTGAATCTGAATAATAATCAATCAATTAGGAGAGATCGTTGCACGAACTTCGCAGGTGCAGTGGGGGCGTCGCACGCGGGCTGGCCGCCTTCTGGTCGGGCATCCTGGTCGCGCTCGCCGCCGGTTGCGCTTCGGTCGTGCCGCACGGCGGCGAGCCCGCGGGCGGCGTCGCGCCGATCTCGGTGGCGCCCGCGTCGGACGCACTGCTGCGGCGGGGCGAGCCGCCCGGGCCGCAGCCGCTCGCGAACGCGCCGTCGGCGGAAACGCTGGCTGAAATCGCGGCACGCACGCCGCTCCCGCCGCGCCTGGCAGACTTCCAGGCCGCTTACAACGCGCCCTTGGCCCCGGGCGCGAACGCCGCCGCGCCGGCGCCGCGCTTCAACAGCCTGTGGGACCGGATCCGCGCCGGTTTCGCGATGCCGCCGCTCGACACCCCGCTCGTGGCCGAGAAGGAGCGCTTCTACCTGGAGCGCCCCGATTATCTGCAGCGGATGTTCTCGCGCGGGAGCCGTTACCTGCACCACATCGTCGAGGAGATCGAGCGCCGCGGCCTGCCCACCGAACTGGCGCTGCTGCCCTTCGTGGAGAGCGCGATGAACCCGGTGGCGCTCTCGTCGGCCAACGCGGCAGGCCTGTGGCAGTTCATCCCGTCCACGGGCAAGGCCTACGACCTGCAGCAGAACTGGTGGGTGGACAACCGCCGCGACGTGGTCAAGTCCACCGACGCCGCGCTGGAGTACCTGGTGAAGATCCACGCGATGCACGGCAACGACTGGTTCCTCGCGCTCGCCTCGTACAACTGGGGCGAAGGCGCGGTGTCCCGCGCCGTGAAGAGGAACCAGGCGCGCGGCAAGCCGGCTGACTATCTCAGCCTGGACATGCCGAACGAAACGCGGCACTACGTGCCCAAGCTGATCGCGTTGAAGAACATCCTCGCGCGCGCCGACGAGCTCGGCGTGGCGCTTCCCGAGCTGCCCGACCGGCCGTACTTCGTCACGGTGGAGAAGACGCGCCCGATCGACCTCAAGCTCGCCGCGAAGTTCGCCGGCATGAGCGTGGAGGAGTTCGTTGCGCTCAACCCGGCGCACAACCGCCCGGTGATCGCCGCGAGCCGCAACAACGAGTTGAAGATACCCGCCGACCGGGTCGAGTCCTTCCTCGCGGCGATCGACAAGCACGAAGAGGCCAACAAGACCTTCGCCAGCTGGCAACCGTACACGCTCAAGCGGGGCGAAACGATCGAGTCGGTCGCGTCGCGCACCCGGGTCACGGCCGCGGAGCTGCGCAGCGCGAACGGGCTCAAGCCGCGGCAGCGGATACTGGCCGGCACCCGAATCCTGGTGCCGCACGCCGAGGTCGAGGACGAGTCGAAGGTGGAGAAGTTCGCCGGGGCCCGCGTCTACGAGAGTGTGGACAGGCCGGCCATCTATCACACGGTGCGCGCGAAGGAATCGCTTCCGCGGATCGCCGCGAGGTACGGCGTGTCGGCGGCAACGCTTGCCGCGTGGAACGGGCTGAAGGAAGGCGTGAAGCGCGGGATGCGCCTGCTGGTGCGGCCGGCATCCACGCAGACCGTGCTCACCGACGAGGGCGGGCGCAAGTCGGTGGTGGCCACCACCGAGAATCGGCGAACGGTCAAGGTGAACGCGAAGCGCTCCAGCGCGAAGCGCCGCCCGAGCGCCTCGAGCCCCATTCGCAGGGTGCGGGGAAAACCCGTTTCGGCCCCGCGCAAGCGCCCCACCTCCTGACGCGAGCGCGAATCGCGTCCGCGCCCGGGGAGCGCACCACGCGCGAATCGCGGCAATAACCAGCATCGGCGGCCAACATGGAAGAAAACCTGCTCACGATCCTGCGCGACGCGCTCGCCTCGATGAACTCGCCGCTGTTCGCGATCGGCTCCACCGACGTGAGCACGCTCGGCCTGATCCGCATCGCCGCGGTGATCGTCGCGGCGCTGATCGTCTCGCGCATCGTGCGCGCGGCGCTCGATCGCGTGTCCGCGCGCCTGCCCGGCATGAATCGCGCGGCGATCTACGCGATCGGCCGCATCCTGCACTACCTGATCATCGCCGTGGGCGTGATGATCGGCTTCTCCACGATCGGGATCGACTTCACGAACCTCGCCGTTGTGCTGGGCGCGCTCGGCATCGGCATCGGCTTCGGCCTGCAGCCGGTGGTCACGAACTTCTTCGCCGGCCTGCTGATCCTGTTCGAGCAGCCGCTGAAGGTGGGCGACTTCGTCGAGCTCGAGTCGGGCGTGCACGGCGAGGTGCGCGAGATCCGGATGCGCGCCACGCGCATCACCACCAACGACAACGTCGACATCCTGGTGCCGAACTCGGAGTTCGTGAACGGCCGCGTCACGAACTGGACGCTGGACGAGGCGCATCGGCGCATCCGGATCAAGTTCGGCGTGGCCTACGGCACCGACAAGGAACTCGTGCGCCGCGTGGTGCTGGAGGCCGCGCAGGAAGTGGAGCACACGTTGAAGGGCGTTCCCAAGCGGGTGACGCAGGTGTGGCTGGTGGGCTTCGGCGACTCGAGCCTGGACTTCGAACTGGTGGTGTGGCTCACGTCCACCGCGGTCGTGCGCCCGTCGGCCGTGAGCGCCGCCTACTACTGGGCGATCCACACCGCGCTCACCGACAACAACATCGAGATCCCGTTCCCGCAGCGCGACCTGCACCTCAGGAGCCTGTTCGGCGCGCACGAAGACGAAGCGAAGAGCCTGCTGCAGGCCCGCGCGTCGCAGCGCGCCGGGCACGGCGGCGCCGCGGGCTGACCGGCTCTGGCGAGGCGCCCGGGCGTCGCGCTCGCGCGCCTCGGGCTCACAGGCCGATCGAGACGACCCAGCTCACCGGCGCGAAGCCGTCGGTCTCGACTTCCAGCGAGGCCTGGAACGGCGGGGCGTTTCCCTGGTCCACGTTGAACAGGATCGCGTACGGATAAGCGCCCGGGGGAGGCGCCGGCACGACGTTGCTGCCGCTGAGGTGCGCCGCGTTGAGGTCGCCCGCCAGCCGAACCCTGTAGCCCAGGTTCGGGCCCAGGCCCAGCAGGTCGCCGGGCTTGAATTCGCACTGCTGCGGGGAGCTGCAGTTGCCCACCGCGCGCTCGGTCGTGCTCGAGCCGTCGCTGCGCTTCACGGTCAGGTAGAGGTACGCGTAGGCCGGCCCCGAACCCGCGCTGTACGTCAACCGATCCGACTCGGGCGCGCCGAGGTGCCACTCGACGCCGGTCACGGCGGGCTGCGCCGGCGCCTCGTCGCAGTTCTCGCAGCCGCCCGATCCGCACCCGGCCAGGATCGATGCGACGAGCACGCCTGCGGCGATCGTTCTCGGCATGTCTTT
>DATCZK010000105.1:0-33698 GCA_036525975.1 Burkholderiaceae bacterium | reverse complement strand
CGGCCCCGCCGGCCTGTGCCGGCACCTGCGCGAACAGCGCCTCGCGCGCCTCGCCTTCGGTGTCGATGAAACGGGTCCACCAGGCGCCCAGCTCGGCAGGCGCCTCGCTCGCGTCCACGCGCAGGATCATGAAGTCGTAGGCGGCGCGGAAGCGCTGGTGCGCGATCAGCCGGTGCGCCGCGCCGGGCGTGCGGCGCTCGAAGCGCGGCTGCATCACCCAGATCTCGCGCATGTCGGCGACGATGCGCTTCTGGATCGAGAGCTTCTCGCCCTGGTCGTCGAGCGTGGAGTCGATCGCCGCGTGCAGCGCCGGAATCGAATTCTCCCCGGCCTCCACGCGCTTGTTCCAGCGCACCCGCACCTGCTGCCACAGCAGCGTGGCGAACAGGAAGCCCGGCGAGATCGGCCTGCCGTCGGCCACGCGCAGGTCGGTGCTGGTGAGCGCGGCGTGGATGAAACGCTCGCCGTCGGGCTGCTCGAGGATCACGTCGAGCAGCGGCAGCAGGCCGTGGTGCAGGCCTGCGCCGCGCAGCTGGTGCAGGCTCTCGAGCGAGTGCCCCGACTGCAGCAGCTTGATCATCTCGTCGAACACGCGGGCCGAGGGCACGTTGTGGATCAGCGGCGCGAGATCGCGGATCGGGGCGGCGGTGGCCGGCTCGATCGCGAAGCCGGTCTTCGCGGCGAAACGCGCGGTGCGCAGCATCCTGATCGGGTCCTCGCGGTAGCGCGTGGCCGGGTCGCCGATCATGCGCAGCTTGCGCGCGTGCATGTCGTGCACGCCGTTGTGGTAGTCGAGGATCAGGTCGGCAACCGGGTCGTAGTACAGCGCGTTGATCGTGAAGTCGCGCCGCGTGGCGTCCTCGGCCTGCGTGCCCCAGACGTTGTCGCGCAGCACGCGGCCGTGCTCGTCGGTCTCGGCGTCGGTCTGCAGCGAACGGAAGGTGGAGACCTCGATCGTGTCGCGGCCGAAGAGCACGTGAACGATCTGGAACCTGCGCCCGATGATCCGGGAGCGGCGGAACAGCTTGCGCACCTGCTCGGGGGTGGCGTTGGTCGCGACGTCGAAGTCCTTGGGCTTGAGCCCGAGCAGCAGGTCGCGCACCCCGCCGCCCACGATGTAGGCCTCGAACCCGGCCTGCTGCAGCGTCTCGCAGGTGCGAATCGCCGACTTCGGCACGTCTTCGCGGTGCACGCCTTCGGCGCTGCCCTGGTAGCGGCGCGGCTCGCGATTGGCGATCGCTGCGGCCTCGCTCTTTCGGCCGAGCAGGCGGCCGATCAGCTTTCGGATCATTCGAACAGCCTCAGCACCGGCCAGCCGCGCTCGCGCGCGTATTCGGCCAGCTTCTCGTCGGGGTTGGTGGCCACCGGGTCGGTCACGCGCAGCATCAGCGGAAGGTCGTTGGCCGAGTCGGTGTAGCACCAGGAGCGCTCGATCGCTTCCCACGAGAGCGAACGCGACTCCAGCCACAGCGTCGTGCGCAGCACCTTGCCCTCGCGGTAGCTCGGCGTGCCGGCGGGCTTGCCGGTGAACTGCCCGTCGACGCGCTCGACTTCGGTGGCGATCAGGTGCTCCACGCCGAAAGCCTTCGCGATCGGCGCGGTGATGAACTCGTTGGTGGAAGTGACGATCGCGCACAGGCGGCCGGCGTCGAGGTGCTCGCGCACGAGCCTGCGCGCGGCCGGGCGGATCGCGGGCACGATCACCTCCTCCATGAACCGCTCGCGCCACGATTCGAGCCGCTCGGCGGTGTGGCGCGCGAGCGGCGCGAGCCCGAACGCGAGGAACTCGGCGATGTCGAGCGTGCCCGCCTGGTACTCGCGGTAGAAGCGCTCGTTCTCGGCGCGGTGGCCTTCCTCGTCGACCGCGCCCACGCGCACGAGGAAGCGCCCCCACTCGTAGTCGCTATCGAGGGGAAGCAGCGTGTGGTCGAGGTCGAAAAGGGCTAGCTGCATGATTCGCGGGAATCTTATCAGTCGGCCCGGGAAGGGCCGTCGGGCCCGCGGCGACCCGCGCGCGCCGCGAGGGCGCCCGCGCCGTCGGCGAGCAGCTCGCGAACGAGCGCGAGCGTGATCGGGCGCTTGCGTTCGAGGGCGTGCCGGTCGAGCGCGTCGACCAGCGCAAAGAGCGCGCGCAGCTCGCGCGAGTGGTGGGTGAGCAGCCACGGCACGACTTCGTCGGACATCGCAACGCCGCGCCCGGCGACCGCCGCGCGCAGCGCCCGCGCCTTGTCCTCGTCGGAGAGCCGGTGCAGCTCGAACACCAGCCCCGCGCCGAGCCGGGTGCGCAGGTCTTCGCGCGAGCGCAACCCCATCGGCGGAAGGTCTCCCGCGCACACGAGCGCGCAGCCGGCGTTGGCCTGCACCCGGTTGAAGAGGTGGAACAGGGCCTGCTGGCGCGCGTCGTCGAGCAGCTGGACGTCGTCGACCGCGTACGACTGCACCCCCGGGTCGAAGGCGAAGCGCTCGGGGGGCGCGTCGGCCCGGATCAGCCTCGCGCCCGCGCCGCCGCTCGCCGCGAGCGCCGCCAGCAGGTGCGAGCGCCCGCAGCCGGACAGCCCCCACAGGTAGACGAAGCGCTGCGCGCGCTCGCCGCGCGCGATCGCGCGCAAGCGCTCGGCGCACTCGCGGTTCGGGCCCGCCACGAAGTTCTCGAGCGTGGGCGGCGCGGGCTCGAGCAGGTCGAGCGCCATCTGGCGCATGGCGGCGTTCACGACAGGCGGGCGGCGCGCGGCATCCGGTGCCATCAACCGGCGTCGCGGCCGTAGAAGTCGCTCGCGAGGTAGGCGCGGCGAAGGCGCCGCAGCGCGACCGACACCACCGCCGAGAGCGGCAGCGCGAGCAGCACGCCCACGAAGCCGAACAGCGCGCCGAACGCGAGCAGCGCGAGGATCACCACCACCGGGTGCAGGCCGATCCGCTCGCCCACCAGGCGCGGCGTGAGATAGAGGCTCTCGGCCAACTGCCCGACGCCGTAGACGATCGCGACCGAGACCAGCCCGGCGAGCGGCCCGAGCTGCAGCATGCCCGAGACCAGCGCGAAGATCAGCCCGAGCGCGAACCCGAGGTAGGGGATCAGGATCAGCAGCCCGGTGAGCACGCCGATCGGCAGCCACAGCTTGAACCCCGCGAGCGCCAGCGCGAGCGAGTAATAGACCGCGAGCGCCAGCATCACCAGCAGCTGCCCGCGCAGGTATTGCCCGAGCAGCGCGTCGATCTCGCCCAGCAGGTCGAACGAGGCGCTGCGCCACCGCGGCGGCACCAGTTCGCGCGCGCGCTCGATCGCCGACGGCCAGTCGAGCAGCAGGTAGAACAGCACCACCGGCACCAGGAACACCAGGCCGATCACCTGCATCGCCGCGCCCCAGCCGGAGCGCGCGTAGCTGAACAGCGTCGCCGCCAGGTCTTCGCCGCTGTCGGCCAGGTGGGTTGCGAGCCAGGCCCGGATCGCGCCCACGTCGAGCGCCACCTCGATGTCCAGCGTCTGGCGAAGCCAGGGGATCAGCCGCTCGGTGACTGCGGTGAACAGCGCGGGCAGCCGCGCGCGCACCTGCACGAACTCGTGCTGCAGGATCGGCACCAGCACCAGCACGATCGCCACGATCGCGAGCAGCGCCAGCGCCATCACCAGCACCACCGCGAGCAGGCGGGGCACGCGGCGGCCCGACAGCCAGGCCACCGCCGGTTCGAGCGCGTAGGCCAGGATCGTGGCCGCGACGAATGGCGTGAGCACCGGCCCGAGCGCGATCAGCGCCCACACCAGCAGAACGGCCACGCCGCCCCACAGGAGCGTCTGGCGTTGGGCTGGGCTGAGGTTCATTGGCGGGGCGAGGGTCGGCCAGCGACTACAATTGAGGTCTTCATTCCTGATGGCGCCGCCGCTCCGATGGCGCGCGGTGCCGGCGCGAGTATCCCATGAATAAATCGCTATCCTACAAGGACGCCGGCGTGGACATCGACGCCGGCGACGCGCTGGTCGAACGGATCAAGCCGCTCGCGCGGCGCACGATGCGCGAGGGCGTGCTCGCCGGCATCGGCGGCTTCGGCGCGCTGTTCGAGGTGCCGCGCCGCTATCGCGAGCCGGTGCTGGTGTCGGGCACCGACGGCGTGGGCACGAAGCTGCGCCTCGCGTTCGCGCTCGGCGGCCACGCCACGGTGGGGATCGACCTGGTGGCGATGAGCGTGAACGACATCCTCGTGCAGGGCGCCGAGCCGCTGTTCTTCCTCGATTACTTCGCCTGCGGCCGGCTCCACGTGGACACCGCGGCGGCCGTGGTGGGCGGGATCGCCAACGGATGCGAGCAGGCCGGGTGCGCGCTGATCGGCGGCGAGACGGCCGAGATGCCCGACATGTACCCCGACGGCGAGTACGACCTCGCCGGCTTCGCGGTGGGCGCGGTGGAGAAGTCGCGCGTGATCGACGGCTCCGCGATCGAGCCCGGCGACGCCGTGATCGGGCTCGCGTCGAGCGGCGCGCACTCGAACGGCTATTCGCTGGTGAGGCGCGTGATCGAGCGCGTCTGGGGCCGGCTCGACGCGCCGCAGATGCGCGACGACTTCCACGGGCGCAGCTTCGCCGAAACGGTGCTCGAGCCCACCCGCATCTACGTCAAGCCGGTGCTCGGGCTGATCGAGCAGATGGCGGTGAAGGGGATCGCGCACATCACCGGCGGCGGACTGGTGGAGAACGTGCCGCGCGTGCTCGCCCCGGGACTGCAGGCGCGGATGCACCGCGACGCCTGGACGATGCCGCCGCTCTTTGGCTGGCTGCAGTCGCACGGCGCGATCGCCGACGCCGAGATGCACCGCGTGTTCAACTGCGGCATCGGCATGGTGATCGTGCTCGCCCCCGCCGACGTCGACCGCGCGCTGGTTGCGCTCGCCGCCGCCGGGGTGCCGGCGTGGCGGATCGGCGAGATCACCGAACGCGGGGAGGGCGCCGCCGGCGCGGTCGTGATCTGATCGCGACCGCCGTGCTGCGCGCATCGCGCGAGATGAAGGCCCGCTCATCGCTCAGGGTCGCGGCGCGGGCGGCAGCGGCTGGATCGGCGTTCGCGCTGGCCCTCGCCGGGGCCGCGCTGGCGCCGGCGCCGGCGTGGGCGCAGCGCGCGAACTACGAGATCGAGGTCGACGCGCCGAAGGAACTGGTGCAGGCGCTTCGCACCCAGACGCTGATCGGGCGCTGGCGCACCGACCCGGACTTCGAGGCCGACCAGCTCGAGCTGTTCGTCGAGCGCGCGCGCGAGGACGCGCTGGCGATCGCGCGCGCGGCCGGGTTCTTCTCGGCGAAGGTGCGGGTCGAGCGCGCGGACGCGCTCGACGGGCGCGACCCGCGCGGCCCGCAGCGCCTGCCGTTGATCCGGATCGAGGTCGACGCGGGCGCGCGCACGACCGTGAACGCGTTCCGGCTGCAGCTCTCGGGCCAGGCGCAGGCGGACGACATGGCGGCGGCGCTGGCGTCGCGCTGGCCGCTGGCCGAGGGAACCTTCTTTCGCAGCACCGAGTGGGAACTGGGCAAGCGCCAGATGGTGGAGCAGCTCCAGCAGCGCGGCTACCTGCGGGCCAAGATCGTGCGCAGCGAGGCGCTGGTGGACCCCGAGCGCACGACCGCGTCGCTGTCGATCGCGCTCGACAGCGGGCCGCGGCTGCGATTCGGCCCTCTCGCGGTGCGCGGCCTCGAGCGCTACCCGCGCTCGATCGTGGACGCGCTCGCGCCCTGGGAAGACGGCGAGTACTACGTGTTCGACCGGCTCCTGCAGTTCCAGGAGCGGGTGCGCTCGGAGATCTATTTCACCGGCGCCACCGTGCTCCCCGACCTCGACGCCGTCGAGACCGACCCGCAGCGCGAGACGGTGCCGATCGCGATCGACGTGCGCGAGCGCGAGGCGCAGCGCGCGACCTTCGGCATCGGTTATAGCACCGACCAGGGCGTGCGCGCGTTGCTCGGCTACGAGCACCGCAACCTGCTCGGCCGCGGCTGGCAGCTCGACACCGGCGTGCTGGTCCAGACCGTGCACCGCCAGGTGTTCGCCAACGGGCGCACGCCCTGGGACCGCTCGGGCCACCGCTGGCTCGCGGGCGCGCGCCACGAGCGGCTCGACGTCTCCGGCGAGCTCACCGACCGGAACACGATCTACTTCGGGCGGGCCCGGCGCAGCGAGGAGATCGAGCAGATCGTCTCGCTGCAGTACCAGACCGAGCAGCGCGGGGTCGACCTGGGGTCGGGCACGGTGCGCGACAGCCGCGCCGCGCTCAGCCCCGGCTATGCCTGGAACCTGCGGCGCGTGGACTCGCGCATCGACCCGCGCGAGGGCTTCACGCTGAGCGCGCAGATCTCGGGCGCGTCGGAAAAGCTGCTCTCGGATCGCTCGTTCGCGCGCCTGTACGGGCGCGCGATGGGCTTTTTCCCGATGCGCAAGGGCTCCGCGCTCGACGGCGGGCTGCTGGTGGCGATGGCCGAGGCGGGGTGGGTGATCGCGGGCTCGCGCGACGACATTCCCAGCGAGAACCTGTTTCGCGCCGGCGGCGCGCAGTCGCTGCGCGGCTACGACTTCCTCAGCCTCGGCGTGGCCGAAGGCAACGCGATCGTGGGCGGGCGCGTGCTCGCGCTCGCCAGCCTCGAGTACCAGCACCCGGTGGTGCCGGGCTGGTACGGCGCGGTCTTCGTCGACGCCGGCAATGCCGCCGACACCTGGGGGTCGTGGAAGCCGGTCTACGGCGCGGGCGTGGGCGTGCGCTGGCGCTCGCCGGTCGGTCCGATCAACCTCGACCTCGCCTACGGCGAGGCGGTGCGGCGCTGGCGGCTGCACTTCTCCGTCGGGTTCACCTTCTGATGGCCCGGCCGAGATTCGCGCCCGCGCGGGTGGCGCACGCGGGGTTCGCGCTGCTGGTCGCGTTCGCGCTGGTGGCGCTGTGGATGCTGGCGCAGACGGCGTTCGTGCGCTTCGCGCTCGATCAGGCGGCCAAGGCGAGCGACGGGCGCTTCAGCGCGCAGGGCGTGGAGGGCACGCTGTTCGACGGCGTGTGGATTCGCTCCCTCGCGTGGGACGACCCGGCACCCGGGGGCGTGTCGGTGCGGGTGGACGAGTTGCGCATCAACTGGTGGCCGCTGGCGCTGCTCGATCGCGAGCTCGACTTCGCGCGTCTTCACGCGCGCGCGGTGACGGTGCGCACGCGCCCGTCGGCCGAGGCGGCGAAGCTGCCCGGCTCGCTCGAGCTGCCGATCGCGTTGCGGCTGCGCGACCTGCGCGTGGCCAGCTTGCGCGTGGAACAGCAGGGCGCGGCGCCGGTGGAGCTGAGCGGCGTGGAGCTGGCGGCGCGCTACGCCCCCGGCCGCTACCGGATCGAGCGCCTGCGCGTGGATTCGCAGTGGGGCGAGCTGCAGCTGTTCGGCGAGCTCGCCGACCGCGCGCCGTTCGCGGTGTCGGCCGGCGCGATGGCCGAGCTGCGATGGGGCGGCCCGGGCGGCGCCGCGACGGGCGGCACTGCGACGGTGTCCGCGGCGCGCGCGCTGTCGGCCGCGGCGGCGATCGACGGGGCGCTGGACGATCTGCAGGTGTCGGTCGCGGCCACGGTGCCGGGTCGAGCGGGCGACGCCGGCGCGCCGGTGGGCCTGCTCTCGGCGCGCTTTCGGGTCGCGCCGCTCGCGGCGCAGCCGCTCGGGCCGATCGAGCTCGCGCTCGAGGACGTCGATCCGGCTGGCCTGGGACTGGCCCCGGGGCTCGCGATGCGGTTGTCGGGCACGTCGGAGGTGGTGCTGCGCCTTGCCGGGGGCGCGCAGGGCTTCGGCGCGAGCGGTCGGGCCGAGCTGCGCAACGCCGTCGTGGGCAGCGCCGCCCGCGGGGGTCTTCCGCTGCGCTCGGTGCGGGGCGCGTTCCGATGGGCCGACGGCAGCCTCGAGCTCTCCGGGCTCGGCGCGGTGCTCGCCGGCGACGGGCGCGCGCGCGGGCGCGTGCGAGTCGACACGACGCGCACGGTGGACATCGTCGGGCGCGCGCTCCCCGTGCTCGCGCTCGAGCTCGACGTCGACGGCCTCGACCTCGCGGCAGTGCTCGGCGCGCCGCAACCGACCCGGCTCGCCGGGCGCGTGGCGCTGCAGGGCGCGCGCTTCGACGTCGACCTGAGCGACGGCGTGCGCGGCGGCGCCGCGCTGTCGGCCAGCGGCGAGATCCTCGCGGGCAGGCTCGAGCTGGCCAGCGCCCGCCTGCGCGCGTTGCCGGGCCTGGGGGACGCAACGCTCGAGGCGAGCGGGACGGTGGCGCTCGCCGCGCCCTACGCGGCGCGGCTTGGCGGGCGGTTCGCGTCGCTCGATCCGGCGCGGGTGGCCGGGGCGGTGGACGCGCTCGCCCCCGAGCTCGCGGCAAGTCTGGCCGACGCGCGCGAAGTGCTCGGTCGGTTGCCGGGCCGGATCGAAGGCCGATGGAGCCTGGAGGGGGCGCTGGCTGCCGAGCCGGCCAGCCTCAAGCTGTCGCTGGCGGTGGACTCGGGCCGGCTGGCGGGGCACGCGGTGAGCCTCGACGCGCAGGCCACGATCGCCGCGCGCCGGTTCGAGGGCTTGCGCGCGCGCGTGGATTTCGGCGCGACCCGGGTCCGGGCCGAAGGCGCGCTCGGCGCGCCGGGCGACCGCCTGCGCTTGACGTTGCGCGCGCCGCGCATCGCCGAGCTTGCGGCATTGCTGGGCCGGCCCGGCATCGCCGGCTCGCTGCAGGCGAGCGGCGAGGTTCGCGGGCGCTTCGAAGCCCCTGCGATCGAACTCGAGGCGAGCGGCGCCGCCCTGCAGATCCCGGGCCTGGGCACCCTCGGCGGCTTCGAGCTGAGCGCGCGGCTGCCGGATCTGTCCGATCCGCTACGGGCGCGCGTCGAGGTGAAGGGGTCTGCGAAACAGCTGCGCGCGGGTGAAGAGCTCGTGAGGAGCCTGCAGTTCGAGGTGAGCGGCAACGCCGGCGCGCACGCGATCCGAGCGGCGGTGGACGCCGAGCGGGGCGAGCTGCGGCTGGCCGGGACGGGATCGATCCACCCCTCCGCGTCGGGCTCGTACCTGGAGGGCGCGCGCTGGCGCGCGACGCTCGACGAGCTCAGTGTCCGCGCGGGCAAGTTCGACGCGAAGATCGTCGCGCCCGTGCAGGTGGAGGCCGCGCGCGACGCGTTCGAGGCCGGCGCCACGGTGATCGAGAGCGCGCACGGCCGCGTGCGGGTGGCGCGCGCGGCGTGGCGCGACGGGCGCTTCGCGCTCGAGGCGGAGGCGTCGGTGCCGAGCCTGGGGCCGCCTGCCCGCGCCTTCGGCGTGGAACCGCCCGAGACCGGCCTGGACACCGGGCTGGACGACGTCGCGCTCGAGCTCTCGGTGAAGCTCGGCGGATCGGGCCTCGACGACCTCGACGGAACGCTCGTCGCGACGCTCGCCAGCCCGCCGCGCGTGGGCGCGAGCGGCGCCGCCGACCTCACGATTCGCAACGCCACGCTCTCGGGCACGCTGCGCGTGGACCTGCCCTCGCTCGCCTTCGCCCGCAAGCTGGTCGGGCCGGAATGGCTGTTCGACGGCAGGCTGCGCTTCTCGGGCAGCGTGGCCGGCAGCGTGCGCGCGCCGCGCCTGGCGGGCGCGCTGAGCGGCGAGGGCTTGCGGCTCGAGCAGCGCGCGCTCGGCTGGCGACTGGGCGAGGGAACGCTCGCGGGGCGCTTCGACGGCGAGCGCTTCGTGCTCGATTCGCTCAAGCTGGCCTCGAGGGCGCGCGGCGGCGGCTCGGTGGAGTTGCGCGGCGAGGTTCTCGCGGCCACGCTCGACGGGCGGTTCGATTTCGTTGCCGACCGCCTCGTCGTTCCGATCGGGCCGGGCCAGCGCGTGGTGCTCTCGGGAGATGCGAGCGCGACGAGCGAGGGGGGACGGTTCGAGATCCGGGGCAAGCTGCGCGCCGACGAGGGGCAGATCGAGATCGGCAGCGGCGACGTGCCGGGGCTGCCCGCCGACGTCGTGATCAAGGGCGACGCGCCCGGCGCCGCGACCGCGCGCGCGCAGGGCGGCGCCGCGAAGCTGCGCATCGGCGCCGAGGTCTCCCTCGACCTGGGCCGCAACCTTCGCGTGCGCGGCAACGGCGTGGACGCGAAGCTCGGCGGGCAGGTCACGCTGCGCGGCAGCCTCCCGGACGCGCCGCGCGCATTCGGCACCGTCACCGTCGTGGGCGGGCGCTACCGCGCCTACGGACAGCAGCTCGACATCACGCGCGGGCGCGTGATCTTCAACGGCGCGCTCGACAACCCGGTGCTCGACATCGTCGCGCTGCGGCGCGATCAGCCGGTGGAAGCCGGCGTCGCGGTCACGGGCACCGTGCTCTCGCCCCAGGTGCGGCTCACGTCGGAGCCCGACGTGCCCGACTCGGAGAAGCTGTCGTGGCTGGTGCTCGGCGTGCCGCTCGAGGACGCGCAGTCGGGCGCGCAGGGCGCGGCGCTCAGGGCCGCGGCGGCCACGCTGCTGGGCAGCAACGACGGCGGGCTGAGCGGCGGGCTGGCCGACGCGCTCGGGCTCGACGTGCTCACCGTGCGCAGCGCGAGCCCCGGAGCCGAAGGCTTCGCCCCCTCGGGATTCGGCGCGTCCTCGGCCATTCCGGGGCAGATCGGGGGCGGCGCCGTGGCCGGCGCGAGCGCGTCGGAGAACGTCGTCGCCGTGGGCAAGCGCCTGGGATCGCGCGTGTTCCTCACCTACGAGCAGGGGCTGCGCGGCGCGTGGAACCTGCTCAGGATCCAGTACGACATCACCCGCCGCCTGTCGCTGCGCGCGCAGACCGGAAGCGAGTCGGCGCTCGACCTCCTGTACCGCTACCCCTTCGACTGAGCGCGCGCGGCCAGCGCGCTCTCGATCAGCGCCACCGTGCGCGCCACCGGCGCGTCGATCGGCACCGTGACCGCCGCCTCGTCCGCGTCGGGCGCCTCGAGCGCGGCGAACTGCGACTCGAGCAGCGACTGCGGCATGTAGGCGTGGTCGCGTGCCGCGAGCCGGCCGGCGATCAGCGACCTGTCCCCCTCGAGGTGCACGAACACGACGCCGGCCACGCTCCTGCGAAGCGCGTCGCGATAGCGGCGCTTGAGCGCGGAGCAGGCGAGCACCACCGGCTCGCCCTTCGCGGCGCCGTGGCGCAGCAGCGCGTTCAGGCGCTCGAGCCAGGGCGCGCGGTCGGCGTCGTCGAGCGCGACGCCCGAGCGCATCTTCTGCACGTTGGCCGGCGGGTGGAAGTCGTCGGCGTCGAGGAAGCGGCGCGCGAGCCGCTCGGCGAGCGCGCGCCCCACCGTGGTCTTGCCGCAGCCCGACACGCCCATCACCACCACCGGCCCGGGGCGCGCGGGCGTCATTTCTTCGGGTCGACCGCGTGCCCGCCGAAGCCCTTGCGCATCAGCGCGAGCAGCCGATTGCCCGCGTCGGCGCGTCCTTGCGAGTCGAAGCGGCTCATCAGCGCGAGCGCGATCACCGGCGCCGGGGTGCCCTGGCGCACCGCTTCGTCCACCGTCCAGCGACCCTCGCCCGAATCGGCCACGCGCGCCCCGACCGCATCGAGCGCACCGGGTTCGGCGAGCGCGGCGGCGGTGAGTTCGAGCAGCCACGACCGGATCACGCTGCCGTGCTCCCACAGCCGCGCCACGGACCCGAGGTCGAGGCCGAACGACGGGTGGCCCTCGAGCAGCGCGAAGCCCTCGGCGATGGCCTGCATCATCCCGTACTCGATGCCGTTGTGGATCATCTTCACGAAGTGCCCGGCGCCGCTCGCGCCGCAGTGCAGCCAGCCGGCGTCGGCGCTCGGGGCGAGCGCGCGCACGAACGGCTCGATCGTCGCGATCGCGTCGGCTTCGCCGCCCAGCGACAGGCAATAGCCGCGCTCGAGCCCCCACACGCCGCCCGAGACGCCGCAGTCGACGAAGCGCAGCCCGCGCGCCCCGGCCTCGCGCGCGCGGCGCTGCGAGTCGAGGTAGTTCGAGTTGCCGCCGTCGATCACCAGGTCGCCCGCGCGCAGCATCGGCGCGAGCTCGGCCAGCGTCCGGTCGACCGCGTCGCCGGCCGGCAGCATCAACCACAGCGCGCGCGCCTTCGCGCCTCGCCCCGCGCGCGCCGGCGCGAGCGCGGCCACGAGGTCCACGAGCCGCGCGTGCGTCGTCACGCGCGGCTCGCCGTCGAGCGCGTCGCGCGCCGCCGCGCTCGAGTCCAGCGCCTGCACCGCGAAGCCCGCGCGCGCGAGCCGCCGCGCCATGTTCGCGCCCATGCGCCCGAGCCCGAGCATCGCGATCGCGTTGCCCTTGGCGGTCCGCGCGCGCGGGGAGGGGGTTGTCTTCCTGGCGCTCATCGCTGCTCCTCGACGATCTTCGCAACCTGCCTCGCCGCGTCGTGCGCGAGGCAATCGACGACGGCCCGCCCGGGCATCGCGCGCAACCAGGTGAGCTGGCGCTTGGCCAGCTGGCGCGTGGCGGCGGCCGCGCGCGCGATCGTCGTCGCGGC
The DNA here is from genome assembly GCA_036525975.1 of Burkholderiaceae bacterium. Taxonomy (GTDB): domain Bacteria; phylum Pseudomonadota; class Gammaproteobacteria; order Burkholderiales; family Burkholderiaceae_E; genus Quisquiliibacterium. The sequence continues at coordinate 21,226 of DATCZK010000105.1, read as the reverse complement.
ATCATACCGGCCGTCGAGGTGCTCCCAGACCTGGCGATAGCCCACGCATCGCATCGACGGCATCCCGGCGTGCAGGTCGCCCCGCGCGCGCAGCCCGCGCACCTCGTCGACGAACCCGCCGCCGAACATCGCGGCCAGCCGCCGGTCGATGCGCCGGTGCAGCTCGGCGCGATCGGAGGGCTCGAGCGCGATCCGGACCACCCGCCCGAGGTCGGCCGCCTCGCGGCGCGCGCCCAGGAGCGCCGACATCGGCTTGCCGGTGAGCTCGACGATCTCGAGGGCGCGCTGGATGCGCTGCGCGTCGCTCGCCTCGATGCGCTGCGCGCTCGCCGGGTCGAGGCGGGCGAGCCGCGCGTGCAGCGCGGGCCAGCCGAGCGCTGCGGCCTCGGCGTCAAGGCGTGCCCGCGTCGCCGGATCGGCATCGGGGAGGTCGTGCAGGCCCTCGGTGAGGGCGCGCGCGTAAAGCATCGTGCCGCCCACGAGCAGCGGCGTGCGCCCGCGCGCGCGGATCGCCGCGACGAGCGCGCGGGCGTCGGCCGCGAAGCGCGCCGCCGAATACGACTGCGCCGGGTCGAGGATGTCGATCAGGTGGTGCGGCACCTGCGCGCGCTCGTCGGGCGTGGGCTTGGCGGTGCCGATGTCCATTCCGCGGTAGACGAGCGCCGAATCCACGCTCACGATTTCCGCGGGCACGCGACTGGCGAGCTCGAGCGCGGCCGCCGTCTTGCCGGCCGCGGTCGGGCCGAGCAGCAGGACCAGCGCCGGCTCCCGGGCGCGCGCTGGCCGATCGATCATCCCGCGAGACCCTTCCTGCGCTGTTCCATGCGCACCAGGCGCGCGCCGGCCGTCGCCGTGAGCGTGGTGATCGCGGCGATCGTGATCGCGAGCGGCAGCGTGGTGCCGTCGTGGCTCGCGCCCACCCACCAGCCCGTGACCGCCGCCGCGATGAACATCGCGAAGCCGAGCAGCGCCGCGGCGGCGCCGGCGTTGCGCGGGAACCCGGAGATCGCGCCGATCATCCCGCTCGGCTGCACCAGTCCGTGACCCACCAGCACGAAGAACATCGGCACGACGACGGCGGGCACGCTCGCCACGCCCGCGATCGCCAGCGCCGCCATCGTCCACCCGGCCAGGGCCGACACCGCGCCCCCGGCGGCGGCCGTGCCCGCGATCCCGAGCACGGGCTCGAACCTGCGCGTGAGCAGCGTTCCGGTCATGAAGCCCAGCGTCACGCTGCCGAACACCACGCCGTAGAGCGCGGGCTGCAGGCCGAGCACGTCGATCAGCAGGAACGACGAACCGGAGATGAACGAGAACAGCGACATGTAGCTCGCGGTCGCGGCCAGCGCGAACGCGCGAAAGGTGGCGCTGCGCGCGATCGCGGCGTAGTTCGCGCCCAGCTCGCGCGGCCGCGTGGCCTTCGGGTTGCGGTGCGCGTTGGTCTCGCCCAGCACGCGCGTTGCCGTCACGAGCACGGCGCCGCCCACGAGCGCGAGCATCGCGAAGGTGGCGCGCCAGCCCAGCAGCGCCTGCAGCGCGCCGCCCACCATCGGGCCGGTGAGCGTGACCAGCCCCATCCATCCCATCGCGCGCGCCATCACGCGCGTGCCGGCCTCGGGCTCGTAGAGGTCGCGAACGACCGCGCGCGCGCACAACACGGTGCAGCACACGCCGATCGACTGCAGCAGCCTCGCGCCCACCAGCCAGCCGAGGTCCGGCGCGAGCGCGCCGGCGAGCGAAGCGAGCACGAAGGTCGTGAGCCCCGCCAGCACGACCGGTCGCCGGCCGAAGCGGTCCGACATCGGGCCCACCACGAGTTGCGAGACGGCGAAACCGAGCATGAACACCGACAGCGTCGATTGCACGGCCACCGGCAGCGCGTCGAAGTGGGCGCCGATCGCCGGCAGCGAAGGCAGGTAGAGGTCGGTGGACAGCGGTTGCAGGCCGAGCAGCGCCGTGAGCAGGAACAGCATCACGGCGGCGATCGCGGTGTTCGCGGACGGGCCCGCCGCCGCGGGCGCGTCAGCGGCCACGCTGGAACCAGCGATCGAGATCGGCGAGCCCGAGCTGGATCCAGGTCGGGCGACCATGGTTGCACTGGTCGGCGCCGGCGGTGTTCTCCATGTCGCGCAGCAGCGCGTTCATCTCGTCCACGCTCAGCCGGCGGTTGGCGCGCACCGCGCCGTGGCAGGCCATGGTCGCGAGCAGTTCGTCGCGACGCTGCGCGAGCGCGCGCGTGGCTCCGGCCTCGCGCACCTCGGCGATCACCGATCGCGCGAGCGCCGCCGGGTCGCCCGCCGCGAGCAGGGCCGGCACCGCGCGCACGGCGATCGAGGTCGGCGACATCACGCCCAGCTCGATGCCCAGCCCGGCGAATGCCTCGGGTTCGTCCTCGACCACGCGCACGTCGAGGGGGTCGGCGCGGAACGCGACCGGAATCAGCAGCGCTTGCATCGCCAGGCCGCGCTCGTCGGCCGCGCGCTTGAGCTTTTCGTACACCACGCGCTCGTGGGCCGCGTGCATGTCGACCACGACCATTCCGCGCGCGTTCTGCGCAACGATGTACACGCCGTGCAGCTGCGCGATCGCGTAGCCCAGCGGCGGGATCGGCGCGCTCGCGTCGGGCGCCGCTTCGGCGGGCGAGGCGGCCGGCGCCTGGAACGCCATTGCGAGCGCCGCGTCCACGCCGGGCGCGCGCGCCTCGAAGCGCCAGGCGCCCTGCGCGGGCGCGCGCCACGCGCTCGCCGACGGCGAGAGCCCCGGCGCGCCCGCCGGCATGCGCCCCGCGTCGCCCGCGAGCGCGGGGTGTTCGGCGGCGGTGGCGCGCAACGCGTCGCGCACGGCGTTGAACACGAGGCGGTGCACCGCCTGCGGGTCGCGGAAACGCACCTCGATCTTGGCCGGGTGCACGTTCGCGTCCACCAGGGCCGGATCCAGCCGCAGGAACAGCGCGTAGACGGGTTGGCGGTCGCCGTGCAGGAAGTCGGCGTAAGCCTGGCGCACGGCGTGGCCGAGCACCCGGTCGCGCACGAAGCGGCCGTTCACGAACAGGAACTGGCGGTCGGCGCGGCTGCGGCTCATCGTGGGCAGCCCCAGCACGCCGCGAAGCCCCAGCGCCTCGTTGCCGCCCTCCACCAGCCGATGCGCCTCGAGGGTCTCGTCGCCCAGCGCGGCGAGCGCGCGCGCGCTCCAGGCCTCGGCGCCCCGGTTCTCGGTGCGCCGGCCCTGCGCGTAGGCGGTGAACGCGATCTCGGGGTGCGCGATCGACACGCGCCGCAGCGCCTCGGCGCAGTGCGCCGCCTCGGTCGCGGTGGACTTGAGGAACTTGCGCCGCGCCGGGGTGTGCGCATAGAGGTCGAGCACCTCCACCGTGGTGCCCGGGCCGCCCGCGGCGGGCGCGAGCTCGCCGCTCTCGCTGTCGATCGTGGTGGCGTTCGCGTCGCCCGGCGTGCGCGAGGTGATGCGCACGCGCGCCACCGACGCGATCGCCGCCAGCGCCTCGCCGCGAAACCCCAGCGTCTGGACGCGCTCGAGCTCGTCGAGCGAGGCGATCTTGCTGGTGGCGTGGCGCGCGAGCGCGAGCGCGAGCTGGTTGCGCTCGATGCCGCAGCCGTCGTCGCTGATCGCCACGCGCCGCACGCCGCCGTCGTCGATGCGCAACTCGATGCGCCGCGCGCCCGAGTCGATCGCGTTCTCGAGCAGTTCCTTGACCACCGACGCCGGGCGTTCCACCACTTCGCCGGCCGCGATCTGGCTGATCAGCGTGTCGTCGAGCGGGCGGATCGAGCGCCGCTGGGGCGGGGGCGGCGAGTTCATTGGCGCGGGTGTGACTTCGGTCGGGCCCCGATTATATCGACCGGTTATGATCCGTCCCGGCTCGCTCGCGCCGGGACGGCGATGGACCTCTCGCAACTGATCGACATCTTCCTGCACCTGGACCGGCATCTCGGCGAGATCGTCTCGGCCTATGGTCCGTGGGTCTACGGCCTGTTGTTCCTGATCATCTTCGTCGAGACCGGCCTCGTGGTGATGCCGTTCCTGCCCGGCGACTCGCTGCTGTTCGTGGCGGGCACGATCGCCGGCGTGGGCGGCATGAGCCTGCCGCTGCTGATCGTGCTGCTCGTCACGGCCGCGATCCTGGGCGACGCGGTGAACTACGCGGTGGGGCGCTACTTCGGGCCGAAGGTGTTCGGGTGGGAGCAGTCGCGCTGGTTCAACCGCGCCGCGTTCGATCGCACGCACGCGTTCTACGAGCGCCACGGCGCGATCACGATCGTGATCGCGCGCTTCCTGCCCTTCGTTCGCACCTTCGCCCCGTTCGTGGCCGGCATCGCGCAGATGAGCTATCCGAAGTTCGCCACCTACAACGTGGTCGGCGCGGTGCTGTGGGTGGTTTCGCTGTCCTCGCTCGGTTACCTGATCGGCAACACCGCCTGGGTCAAGGAGCACTTCGAGTGGGTGACGCTCGCGTTCATCGTGATCCCCGGCCTGCCCGCGGTGTTCGAGGTGCTGCGGCACTGGCGCGCCGCGCGCCGGCGCAGGCGGCTCGAACGGGCGGGCGCGCGCGAGGGCCGCACGCGCTAAGATTGCCCCGGGCCGCGCGCGCGCCGTGGCGAACCGGCGCGCGCCGCGTGCCTGCGATCGTTTTCGTGGCGGAGCGTCGATGCGGGTACTGGTGGTGGAAGACGACGCGCTGGTGGCCGATGCGGTCACCGGCGGGTTGCGCGACGCGGGCTTCGCGGTCGACCGGGTCGAGAGCGCCGAGCACGCGGCGGCGGCGGTGCGCGCCGAGCACTTCGACCTGGTGATCCTCGACCTCGGGCTGCCCGGCGAGGGCGGGCTGCAGTGGCTGCGCCGCCTGCGCGCGGCCGGCAGCGCCCGCAACCGCGTGCCGGTGCTGATCCTCACCGCGCGCGACGGGCTCGACGACCGCATCGACGGCCTGAACCTGGGCGCCGACGACTACATGGTCAAGCCCTTCGAGCTGCGCGAGCTGGTGGCGCGCTCGCGCGCGCTGATCCGGCGCACCGGCGCCCCGGTGGCCGAGGCCAGGCGATTCGGCGACCTCGTGCTCGACGCGGCGCGCCGCGAGCTGCGCCACGGTGCCACGCCGATCGACCTCACGCCGCGCGAGTGGTCGATCCTCGAGTACCTGTCGCTGCACCTGGGCGCGGTCGTGTCCAAGGACAAGCTGCTGCAGGCGATCAGCGGCTGGGACGACAACCTCGGCGCGAACGCGATCGAGGTCTACGTGTCGCGGTTGCGCGGCAAGCTCGAGGGCACCGGGGCGACGATTCGCACCGTGCGCGGCGTCGGATACCGGCTCGAGGAACAGGGGGCGGCCGGGCCCGACCGGCCGCGCGCGCCGTGACAGCGGCGGCCTCGAGCATTCGCGGGCGGCTGCTGTGGTGGCTGCTGCCGCTGCTCGTGCTGATCATGCTCACCTCGTCGGTGCTCGACTACCGGCGCGCGGTGGTGCCGGTGGAGGCGGCGTTCGACCAGGCGCTGATCAACGCCGCGGTCGCGGTCGCCGCGCGGGTGCGCCACGGCACCGACGCGATCGAGCTCGACCTGAGCGACCAGTCGATCTCGCTGTTGCGCACCGACGTCGTCGACCAGGTCTACTTTCGCGTCGTCGACCCCTCGGGCAACACGCTGGGCGGCGACTCCGACCTGCTCGGCCCGGCGTATCCGCTGGGCCCCACGCTGTTCGACGCCACCTTCCGCGGCAAGCCGCTTCGCGGCGTCGCCTACCCGGCGGCCACCACGAGCGGCACGAGCGTGGTGATCGTGGGCGAGACCACCACCAAGCGCGAGCGCGCGAGGCGCGACCTGGCGCTGAGCCGCGTGCTCCCCGACCTGCTGCTCGTGGCGCTCGCGATGCTGGTGGTGTGGGTTGCGGTGGGCGCCGTGCTCAGGCCGCTCGAGCAGCTCGCCGCACAGGTGCGCGCGCGCTCGCCCGACGACCTCGGGCCTCTGGGCGTGTCGGGCGCCCCCCAGGAGGTGCGCCCGCTGATCGACGGGCTCAATCGCCTGTTCGCGCTGATCGGCGAGACGCAGGCGGTGCAGCGGCGATTCATCGAGAACGCCGCGCACCAGTTGCGCACGCCGCTCGCCGGGCTGCGCGGCCAGGTCGACCTCGCGATCGGCGAGGCGGGCGCCCCGGCCGACCGGCCGGCGCGGCTCGAGCGCGTGCGCGAGGCCACCGCCCGCGTGACGCGGCTGGCCAACCAGCTGCTGAGCCTGGCGCGCTCCACGCGCAGCAGTCACGACACCGCCAGCCGCCAGCAGGTGCAGCTCGCCGAGCTGGTGGGCACGAGCGTCGCCTCGCAGGTCGACCGCGCGATCGAGCGCAACCTCGACCTCGGCGCCGAGACTTCGCCGGCAGTGCTGCGCGCGGTGGAGTGGCAGCTGCGCGAGCTGCTCGCGAACCTGATCGACAACGCGATCCGCTACACGCCGCGCGGCGGGCGCATCACGGTGCGCTGCGGCGGCGGCGACGACCACGTGTTCGTGGAGGTCGAGGACACCGGGCCCGGCATTCCGCCCGAGGAGCGCGAGCGCGTGTTCGAGCGCTTCTACCGGATGGCGCAGTCGCAGGCCGGCGGGTCGGGGCTGGGGCTGTCGATCGTCGGGGAGATCGCGGCGCTGTACGGCGCGACCGTGCGGATCTCCGATCCGGCGCAGGGGAGCGGCACGATCGTGCGCGTGAGCTTCCCGCTCGCGCCCGAGGCTAGGCCTGCGGCGAGCGCGGCGGCGGCGGGTGCCTGACCAGGTACTGCTGGATCCCCTGGAACACCGCTTCGGCCACGCGCGCCTGGTAGCGCGCGTCGGCCAGCCGCAGCTCCTCGGCCGGGTTGCTGATGAACGCGGTCTCGACCAGGATCGACGGGATGTCGGGCGCGCGCAGCACCGCGAAACCCGCCTTCTCCACCGCGGACTTGTGCAGCTGCCCGACCGCGCCCAGCCTCGCGAGCACGATGTCGCCCAGGCTGCTGCTCTCGCGGATCTGGGTCGTCGTTGAGAGCTCGAGCAACAGCTTCGCGGCCTCGCGGTTGGTGCCCCCCAGGTTCACCCCGCCGATCAGGTCGGCGCGGTTCTCGCGGTTCGCGAGCCAGCGCGCGGCGCCGCTGCTCGCGCGCTCTTCGGAGAGCACGTACACCGACGCGCCGCGCGCGTCGGTGTTGACGAAGGCGTCGGCGTGGATCGAGACGAACAGGTCGGCCTGCACCCGGCGCGCCTTGGCCACGCGCACCGCCAGCGGCACGAAGAAGTCGGCGTCGCGCGTCATGTACGCGCGCATGTTGGGCGTGCTGTCGACGCGCGCGCGCAGCAGCTGCGCGATCGCGAGCGCCACGTCCTTCTCGCGCGTGCCGTTGCGCCCGATCGCGCCGGGGTCCTCGCCGCCGTGGCCGGCGTCGATCGCAACCGTGACCATGCGCGCGACCGCGGGCTGCGGGCCGCGCCGCGACGGCGCTCGCGGTGAGGACAGCGGCGGCGCCGGACGCAGTTCCGGCAGCTGCGACGGGCCGCCGGGCCACGCGGGCGCACCGCCTTGCGCGGCGCCGTCGCGTTCGCGGATCAGCGCGCCGAGCGGGTCTTCGGGCGCCGCCGCGCCGGGGTGCACCTGCGCGAGCAGCGCGCGCAGCGGGTCGATCGGCTCGAGCGGGAAGAGGTCGAGCACGACGCGGTGCCGGTACGCGCCCACCGGGGCGAGCGTGAACAGCTGCGGCGCCACCGGCGCCTTGAGGTCGAACACGATCCGCACCACGCGCGGCTTGAACTGGCCCACGCGCACCTGGGCGATGTAGGGGTCGTCGGCGCGCACCTTCGCCACCAGCTCGCGCAGCGTCGGGTCGAGGTCGACGCCGTCGAGGTCCACGACCAGTCGCGGCGGATCGGCCAGCAGCAGGTGCGAGTGCTCGAGCGCCTCGTCCAGTTCCAGCGTCACGCGCGTGTATTCGCGCGCCGGCCACACCCGCACCGCGACCACGCCGGCGCCGTGCGCCAGGCGCAGGTTCAGGGCACAGGCGGCAGCCAGTCCCCCCGCAACGACACGCCGGCGAGCAGGCCGAGGCGGATCGCGTCGACGATTCCGATCAGGCACTGTCGCCCCCACTCGGTGCCCGCCGAGGCGAGCACCGCGCGCGACGCGTCGCCGGCCGCGTCGATTTCCAGGCGCAGCCAGAGGTCGGGCGGCGGAAGCCGCCCCGCGCCCAGTTCCGGCCACTCGACGATGGCCGCGGCGTCGCCGCCCAGATGTTCGTCAAAGCCCGCATCCCGCCACTGCTCCGGCGATGAGAATCGATATAAATCAAAATGATAGAGCTGAAAGCTCGAAAGATTATAGGACTGGACGAGCGTGAACGTGGGGCTGGGCACGCGCGAGCGGTGTCCAAGCGCGTGCAGCACCGCCCGCGCGAAGGTGGTCTTGCCGCTGCCCAGGTCGCCCGAGAGGTACAGCACGAAGCCCGGCCGGAAGTGCGGCGCGACCGCCGCCGCGAGCGTGACGCTCGCCGCCTCGTTCTCGAGACGCAGTTCGATGCGCGGGATGGCGGGCTGCATGCGTTCCTGGCGGGATCCTGTTCAGGCACGATGGCGGTTGTGAACGCCGACGCGATGAAACCACGGACGACCTGGGCGGGCCAGTTGCGCGACTGGGCCGGCGAGGCGGGTTTCTCGTCGGTGGGCGTAGCCGACGTGGACCTGCGCGACGCCGAGCAGGGGCTGCGCGACTGGCTCGGCGCGGCCTTTCACGGCGAGATGGATTATATGGCCCGGCACGGGCTGCGCCGCGCCCGGCCGACCGAGCTCGTTCCGGGGGCTGCCAGCGCGATCATGGTCACGGTCGACTACGCGCCCGACGACCCGGCGTGGGTCGAGCGGGCGTGGTCCACGCTCGCGCGCGGCGAGCGCGCGTACGTTTCGCGCTACGCGCTGGGGCGCGACTACCACAAGGTCGTGCGCACGCGGCTGCAGCGCCTGGCCGAGCGGATCGAGGCGCACGCCGGCCCCTTCGGGTATCGCGCGTTCTGCGACTCGGCGCCGGTGATGGAAGTGGAGCTCGCCGCGCGCGCCGGGCTGGGCTGGCGCGGAAAGCACACGCTGCTGCTCAACCGCGAGCGCGGCTCGATGTTCTTCCTCGGCGTGCTGCTCACCGACCTGCCGTTGCCGCCCGCGCCCGCCGCGAGCGCGCATTGCGGCTCGTGCACGCGGTGCATCGACGCCTGCCCCACCGGGGCGATCGTCGCCCCCTACCGGCTCGACGCGAGGCGCTGCATCTCGTACCTCACGATCGAGCTCGAGGGCTCGATCCCCGAGCCGCTGCGCGCGCCGATCGGCAACCGCGTCTACGGCTGCGACGACTGCCAGCTGGCCTGCCCCTGGAACCGCTACGCGCGACCAGCCACGCTCGCGGATTTCTCGGCCCGCAACGGCCTCGACGCGAGCACGCTGGTGGAGCTGTTCGGCTGGAGCGCCGAGCAGTTCAACCGGCGAATGCAAGGCTCGGCGATCAGGCGCATCGGCCACGAGCGATGGCTGCGCAACATCGCGGTCGCGCTCGGCAACGGCCCCGCGAGCGGCGCGGCGGTCGCGGCGCTCGAGGCGCGCGCGACCGACGCCTCGCCGGTCGTGCGCGAGCACGTGGCGTGGGCGCGCGCGCGGCTCGACGGCGCCGCTCAGGCCGGGGCCAGCCGGATGCGAACCAGGTAGTGCCCGTCGTCGCAGCGCTCGGCCGTGTAGCGGTACCCCGACTGCCGCAGCATCTGGTAGAGCGGGTGCGGTTCGCGATGGATCAGCAGGCGCACCTCGCCGTCGGGGTCGAGCCGGTCGAGCGCCTCGAGCGTGCGCTCGAAGGGTTCGGGCGGGTCGAGGAAGCGGGCGTCCACCTCGATCACCTGGCTCACGCGTAGGCCCTCAGCCGTTGCACGTCGCGAATCGTGACGTCGCGCCCGTCCACCGAGATCAGGTGGTCTGCGCTGAGCACGTGCAGCACGCGCGAAAGCGTCTCGGGCGTGAGGTTCAGTCGCGACGCCACGATGTGCTTCGAGGTGGGCAGCGAGACGTGCCCGGTGGCCTCGTCCGCCGCTTCGCCGCCGGCCTCGCGCAGGTGGAGCAGGTAGCCCACGAGGCGCTGCGCCGCGGAGCGCGTGCTGTAGGCTTCCACGTCCGAGACGAGCTGGTGCAGCCGCACGCTCAGCCCGCCCAGGACGCGGCGCGCGAATCCGGGGTCGGCCTCGATCGCCGCGCACAGCGCGTGCCGCGGCACGAGCAGCAGAACCGAGTCGACCAGGCAAGCGCCGTGCACCGGGTAGGGGCGCTCGAGGAACATCACGGCCTCGCCGAAGCTCTGGCCGGGGCCCAGGATCTGCAGCACCTTCTCCAGGCCGTGGCTGGTCGAGAGCGCCAGCTTCACCTGCCCGGACACGACGACGTGAAAGCCGGCCGGCGTGTCGCCCTTGCCGAACAGCAGCTCGCCGCGGCGGGCGCGCACGATCCTTGCCGCCTGCGCCACCGAGGCGAGTTCCTCGGGGCGAAGGCTCTGGAATAGGGGCAGGCTGGCCAACGTGCCCCGCACATCGAGACGTTTTCGTGTCATCGTCGGGCGGCTCCTGAGCGCTCACCCGATTCTGTAGGCTGGCCGTTGGGCCGCCTTGAGTTGGATCAAGCTAGAATCCGAGGCTTGCACTTGCGGCGCAAGACGATGGCAACACGATGAGAGCACCTGTCAAGACCAGCACTTTCCTCGCGAACATCCCGATGTTCAGCGACGCCACCGCGGACGACCTCGAGGGCCTGGCGGCCGGCACGACCGAGTTGCGCGTGCCCAAGGGCCAGATCATCGTGCAGCGCGGCGACCCCTGCGTGGGTTTCCACGTCGTCGTCTACGGCCAGGTGAAGCTCGCGTTCGTCTCCCCCAACGGCGCGGAGAAGGTGATCGAGATCATCGGCCCGGGGCACTCGTTCGGCGAGGCGCTGATGTTCACCGACCGCCCCTACGTGGTGTTCGCGCAGGCGCTCGCCGACACGATGCTGCTGCACATCGCGAAGACCGCGATCGATTCCGCGATCGAGCGCGACCCGAAGCTGGCGATGCGGATGATCGCCGGCCTGAGCCGCAAGCTCCACGGCCTGGTCGAGGACGTGGAGGCCTATTCGCTGCGCTCGGGCATGCAGCGGGTGATCGGCTACCTGTTGCGCGACCTCGAGGAGGAGGTCGAGAAGGGGCACGATCCGGTGAAGATCGTCCTCGACGCGAACAAGGGGGTGATCGCTTCCCGGCTCAACCTGTCGGCGGAGCACTTCTCGCGCACCCTCGCCGAGCTCAGCCACGAGAACCTGATCCAGGTCGACGGCGCGCGCATCACGATCATCGATCCGGCGCGGTTGCGCGAGTACCTGAGCTGAGCGCGCGGCGCGCGCGAGGCCGCGATGCCCGACTACGCGTTGCTCAAGACGCTGCACCTGGGCTGCGCGGTGCTGAGCATCTCGGGCTTCGCGGCGCGCCTGGCGCTGATGATCTCCGGGTCGGCGGTGCTGCGCGCGCGGCTGGTGCGGGTCTTGCCGCACGTGGTGGACACGGTGCTGCTCGCCTCGGCGCTGGCGATGGTGTGGCTGCTCGACGTGAACCCGCTGGCCGAGGCCTGGCTCGCGGCCAAGATCGTCGCGCTCGTCGCCTACGTGCTCCTGGGCGTGGCGGCGCTGCGCGCGGGGCGCACGCTCGCGGTGCGGGTCGCGGCCGGGGTGGCCGCGCTCGCCGTCGCGGGCTTCATCGTGTCGGTGGCGGTGACGAAGTCGGCGTGGGGCTTCCTGGCGGCTTGAGCGAGCGCGGGTCGGTCGCGCCCAGCCACTGGCCGCGCCCGTCGATCACGGCCACGCAGGCGCCCTGCGGCGAGCGCACGAGGGCGCGCGCGCGCCCCTCGGCGTCGTCGAGCCGCTCGCGCGCCGACACGCTCGCGGCGAGCGCGTCGATGCGCACGATCGCCGTCCGGGCGCCGTCGCGAACCAGCGCGAGCAGCTCGTGCGCGCTGCCGGCGCGCGCGAGCGAGACGATCTCGCCGCCGAGGTCCACCTGCGTCGCGCTCCAGCGCAGCGACTCGAGCAGCGTCAGGCGCCCGCGCGCCGTTGCGATCGCCCATCCGCGCCGCCCCGGCCCCGACCAGGCCGCGATCGGCGCCGGGCCGGCCATCCGCAGTTCCGGCAGCGGGCGCTCGATCTCGCGGCGCACCTGCAGGTTCAGCACGCCGATGCCGCCGGCGCGGTCCACCCGCAGCGCCTCGTAGGCCACGCCGCCCGGGGCGATCGCGGCCGTGGCGCCGGCCACCTTGAACACCCGCGCCGTGAGCCGCCCCGGCAGGGGCAGCGCCTCGTTCGAGCGGTAATCGTGCACGAGCCCCTTGAACACGGGCGGCGCGTCGCGCCGGTAGTCGATCTCCCAGATCTCGTCGCGGTCGGCGAACGACACCACGAAGCGGCCGCGCTCGGGCAGGTGCTCGAGCCCGGAGACGCGCGCGCGCGCCTCGAGCGGGTAGTCGCTGAGGTGTTCGAGGGTGGCGGCGTCGAAGGCGGCGAGCGGCGAGGCGCCGTCGCCGCCCGCGACCACGATCCCGTCCGCGCCGCTCGAGGCCGAGACCGCGTGCGCGGCCCACGCCAGCCTGGCGCTCGCGATCGGCGCGAGGTCGGTCAGCCGCAGCGCGTGCAAGGCCGCGTCGGCGGTTGCGGCGTAGACGGTGCCGGCCCCGGGCGGCGCGCTCAACGGCGCGCCAAGCGGTGCGCTCAACGACACCGACAGCGGCGCGGAGAGCGGCGCGCTCAGCTCGGCGCGCGCCAGTTCGCGCCCGCTCTCGCACGCGAGCAAGCGGATCGCGCGGTCTCCCGGCGCGCCGAGCGCGATCGGCGTTGCGCCGCGTGCCGCGCCGCCGCCGCCGGGGTGCGGGGCCGGGCCCGAGGCCCGCGCGGCGCCCGCGCAGATCGCGAGCGCGAGCGCGAGCGCGAGCGGAAAAAAAAGAGGACGGCCCCTGCGGGTCGTCCTCGCGGCACGTTGGCCAGAGAGGCGGATCACTTCGCCCCGGCGAGGATCCACTCCACCAGCGCCTTGGCGTCGGCGTCCGGAATGGCCGGATTGGGCGGCATCGGCACGGGCCCGTAGACCCCGCCGCCGCCCTTCTTCACCTTCTCGACCAGCTTGGGCACCGCGGCCGCGCCCTGCGCCTTGTTCTTCGCGGCCACGTCCTGGTAGGAAGGACCCACGAGCTTCTTGTCGACCGCGTGGCAGGCCATGCAGTTGTACTTCTTGGCCATCTCGAGGCTCGCGATCGCGGGCGCCGACGCGCTCGCCGCCGTGGCGGCGAGCAGCAGGCCGAACAGTTTCAATTTCATCCGGGGGCTCCGTTGTTCAATAGACGTCGTGCTGGGTGTTGTTCACGTTGAACTTGCCCGTGGGGGTGATCAGCTTCGGATCCTTGATCACGGCCTTGAGCTTGCGGGTCTTGTCGTCGACCACGACGATCGCCGACTCCTGGTTCTTGGCGCTCCAGACCGAGAACCACACCTCGTCGCCCGCCATGTTGTACTCGGGCTGCGTGATGCGCTTGGCGCCCTCGCCGACGTTGGCCCACTCGCCGATGGGCAGCACCGCGAAGGGCTTGTCGAGGTTCTTCAGGTCGAACACCGCGATCGACTGGTGGATCTTCGGGTCGGGGTTCAGCGGCGTGTCGACCCACAGGTTGCTCGACTTCGGGTGGGTCTTGATGAACAGGTTCCCGCCGCCCTGCGCCTTGAGCGTCTGCACCACTTTCCAGGCGTTCTGCTTGTGGCCCTTCGGGTCGGTGCCGATGAGCGCGATGGTCTCGTCGCCCAGGTGACCGGTGGCCCAGACCGGGCCGAACTTGGGATGCTTGAAGTTCGCGCCGCGCCCCGGGTGCGGGATCTTGCCCACGTCGATCAGCGCGGTGAGCTTGCCCTCCTTGCTGTCGACCACGGCGATCTTGTTCGACTGGTTCGCCGCCACCAGGAAGTAGCGCTTGGTGGAATCCCAGCCGCCGTCGTGCAGGAAGCGGGCGGCGCCGATCTCGGTGGTCTTGAGGTTGTTCAGGTCGCTGTAGTCCACCAGCAGGACCTTGCCGGTTTCCTTCACGTTGACGATGAACTCGGGCTTGTCGTGCGCCGCCACGATCGCCGCCACGCGCGGCTCGGGGTGGAACTCCTGCGTGTCCACCGTCATCCCGCGCGTCGCCTGGATCTTCAGCGGCTCGAGCGTGTCGCCCTTCATGATCACGTACTGCGGCGGCCAGTACGAGCCGGCGATCGCGTACTTGTCGGCGTACTTCTTGAACTTGGAGGTGTCGACCGAACGCGCCTCGAGACCCACGCGGATCTCGGCCACGTTGTCGGGCATTTCCATCCACAGGTCGATCAGGTTGATCTTCGCGTCACGCCCGATCACGTACAGGTAGCGCCCGGAAGCCGACAGCCGCGAGATGTGCACCGCGTAGCCGGTCTTGACGATGTTGATGATCTTCTTCGTGTCGCCGTCGATCAGCGCCACCTCGCCGGTGTCGCGCAGCGTGACCGAGAACACGTTCGCGATGTTGTACTTGTTCATCTTCTTGGTCGGGCGCTTGTCGGGCGCGACCAGGACTTTCCACGTGTTCTTCATCTCGGCCATGCCGAACTCGGGCGGCGTGGGCGGCTCCTGCTGGATGTAGCGCGCCATCAGGTCCACCTGGGCGTCGGTGAGGTCGCCCGAGGTGCCCCAGTTGGGCATCCCGGCGGGCGAGCCGTACTTGATGAAGGTCTTGAGGTACTCGCTGCCGCGCTCGAGCGTGATGTCGGTCGTGAGCGCCTTGCCGGTGGCGCCCTTGCGCAGCACGCCGTGGCACCCCGCGCAGCGCTCGAAGTAGATCTTGCGGCCCTCGTCGAACTCCGCCTTGGTCATGGGCGGCGCCTTCGGGTTCACGTTCTGGTGCATGTCGGTGCCCGCGAGCGGAGACCCGCCGGCCTGGTAGGCGGCCTCGGGCTTCGTCGTGTGTTCCTTCTTTTCCTGCGCCTGGGTCGCCCCGACTGCGCCCAGCGCGATCGCGGCCGCGAGCCACGCGGCCTTGCCGGTTCCTGACAGCTTGTTCATAGCGCTCTCCTCGCTCAATCCGAGCAATCCAACTGTACCCCAAACAGGATCTTCGCTGCACTGCACGAACGGTTCATTGAGCGAGGTCAAACGACGCGCGGCGCGGGGCAAATACACTGCGTCCGAACGATCCCACTGAACTTCGCCATCCCGAGGACGGAAAGATGAAAGAAAAACGTTTTCTATCAACGGCTTGCGCTCGATTTGTCGTCGCGCTCCCGGTTCTGGCTGCGGTGCCCGCGGCGGCGCAGGCCCCGGCCGCGGGGCTCTCCGCGGTGAACGTGACCGCAACGCGCGCGCCGGCGCTCGAACTCGGCGTGCCGGCGAGCGTCACGGTGGTCGACGCGCAGGCGCTCGCCGAGCGCGACGTGGTGCGCTTCGGCGACGCGATCGCGGGCGTGCCGGGCGTCTACGTGCGCGGGTCGGCGCTGGGGCAGGGCTTCCCCTCGTCGGGGCAGGCGGTGCTGTCGCTGCGCGGCATTGCGCGCACGCCGCGCACGCTGGTGCTGGTGGACGGCCAGCCGGTGAACAACGCGCTCTCGGGCGGCATCAACGTCGTGGGCATCCCGGTCGACGCGCTCGAGCGCGTCGAGGTGGTGCGCGGGCCCTATTCGGCGCTGTACGGCGGCAACGCGATGGGCGGCGTCGTGCACTTCATCACCGCCGGCGCCGACGAACCCCTCACCGAGATCCGCTTGGGCGCGGGCAACCTGCAGCAGCGCGGGGCGAGCCTGGTGCACCGGCGCCGCTACGACAGCGGCCTGGGCGTTTCGCTCGCGCTCTCGCACCGCGAGAGCGCCGGCGACCCGCTGTCCGATTACACGGTGCGCACCCAGTCCAGCGGCAGCACCGGCACGCCGGTCACCGGCGCGATCCGCACCACCACGACGAGCGGTGCGCCGGCGTGGTGGGTGGGCACGAAGGGCGCGCGCCCCTGGGAGCAGGACAGCGCGCAGATCAGCCTCGACTACAAGTTCGCCGCGGCCACGAAGCTCACGGCCGGCGCCGCCTGGGCGCGCTACTCGACGGGCTACGCGCCCTTCGATGCGTTCCTGCGCGACGCCGCGGGCAACCCGGTCTACTCGGGCGCGGTCACCTTCGACGACGGCGGCGCCCGCCGGCTCACGCTGAGCGAGTCCAATTTCGTCAATTTCACGCCCTCGAGCGAGCGCGACATCCGGCTCTTCACCCGGCTCGAACACAGGTTCGCGGGCGGAACGGTGCTCAACGCCAACCTGGGCCAGCTGCGCCACCGCTTCCGCTTCGTGATGCCGGCGTTCGGCGCCGCCGGATACGACTACGGCCCGGGCGAGCACACCGACCAGCCGAACCAGCGCGTGGACATGGACGCGTCGCTGCGCATACCGATGTCGGGCAACTGGGTGCTCGTGACCGGCGCGGCGCTCGGGCGCGCCTCGCTCGACCGCAGCACCGCCGACCTCGCGCTGTGGCGCGACGACTCCACGCGCGGCGCGCTGCGCACCGAGAGCCGCGGCACGGCGGTGAACCGGGCGCTGTTCGTGCAGAGCGAGCACTACCTCGAGCACGACCTCACCGCCTACCTCGGCGCCCGCTACGACCGCTTCGAGACCTGGGGCGAGGTCGTCCAGCACACCGCGCCCGCTTTCGCGCAGACCTACGACAGGCGCAGCTTCGACCGCTTCAGCCCGAAGCTCGCGCTGGTGTGGGCGGCGAGCCCGGCGCTGTCGCTGCGCGCCTCGCTCGGCTCGGGGTTCAGGCCGCCGGCGCTGCTCGACCTGTACTCGCGCTCGGCCTCGCCCACCGCCACGGCCGGCGTCGTGTCGGTGAACGAGGCCTCGCCCACGCTCGTGCCCGAGCGCGTCACCGCCTTCGAGCTCGGTGCCGACGCAACCTTCGCCGGCGGCGGCCGTGCCTCGGTCACCGTCTATCGCCAGCGGCTGAGCGACCTGATCTACCGCCGCCGCATCTCGTCCACGCTCACGCGCACCGAGAACGCGGCCGAGGCCGACGTGAACGGCATCGAGGCGAGCGCCAGCTGGCCCACGGCCGTGAACGGCCTGTCGGTGTTCGGGTCGCTCACCCACCAGTTCAAGTACGAGATCACGCGCAACGACGCGGTGCCCGACAGCGTGGGCAAGAACCTCACCGACGTGCCGCGCACGACGGCGGCGCTCGGGCTGAGGATCGAGCGGGGCGCGTGGAAGGGGTCGCTGTCGTATCGCTACACGGGCCGCGTGTTCGCGTCGGGCGACGACGTCAACCAGAACACGGCGCAGGGCGTGTACGGCGCCTACGACGCGCACGGCATCGTCAGCGCCAAGGTCGGCTACCGCGTCGACAAGCACCTCTCGGTGAGCCTCGCGATCGACAACCTCGCCGACCGCGAGTACTTCGTGTTCAACCGCCAGCCCGGGCGCACCTTCTACGGCGAGCTCGCGTACCGGTTCTGAGGGCCGGCGCTCAGGGGCCCGCGAGCCAAAGCCACAGCGGAAGCGTGGCGAGCGAGGCGAGGATGTAGGCGGTGAGCAGCAGCGCGACGAAGCGGCCGTCGCCGCCCATGCGCGTGGCCAGCACGTAGGCGGCCGGCGCCGGGGGCACGGCCGAGAACAGCACCACGATCACGCGCGCCAGCGGGTCGAGCGCGAGCAGGTGCGCGAGCGCGAGCGCGACGAGCGGCATCAGCAGCAGCTTGGTGGCGCCGAACCAGGCGGCGAGCAGGACGCCGTCGCGGGTGGCGGCGGCGTCGGCCGCGGCGCCGCGCTCGAGCCTCAGTCCGGCGCCCACCAGGATCAGCCCGAGCCCGAGCGCGGCCTGCCCCAGGCGCGTGAGCGTCGCGTCCACCGGTTCGGGCAGGTGCAGGCCCAGCGCCTTCGCCGTGAGCCCCGACACGGTCGCGATCACCAGCGGGTTGCGCACCAGTTCGCGCGCCACGCCGGCCCCCGAGTGCCGCGCCAGCGCGAACACCGCGGCCACGTTGCCCGGCGGCACGAACACCCCGACCAGCAGCGCCGCGAGCGAGAGCCCCGAGTCGCCGCCCAGGCGCAGCGCGAGCGCGAGCGCGATGTACGAGTTGAAGCGAAACGCGCACTGCACGCCGGAGGCGAACCGCAGCTCGCTCGCCGACAGCGCCGGGCGCGCGAGAAATCCCGCCGCCACGCCGCCCGCGAACGCGCCCAGCGCCGCGAGCAGCATCGGCGCCGACGCGCCGATCGACACCGGGTTGCGCACCAGCGCGCCGAACAGCAGCGCCGGGAACAGCACGAAGTACACGAGGCGCTCGGCGCCGCTCCAGAACGCGTCGCTGAACTTGCCGCTGCGGTACAGCGCCCAGCCGATCGCGATCAGCGCGATCTCGGGAAAGAGCAGGGCCGGGATGTTCACCGCGCGCAGTGTAGTCCAGCGCCGCCCGGCCTCCCCGCAAGGCAGCCCGGCGCCGCCCGGCCTCGCCGCGCGGCAGCCCGGCGCCCCCCGTCCTCGCCGCGCGGGCCGCGGCGCGTTTGCAACGACGCCGGCGCGACGGCGTTCGCGCGACGGCGCTCGTGCGATAGCATCCGGTGCGATGCCCAAGCGCACCGCCGAACCCGGCAAGCGAACCGAGACCGCCGACGACGTCGCCAGCGTCGAGGCTTTCTGCGACGCGCTGCTGCTCGAGGACGGGCTCGCGCGCAACACGCTCGCGGCCTACCGCCGCGACCTGCTGATGCTCGCGCGCTGGCTGCGCGGCGACGGCGACGGGGGCGGCGACGGCGGCGGCGACGGCGGTGCGGGCGGCGACGGGGGCGCGGGCGTCGGGCTCGCCCGGGCCGGCGCCGACCAGCTGCTCGCCTACATCGCCGCGCGCCACCCCGGTTCGCGCCCCGCGAGCGGCAACCGCAGGCTCGCGGTGTTCCGGCGCTACTACCGCTGGCTCGTGCGCCAGAAGCTGCGCGCCGACGACCCCACGTCGCAGCTGCGCTCGGCGCGCCAGCCCGCGCGCTTCCCCAAGTCGCTGTCGGAGGCGCAGGTGGAGGCGCTGCTCGCGGCGCCCGATCCGGGGCGCTCGCTCGGGTTGCGCGACCGCGCCATGCTCGAGCTGCTCTACGCCACGGGTCTGCGCGTGAGCGAGCTGGTGGCGCTGCGCACGGTGGAGCTGGGCCTCAACGAAGGGGTCGTGCGCGTGGTGGGCAAGGGCGACAAGGAGCGGCTCGTGCCGATCGGCGAGCAGGCGCGCGAGTGGATCGTGCGCTACCTCGCGGGCGCGCGCGCCGAGCTGATCGGGCGGCGCGCCTCCGACGCGCTGTTCGTCACGCGGCGCGGCGGGCCGATGTCGCGCCAGATGTTCTGGAAGCTGATCAAGCGCTACGCGATCGTGGCCGGCGTCGTCGCGCCGATGTCGCCGCACTCGCTGCGCCACGCGTTCGCGACCCACCTGCTCAACCACGGTGCCGACCTGCGCGTCGTGCAGCTGCTGCTCGGTCACGCCGACATCTCCACCACCACGATCTACACGCACGTGGCGCGCGAGCGGTTGCGCGCGCTGCACGCGCGGCACCATCCGCGTGGCTGACCCGCCGGGGCGAGCGGCGCGGCCGCCGCGCGTTTTCACCCGGGCGCTCCTCGAGGGCATCGAGCGCGCCTGCGAGGCGCTGGGGGCGCCCGCCGTGCGCGCGCTGCACCAGCCGCCCGCGTTCACGCCGGGCCGCAAGGACGGCGAGTTCTGCGCGCTCGAGCTCGACGACGGCTCGATCGGATTGAGCTACGTGCTGCTCGAGGGCACCCTCGGCGCGCTCGCGCGCGAGCCGCCCGCGCTCGCGGGCGCATCGTCGCTCGCGCTGGCGCGCGGGTACGCGAGCGCGCAGCCGCTGCGCCGCGCGCTCGGGCTGGCGGCGATCAACGCGCTCTCGCAGCGCGTGTTCCGGCTCGCGCGCTACGAGCCGCCCGCCGCGAGCGACGCGATCGGGGGGCTCGCGCCGGCGCCGGGCGACCGCGTCGGGATGGTGGGCTGGTTTCCGCCGCTCACGCGGCAGATCGTCGCGAGCGGCGCGTCGCTGGTCGTGCTCGAGCTCGATCCGGCCAAGGCCGGCGAGAAGGAGGGGTTCGTCGTCACGCTGGACCGGCGCGAGCTCGCGCGGTGCAACAAGGTGCTCGCGACCACGACGCTGATCCTCAACGACACGCTCGACTCGGTGCTCGCCGCCTGCGCCGCGGCCGAGCGCGTGGTGCTGGTCGGGCCGGGCGGCGGCTGCCTGCCCGACGCGCTGTTCGCGCGCGGCGTGCACGCGCTCGGGGGCACCGCGATCCGCGACCGCGAAGCCTTCTTGCGCGCGCTCTCGCGCGGCGAGCCCTGGGGCGCGCAGGTCCGCAAGTACTGCATCGAGGCGGGCGGGTATCCGGGAGCGGCGGCGCTGCTCGCGCGCGCCGCCGGGCGCCGAGGCTGAGCGGCGCGCGCCGCCGCGTGGTTATCATGGTGTCCGCAATGAACCGATCGAATCGAACACGATGAAGGCGTGCGTGGTCGGCCTGGGCGCGGTCGGGGGCATGATCGCGGCGAGAATCGCGGCCTCGGGCCAGCGCGTGGCGGCGCTCGCGCGCGGCGCGACGCTGCAGGCGGTGCGCGCCGCGGGCCTCACGCTGGTCGAGGGCGAGCGCCGCACCACGGTTGCGATCGACGCGCACGAGCGGCCCGAGTCGATCGGCGCGCAGGACGTGGTGATCGTGTCGGTGAAGACGACGTCGATCGCGTCGGTGGCCGGCACGATCGGGCCGCTGATCGGGCCCGAGACGGTCGTGGTCAGCGCGATGAACGGCATCCCCTGGTGGTTCTTCAGCGGCCTCGCCCCGCGCTGGCGCGGCACCCGGCTCGAGGCCTGCGACCCCACCGGAGCGATCGCGCGCGCCATCCCGCCCGAACGCGTGCTCGGCTGCGTCGTGCACTTCGCGGCGTCGAGCCCGCAGCCGGGCGTGGTCGTGCACGGCCTCGGCGAGCGGCTGATCCTGGGCGAGCCGGGCGGCGCGCGCACCGCGCGGCTCGAGTCGGTGGCCGCGCTGCTGCGCGCCGGGCGGTTCGAGGTCGAGCCGAGCGAGCGGATCGAGCGCGAGGTCTGGATCAAGCTGTGGGGCAACATGACGATGAACCCG
>DATCZK010000104.1:0-8365 GCA_036525975.1 Burkholderiaceae bacterium | reverse complement strand
CGGCGGTCAAGGGGCACCAGGCGGACATCGGCGGCAACGTGCGCGGCGGCTACAACCCGAACGCGGTCGAGGTCTGGCAGGAGGCGCTTCGGATCCCGCCGGTGAAGGTCTACGAGCGCGGCAAGCTGCGCAAAGACGTCTGGAACCTGATCTTCGCCAACATCCGCCTGGACATCGTGCAGCACGACATGAAGGCCCAGATCGGCGCGTGCACGGTGGGCGAGCGGCGCATGCTGGAGCTGCTCGGCAAGTACGGGCTCGAGAGCTTCGAGTCGCACAAGCTCGCGCTGTTCGAGGCCACCCGCCGGATGATGCAGGCCGAGATCGGCCGCATCCCCAACGGGCGCTACAGCGGCGAGGGCGAGGTCTACTACGACGGGCGCCACGAGGGCAGCCGCTTCACGATCCGGGTCGACATCGAGGTGGCCGACGAGTCGATCCGGTTCGACTACTCGCGCACCGACGCGCAGACCAACGGCTTCGTGAACGGCACCTTCACCTCGTCGGCCTCGGCAACGATCCTCACGCTGCTGCAGATGGTGAACCCCGACATCCCCCACAACGAGGGCATGGTGCAGCCGATCGAGATCGTGATTCCCGAGGGCACGATCCTCAACGCCGCCTACCCGAAGGCCACGACCTTCGGCAACCACCTTTGCCCGCCCAACGCCGACGCGATCATCCGCGCGCTCGCGCCGGCGATGCCCGATCGCGTCACGGCCGGGTGGAACAACCTGCTGTGCTCGCTCACCACCGGCACCGATCCGGGCAACGGCGAGACCTACGTCGACATCGGCTTCATGGGGCTCAAGGGCGGCTCGGGCGCGATGCGCGGCACCGACGGCTACGACCACATCGGGATGATCGACGCCTCTGGCGGCGTGCTCGACCAGGACTACGAGATGTTCGAGCAGCAGACGCCGCACCGGCTGATTCGCCACGAGTACCTGTCGGACTCGGCCGGGCCCGGTCAGTGGCGCGGAGGCCTGGGCGTGGAGACGGTGTTCGAGATCGGCTCGGAAGACACCCAGCTCGTCACCTTCGGCGACGGCGACTTCGAGCCGGCCTTCGGCCTGTTCGGCGGCGGCGAGGGCACGCTCAACTTCATCCGGCTCACCTACCCCGACGGCTCCGTGGTCGTGCCGAAGAACAAGGACCTGATCACCGGCGTGCCGCGCGGCACCGTCTACCACCAGCAGGCCGGGGGCGGCGGCGGCTACGGCGACCCGGCCCGGCGCGACCGCGGGGTGCTCGCGCGCGAGGTGCGCGACGGGGTGATCTCGATCGAGGCGGCCCGCGAGAAGTACGGGTTCACCGCGCCGGCCGGCGGCGACGACTGAGCGGGCCATGGACTTCGAGCTGAGCCAGGAGCAGCGCGCGGTGCGCGACGCCTTCGCGCGCTTTTGCGACGAGCGGATCGCGCCGCAGGCCGAGGCGCTCGACGAGGCCGCCGAGTATCCGCGCGCGCTGATCGGCGAACTCGGCGCGCTCGGCCTGTTCGGCATGCGCTACCCCGAGGAGGCGGGCGGCAGCGGCATGGGCCTGCTCGAATTCGCGATCGCGCTCGAGGAGATCGCGCGCGGGTCGATGTCGGTGGCCGGCGCCGCCGCGATGCAGTCGCTGATGGGCACCAAGTTCCTGCAGATGCTGGGCAACGAGGACATCGTCGAGCGGCTGTTCAAGCCGGCGATGCGCGGGGAGCGGATCGGCGCGATCTGCATGACCGAGCCCGACGCCGGCTCGGACCTGGCGAGCATCGCCACCACCGCGCGCAAGGTCGACGGCGGCTACCGGATCTCGGGGCGCAAGACCTGGGTGACGGCCGCGCCGGTGGCCGACTTCTTCACCGTGTTCGCGCGCGCGGGCGAGGAGCGCAAGCTCACGATCTTCCTGGTGGAGAAGGACTTCGAGGGCGTCGTGCCCGGGCGCCCGATCCACAAGATGGGGGTGCGCGCGCTGCCCACCTCGGAGCTGTCCTTCGACCAGTGCTTCGTGCCCGACACCCACCGGCTCTCGCGCGAGGAGGGCGACGGCGAGGCGCACCTGCGAAAGACGCTGGCCGAGATCCGCATCATCACCGGCGCGATGGCGCTCGGCGCGGCGCGCGGGGCGCTGGCCGCGTCGATCGCGTACGCGGGCGAGCGCAAGCAGTTCGGCAAGCCGATCGGGCGCTTCCAGGCGATCCAGCTCAAGCTCGCCGAGATGGCCACCGAGCTCGAGGCCGCCACGCAGCTGGTGCGCTACGCGGCCTGGCTGCACGGCGCGGGCCGGCCTCACCACAAGGAGGCGGCGATGGCCAAGCTCTTCGCCACCGAGGCGGCCGCCGCGATCTGCGACCAGGCGGCGCGCGTGTTCGCTTCGTACGGATTCGCGATGGAATACCCGGTGCAGCGCTACCTGCGCGACGTGCGCTTCACGCTGATCGGGGGCGGCACCAGCGAGATCCTCAAGCTGGTCGTGGCGAAGGAGGTGTGCGGGTGAAACACGAACTCGAGCCCGGCGGATTCGCCGCCGGGAGACGCAACGCAGGCATCGCGCGCAGGAGGGCATCGTGAGCGGGAGTCGCAAGATCCGGATCGTGCTGGCCAAGCCGGGGCTCGACGGCCACGACCAGGGGGCGAAGGTGGTGGCGCGTGCGATGATGGCCGCCGGCTTCGAGGTGACCTACACCGGGCTGCGGCAGACGCCCGAGCAGGTGGTGGAGGCCGCGCGCAAGGCCGACGCCGACGTGATCGCGCTCTCGAGCATGGCGGGGTCGCACCTGCAGTTCTGCGAGCGGCTCAAGCCGCTGCTCGAGGAGGCCGGGTTCGGCGAGAAGCTCTGGATCATCGGCGGGAACCTCCCCACGCACGATCACGACGCGCTGCGCGCGCTCGGTTTTCGCGGCGTGTTCCAGAGCGGCGCGCGGCTCGAGGATATCTGCCAGTTCATAGAGGCGAACGCGAAATGAAACGAGACGACCAGGTGGTGCAGGGCGCCGGGCGCGCCGTGCGCAACGAATCCGGCATCGAGATCAAGCCGCTCTACACGGCGGGCGACGTGGAGGCGAGCGGCGGGCTGTCGATGCTCGGCGCGCCGGGAGAGTACCCGTTCACCCGCGGCATCCACCCGCTGATGTACCGCAAGCGGCCGTGGACGATGCGCCAGTACACCGGCTTCGCGAACGCGGCCGACACCAACGCGCGCTTCAAGTACCTGATCGAGAACGGTCAGACCGGGCTGAACGTGGCCTTCGACCTGCCCACCCAGTGCGGGATCGACTCGGACGACCCGGTCGCCGAGGGCGAGGTGGGCCGGGTGGGCATGGCGGTCGACACGCTGCGCGACTTCGAGATCGCGTTCGACGGCATCGACCTCGAGGCGATCACCGTCTCGCTCACGATCAACGGCGCGGCCGCCACGCTGATCGCGATGTACCTGGCGATGGCCGAGAAGCGCGGCTACGACCTCGCCAAGCTGCGCGGCACCGCGCAAAACGACATCCTCAAGGAGTTCGTCGGGCGCGGCACCTGGGTGTTCCCGGTGGCCCCGTCGATCCGCCTGGTGGGCGACACGATCGAGTACTGCGCCAAGCACGCGCCGAAGTACAGCCCGGTGTCGGTGTGCGGCTACCACATCCGCGAGTCGGGTGCGACGCCGGCGCAGGAGATGGCCTACGCGTTTTGCATCGCGCGCGCCTATGCCGACGAGGTGATCGCGCGCGGCGTGCCGGTGGACGAGTTCGCCGGGCGGCTGTCGTTCAACTTCAACATCTTCGGCAACATCTTCGAGCAGGTGTGCAAGTTCCGCGCCGGGCGCGGGCTGTGGGCGAAGATCGTGCGCGAGCAGTACGGCGCGAAGGATCCCGGCTCGATGTGGCTGCGGATGATCGCGGGCGGCGGCGGCGGCGGGCTCACCTTCGAGCAGCCCGAGCTGAACATCGTGCGCGGCGCCTACTACGCGCTGATCTCGGCGCTGTCGGGCGCGCAGACGATGGCGCTTTGCTGCTACGACGAGGCCTACACGATCCCGAGCGAGTACGCGCAGCGCGTGTCGCTGCGCACGATGCAGCTGCTGATCGAGGAGATGGGGCTCACCGACACGGTCGACCCGCTCGGCGGCTCGTTCTACGTGGAGACGCTCACCAACCAGATGCGCGACGAGATCGCGCGCGAGATCGCCGAGGTCGACGCCGCGGGCGGCATCGTCAAGCTGATCTCCGAGGGCTACATCCAGGCCAAGGTGTCCGAGCAGGCGTATCGCCGGCAGGTGGAGATCGACAGCGGCGCCTTCCCCAAGGTGGGCGTGAACCGCTACCGGATGGAAGACGAGCCGGTGCGCGAGATGGAATTCCACCCCTACGACGACGCCGGCGCGAAGGCGCAGGTGCGCAGCCTCGACGGGGTGCGCGCGGCGCGCGACGAGGCGAAGGTGCGCGCCGCGCTGGCTCGCGTTGCCGCCCACGCGCGCGGCACCGACAACGTGATGCCGGCGATCGTCGAGGCGGTGAAGGCCTACGCCAGCGTGGGCGAGATCACGCGCGAGCTGGTCGGGGTGTTCGGCCGCTACAGCGAGCCGATCCGGTTCTGATCTCGCGGGGGAAGCACGACATGGTGGAAGCGACGAGCAACTACAGCGCACCCGAAACCGTGGAGGAGGCGGCGCGGCTGCTGGCGGCGGGCTCGGTCACGCTGCTCGCCGGCGGCACCGACCTGATGCCGCAGAGCCGGGCGGGGCGCGTGAAGATCGCCCCGGCGCTGCTCAGCGTGCGCCGCATCGGCGCGATGCACGGGGTGAGCGAGGCCAACGGCGGGTTGCGCATCGGCGCGGCGACCACGCTCGCCGCGCTCGCGCGCGATCCGCTCGCCAGGGCGCAACTGCCGCTGCTGCTCGAGTCGATCGATCACTTCGCGAGCGCGCAGATCCGAAACACCGCGACGGTCGGCGGCAACATCTGCAACGCATCGCCCGCGGGCGACACGATCGTGCCGCTGCTCGCGCTCGGCGCGAGCGTGGAGCTCGCCGCGTACCGCGCCGGCGCGCTCGCCACCCGCGCGGTGGCGCTGGAAGACTTCTTCACCGGCCCGGGGCGCACCGTGCGCGCGCCCGACGAGCTGCTGGTCGCGGTGAGCGTTCCCGGGCCGGGGCCCGGCGCGTTCGGGCGCTTCCACAAGTTCGGCACGCGCCCCGCGCTCGACATCTCGGCGATCTCGATCGCGATCGCCGGTACGCTTGGCGAAGGGATCGTGCGCGGCGTGCGCGTCGCGTTCGGTGCGGTGGGCCCCACGCCGCTGCGCGGCCGCGCCACGGAGGCCGCGCTCGAGGGCCGCGCGCTCGACGCCGCCACGATCGACGCCGCCGCGCGCGCCGCGCGCGAAGAGGTGCACCCCATCTCCGACGTGCGCGCCTCGCAGTGGTACCGCGCCGAGATGGTCGAGAACATGACTAGGAGGTTGCTCAAAGATGTCGGATAGAACCACGATCGGCTTTCGCCTCAACGGCGTGGCAACCCACGCCCGCGTCACGAACACCGCGAGCGCGCTCGAGATGCTGCGCGACGACCTCGGGCTCACCGGCACGAAGTACGGCTGCGGCGAGGGCGAGTGCGGCGCGTGCTCGATCCTGCTCGACGGCGAGTCGGCCAACGCCTGCCTGCTGTTCGCGGTCGACTGCGACGGCCGAAGCATCACGACGATCGAGGGCCTGGCCGACGACCCGGTGGGCGCGAGGGTGCAGAAGGCCTTCGTGGACGCCGGCGCGGTGCAGTGCGGCTTCTGCACGCCGGGCATGGTCGTTCAGGCCACCGACATGCTGCGGCACGACCCGCACCCGAGCCGCGAGCGCATCGCCCGCGGGATCGAAGGCAACCTGTGCCGCTGCACCGGCTACGTGAAGATCATCGACGCGATCGAAGCAGCGGCCGCGGGCGATGCGCCCCAGGAGCCGAAACCATGAGAACGGCCGCTCCCACCCAGACCGCACCGCGCTCGCTGATCGGGCAGCGCATCGCCAAGCTCGACGCGCCGCAGAAGGCGAGCGGCGCGACCCGGTACATCCACGACCTCGACGTGCCGGGGCAGCTGCACGCGAAGATCCTTCGCTCGAGCCGGGTGCACGCGCGAATCGTCAGCATCGACACGTCGCGCGCGCGCGCGCTCGACGGCGTGCACGCCGTGATCACCGCCGACGACGTGCCCGACCAGCGCCCGATCGGCGTGGCCAAGGACCACCTGCCGCTCAAGAAGGGGCGCGTGCGCAGCCTTCGCGACGAGATCGCCGCGGTGGCCGCCGACTCTGCCGAGATCGCCGAGCAGGCGCTCGCGCTGATCGACGTGGTCTACGAGGACCTGCCCACGCTCACCGACCCGCGGCGCGCGCTCGATGCCGACGCGCCGCTGATCCACCCGCCGATCCGCCCCCAGGGCGACGGCGCCCCGAAGGCGGGCGCCAAACCCGACCCGCTCGCGGCGCTCGTGGCCTACGCGGGGCGCGCCGACAACGTGGCGATGACCTTCGACTACGCGCAGGGCGATCTCGCGCAGGGCGAGCGCGAATCCGACGTCGTGGTCGAGGGCACGTTTCGCCTGCACTACGTCACGCACTGCTGCATGGGCGTGTCGGGGATCATCGCGGAGTTCGAGCCCTCGGGCAACCTGCTGATGTACTCGAACACGCAGGTGCCGTTCCTGCACAAGCGCGAGTTCGCCGAGATCCTGAACATGGACCCCGGGCGCATCCGCATCATCCAGCCGCCGATCGGCGGCGGCTTCGGCAGCAAGCTCGACATCTATCCGTTCGAGCCGATCTGCGTGTTCCTCGCGCGCAAGACGCACAGGCCGGTGAAGCTGGTGTTCACGCGCGAGGAGGAGTTCCTGGCTTCGCCCACGCGCCAGCCGGTGATCCTGCGCCTGCGCAGCGGGTGCAAGCGCGACGGCACGCTCACCTTCCGCGAGGTGGAAACGCTGCACGACAACGGCGCCTACACCTCGTGGGGGGCGACCACCCCGTTCGTGATGATGCAGACGATTTCCTCGCTCTATCGCGTGCCGCACTGCAAGTACCACACCACGGCGGTGTACACGAACAACCCCTACGCCGGGTCGTTCCGCGGCTACGGCAACCTGCAGGCCACCTTCGCGGTCGAGCAGCAGATGGACGAGATGGCCGACGCGCTGGGCATCGACCCGCTCGAGTTCAGGCTTCGCAACGCGCAGGATCCGGGCGAGGTCACGCCGCAGGGCATGCACTTCAAGACCTGCGGCCTCAAGCAGTGCCTCGCCACCGCCGCCGGGCACAGCCAATACGTTGCCAAGCGCAAGCGCTACGCGGCCGAGCGTGCGGCGCCCGGCGGCGTGAAGCGCGGCGTGGGCATCGCTTCGATGCTGCACGTGGGCGGCGGCGCGAAGATCTACCCCTCCGACGGGTGCGGCACGATCCTGAAACTCGACGACTTCGGCTCGGTCACGCTGATCACCGGCGCCTCCGAGATCGGGCAGGGCTCCGAGACGGTGCTCGCGCAGCTGGTGTGCGAGGAGCTCGGCCTGCCGATGAGCGCGGTGCGGGTGGTGAACAACGACACCGAGATCACGCCCTGGGACGTGGGCGTGCACGCGAGCCGCACCACCTTCATCGCCGGCAACTCCGCGATCGGCGCCGCGCGCAAGGCGCGCGAGAAGATCCTCTCGGCCGCGGCCGCGCAGCTCGAGCGAGCGCCCGAGACGCTCGACCTGCGCGGCGGGCAGATCGTGGACGCCGCGGGCGGCGAGGCGCTGCTCTCGCTCGCGCGCCTGCTGCGCGCGCTGCACTTCAGCGAGCGCGCCGAACTGGTGATGACCACCTACTACTACGAGCCGCCGTCCAGGCACCAGGACCGCGAGTTCAGGGGCGACGTGTCGGCCGCCTACGCCTGGGCCACGCAGGTGTGCGAGGTGGAGGTCGACCGCGAGACCGGAATCGTGCGCCTGCTCAAGGTCACCGGCGCGCACGACGTCGGGCGCGTGCTCAACCGCCTGGGCATCGAGGGGCAGGTCGAGGGCGGGATCGTGATGGGCCAGGGCTACGCGCTCACCGAGGAGATGCTGATCGAGGAGGGCGTGCTGAAGAACCCGGCCTTTCGCGACTACAAGCTCGTGACCGCCCCCGAGATCCCGGAGATGGACGTGCACTTCATCGAGACGATGGACGGCGAGGGGCCCAAGGGCGCCAAGGGCGTGGGCGAGGCGCCGGCGATCTGCATCGCCGCCGCGGTGGCGAACGCGATCGAGAACGCCACCGGCGTGCGGATCCGCGAGCTGCCGTTCACGCCCGAGCGGGTGTACAGGGCGCTGCGCGCGGCCGAGGAGGCGGGCGGCGCGGCCGGGCAGGGCGCGGCCGGGCAGGGCGCGGC
>DATCZK010000103.1:0-7401 GCA_036525975.1 Burkholderiaceae bacterium | reverse complement strand
CGCCGACGAGAGGCTCGCCCGGCTGGGCGCGCGACTGCGCCCGCCCCGGCTCGAGCGGCACGCCGCGCAGGTTGCCGCGCTCGCCGATCGGATGCTGCGCGCGCAGCGGGTGTTCGCCGCCAGCGCCGGCGCGCGAGTTGCGGCCCTCGGCCAGGAACTCGACCTGGTCAGCCCGCAGGCGGTGCTCGAGCGCGGCTACGCGATCGTCACCCGCGCCGGCGGCGAGGTCGTGCGCGCCGCCTCCGAGGTGGGCGCCGCCGAGTCGCTCGGAGTGCGCCTCGCATCCGGGGCGCTGGATGTGAAGGTCACCGGAAGGCGTGGGTGATTGTTTTGCCCAAAACCTTTTTTCTGCTACAATGATCGATCGATCGAAGCACCCACCAAGAACCAGCCCAAAGGACACTCATGGAACACACGCTGCCCCCGCTTCCCTACGCAATGGATGCGCTCGCACCGCACATCTCGAAGGAGACTTTCGAGTATCACTACGGCAAGCACCACCAGGCCTACGTCACGAACCTCAACAACCTGATCAAGGGCGGCGAATTCGAGAACGCGTCGCTCGAGGACATCGTGAAGAAGAGCTCGGGCGGAATCTTCAACAACTCCGCGCAGGTTTGGAATCACACGTTCTTCTGGAACAGCATGAAGCCGGGCGGCGGCGGCGAGCCCAAGGGCGCGCTCGGCGACGCGATCGGCGCCAAGTGGGGTTCGTTCGCCGCGTTCAAGGAGGCGTTCACGAAGAGCGCGGTGGGCAATTTCGGTTCCGGCTGGACCTGGTTGGTGAAGAAAGCCGACGGTTCGGTCGACATCGTGAACACGAGCAACGCCGCGACGCCGCTCACCACGGCCGACAAGGCGCTGCTCACGATCGACGTCTGGGAGCACGCTTACTACGTTGACTACCGCAACGCGCGCCCCAAGTTCGTCGAGACCTTCCTCAACAGCCTCGCGAACTGGGAGTTCGCCGCGAAGAACTTCGGCTGACCCAGGGGCCCCGCGAGGCCCCGGATCGCGGTCGGGCGAAGCGCCGGACCCGGGCCGGGCTTTCGGGGGCCGCGCGATGCGCCGGCGTTCGAATCCGGAACGCATGCAAGGAGATCGAGCCATGAACAGCAACAGAGTCCGGAGCGCGGCGATTGCCGCAGCGGTCGCCGCGGCGATCGCGCTGGGCGGGTGCGCCGGCACGCGAATGACCGAACGGCAGGAAACGGTCGCCAAGGGCGCCGGCATCGGCGCGGCCGCGGGCGCGGTGCTGGGCGGCCTCACGGGCGGGAGCCGGGGCGCGGTGCGCGGCGCGGTCATCGGCGGCGCGGCCGGCGCGGTGGGCGGTTACGTCTGGTCGCGCCGGATGGAAGACCAGAAGCGCGCGATGGAAACCAGCTCGCAGGGCACCGGCGTGCAGGTGACGAAGACGGCCGACAACCGGCTCAAGCTCGACGTGCCGAGCGACCTCTCGTTCGACGTCGGGCGCGCCGAAATCCAGCCCGGCTTCAAGCCGGTGCTCGACCGCTTCGCGCAGAACCTCAACACCTATCCGGTGACCACGGTCACGGTGATCGGCCACACCGACAGCACCGGGTCCGATGCGATCAATCGGCCGCTGTCGGTGGAGCGCGCCTCGGCCGTGCGCGACTACCTGATCTCGCGCGGCGTCGACTCGAGGCGGATCGCGATCGAAGGGCGCGGATCGAGCCAGCCGGTGGCCGACAACTCGAGCGAAGCCGGGCGCGCGAAGAACCGTCGCGTGGAGATCTACGTCGCCGAGAACCAGGCCTGACGCCGACGGGTCGCGCCGCCGCCCCAGGCTGACGCCGCCGACCGGTCGCGCCATCGTCCCAGGCGGACGACGCCGACCGGTCGCGCCTTCGTCCCAGGCTGACGACGCCGCGGCGCGACCGCCGGCTCAACGCGGCGCGAACAGGCCCTGCGGGCCGCGCAGGCGGCTCCCGGCCGCCACGCCGCGCTTGGCGAACCAGCCCTGCTCCATTTCGAGCGCGTAGCGCACCGGGCGCGCGGAGCAGTGGCTGTCGTCGCTGCGGGGTTGCATGTCGGCGATGTTCGCGACCGATCCGTCGTCGTCGATGAACGCGATCGACAGCGCAATCAGCGTGTTTCGCATCCAGAAGCACTGCCGTGCCTTTTCCTCGAACACGAACAGCATTCCCTCGTTGGGGCCCAGGCGCTCGCGAAACATCAGCCCGCGCATGCGGGTGGCGTTGTCGGCGGCGACCTCGGCCTTGATCAGGTGAATGCCGGCGGCGATCTCCACGGCGGGCAACCGCGGCTGGGGGCCGCCCGGCGCCTGCGCCGAGCCGGTTGCGGGCACGGCGCCCAGAGCGGCGAGCGTCGCGGCCGCGGCAAGTCGGTGCACGAGTGCGGGAAAGCCGGCGAGGCAGCCGGCAAAAGATCGGGCGAGCGGGCGGGCAAGCGTGCGGGGCATGGGCCGATTGTGTAGGCTGCGGCCGAAAACGAAAAGGGCAGGGTTGCCCCTGCCCCCAGTCGCGGCGAATCCGGAAGGCGAATTACTTCTTCGCCTCTTCCTTCTTCTCTTCCTTCTTCGCGTCTTTCTTCGCGTCTTTCTTGGCGGCGGCGACCGGTTTCTTGCCGTCTTTCTTGTCGTCCTTCTTGTCGTCCGCAGCGTAGGCGGCGCCGGTGGCGAAGGCAGCGGCAATCAGCATAGCGATCAGTTTGCTCATGAATTCCTCGTAGGCTTCGATCAGGTGATGGGCCATCTGGCCGCACCCAATAACGCGCCTCGCCGCGGCGCGTTGACAAGGCCCGCGCGTGATCGAACGGGGACCCGGTTGTGCAAGGCAGCATCGGGGTTTGCCGGGAGCTTTCGGGCATAATCGGGGCCATCGAACAACCACGCGAATGCCTCCAATCAGGAGATAAAGAATGTACGAACACGTCAAGATCCCGGCCGGCGGACAGAAGATCAAGGTAAATGCCGACTTTTCCCTGCAGGTACCGGACAACCCGATCATCCCCTACATCGAGGGCGACGGCACCGGGCTCGACATCACCCCGGTGATGATCAAGGTGGTCGATGCTGCAGTGGCCAAGGCCTACGGCGGGAAGAAGAAGATCCACTGGATGGAGATCTACGCCGGCGAGAAGTCCACCAAGGTCTACGGCCCGGACGTCTGGCTGCCCGACGAAACGCTGGACATCCTCAAGGAGTACGTCGTCTCGATCAAGGGCCCGCTCACGACGCCGGTGGGCGGGGGGATCCGCTCGCTCAACGTGGCGCTGCGCCAGCAGCTCGACCTGTACGTGTGCCTGCGCCCGGTGCGCTGGTTCAAGGGCGTGCCATCGCCGGTGAAGGAGCCCGAGAAGACCGACATGGTGATCTTCCGCGAGAACTCCGAGGACATCTACGCCGGCATCGAGTGGGCGGCCGAGACCGAGGGCGCCAAGAAGGTGATCGAGTTCCTGCGCAAGGAAATGGGGGTCAAGAAGATCCGCTTCCCCGACACTTCCGGGATCGGCATCAAGCCGGTCTCGCGCGAGGGCACCTCGCGGCTGGTTCGCAAGGCGTTCCAGTACGCCATCGACAACGACAAGCCCTCGGTTACGCTCGTGCACAAGGGCAACATCCAGAAGTTCACCGAAGGCGCGTTCCGCGACTGGGGCTACGAGCTCGCCGAGAAGGAATTCGGCGCCAAGCTCCTGGACGGCGGCCCGTGGATGAGCTTCAGGAACCCGAAATCGGGCAAGGACATCGTCGTCAAGGACGTGATCGCCGACGCCTTCCTGCAGCAGATCCTGCTGCGCCCGGCCGAGTACAGCGTGATCGCCACGCTCAACTTGAACGGCGACTACGTCTCCGACGCGCTCGCCGCGCAGGTGGGCGGAATCGGCATCGCGCCGGGCGCGAACCTGTCCGACTCGGTCGCGATGTTCGAGGCCACCCACGGCACGGCGCCCAAGTACGCCGGCAAGGATTACGTGAACCCCGGTTCCGAGATCCTCTCGGCCGAGATGATGCTGCGCCACATGGGTTGGCTCGAAGCGGCCGACCTGATCATCAGCTCGATGGAGAAGGCGATCCTCTCGAAGAAGGTCACCTACGACTTCGCCCGGTTGCTCGACGGCGCCACCAAGGTGTCGTGCTCGGGCTTCGGGCAGGTGATGATCGAGAACATGTGACGGTAACCCGCCGGGCCGCGATGCGCTGCCCCAAGGCGCGCATCGCGCCGCGGCTCGGCCGCGATCAGTCGTCCCCGGGCGGAAGCTTGTGGGCGACGCCCTTGTGGCACTCGATGCAGGTCTTGCCGTCCTTGCGGCCTTTCTCCATCTTCTCCTGCGCGCGCTGCGTCTGCTTGTGGAGGTCCATGGCTTCCCAGCTGTGGCAGTTGCGGCACTCGTGCGAGTCGTTGGCCTTCATCGTGGCCCAGACGTGCTCGGCCAGCTCCGCGCGCTTGGCCTCGAATTTCTCCGGCGTGTCGATCGTGCCGCGAAGGTGGTGAAACAGCTCGTTGGTCGCGCGGATCTTTCGCACGACCTTCGGAAACCACTCGCGGGGCACGTGGCAGTCGGGGCAGGTGGCGCGCACGCCGGACGCGTTGGCGTAGTGCGGGCTCTTGACGTATTCCTGGTAGACGTTGTCCTTCATCTCGTGACACGAGATGCAAAAGGCCATCGAATTGGTGAGCTCAAGGGCGGTATTGAATCCGCCCCAAAGAATCACCCCTAGAAGGGCGCTGCCCGCCACGAGCAGCGCCAGCCCGACGCGCGAGACGGTCACGAATCACGCGATCACTTGGGCAACCCGACCAGGTACGCCGCCAGATCGGCGGCGATCTGGCCGTCCAGCGCGCGCAAGGCCGGCATGCTCTCTCCCGGCTGCCCGTTCATCACCTTGTGCAGCATCTCGGAGCCGTTGCCCGCCACCGACCCCAGCGGCGGCGCGTCCTTCACCTTCTTGCCGTCCACCCCGTGGCAGCCGGCGCACAAGGTGTTGAAGTAGGCCTCGCCCCTGCCGGCGTCGCCCTTCGCCTTGTTGTCGGCCCCCAGGTACTTGCCCGCGTGGCTCTGGCCTTTCGACACGAACAGCGCCAGGTCCTGCACGTCGCGCGCGCTCAACTGTGCCTCGCTGTAGCCGTGGGTCTTGTCGCGCAGCAGCGAGCCGATCGCCGCCGGATCCTTTCCGGCCGCGCCGGCAATGCCCTTGATGCCCGTGGCGTGCGAGCCCTTGGCGTAGGCGCCGTCCTTGCCCTGGTAGTCCCAGCCATGGCATTCCTTGCAGCGCCAGGAGTTCGCGTCGGCGTACTTGCCGCCTTTGACGGGGTAGGCGGGGTGCATCGCTGCCGGTTTGGCCGCCTTGTTCTCGCCCCACCACTTGTCGTACAGGCGCCCGCCTCGGGCGATAGAAGATTCGGTCTCGGCCGCTGCGGCGGGCACGGTTGCCATGCACGTGAGCGCGGCGACAAAGGTGAAAATGGCGGCTCGGTCCAGGTGTTTCATTGCAGCCTCCCATCGGTGGATGTATCGTCGTATTAGAGGGACTTAGCCGTATTGAATCAACTTTGGCCTGCGGCGCGAACGACAATTCGCAGGAGCCCGTGCGCAGCGCAACGCTCAGCGCGCGGGAACGTCTCCTAAGCTGCGCTGGGCGGGGTGCCGAGGTCGAGCTCCAC
The DNA here is from genome assembly GCA_036525975.1 of Burkholderiaceae bacterium. Classification (GTDB taxonomy): domain Bacteria; phylum Pseudomonadota; class Gammaproteobacteria; order Burkholderiales; family Burkholderiaceae_E; genus Quisquiliibacterium. Next base: position 1,756 of record DATCZK010000103.1, on the reverse strand, counting down.
GGCAAAGCCGTTTTGCGCCGGGGGCAGGCGCAGTTCGCCGTCGTGTGCGCGCGCCACGCGGTCGGCCAGCGTGAGCCCAAGGCCGGTCACGCCGTCGTAGGCCTGAGCGCTGATTGCCGTCTGAAGTTCGATCCTGCGCGCCTCCGACACGCCTTGCCCGTCGTCGCGCAGGCGAAGCGTCTGCTCAGCGGGTGTGTGCCAAACCGCTGGTGCTCGTGGTCGTGGTGGGCGAAACGGCCCGCGCCGCGAACTGGGGCCTGAACGGCTGCGCGCGCCAGACCACCCCGCAACGCGAGCGGCTCGGGGTGGTCAACTTCAGCGACGTGCGCAGCTGCGGCACCAACACCGAGGTGTCGCTGCCGTGCATGTTCGCGCCGGTGGGCCGGCGCGATTGCAGCGAGGCGCGGATCCGCGGCAGCGAATCGCTGCTGCACGTGCTCGCGCGCGCCGGCGTCGCGGTTCACTGGCGCGACAACCAGTCGGGCTGCAAGGGGGTGTGCGACGGCTTGCCCAACGACACCGTTTCCGCCGTCAACGCGCCGGGTCTGTGCCAGGACGGGCGCTGCCTCGACGAAGGGCTGATCCACGACCTGGACCAGCGGCTCGAATCCGCGAAAGGCGCGCAACTGATGGTCCTTCACCAGCCGGGCAACCACGGCCCCTCGTACTTCCGGCGTTACCCCCCCCCGGCGTTCGCGCGCCACCTTCCCGAGTGCCGCGACGACGACCTGCGACGCTGCAGCGTCGAGGAGATCGTGAACGCCTACGACAACGCGATCCTCTACACCGACCACCTGCTCGCGAGCACGATCGCGAAGCTCGCCGCGCACGCCGACAAGGTCGACTCGGTGCTGCTCTACGTCTCGGACCACGGCGAGTCGCTGGGCGAGAAGGGGCTCTTCCTGCACGGCGTTCCGTGGGCGATCGGCCCCGACGAGCAGACGAAGGTGCCGATGGTGATGTGGTGGTCGCGAGGCCTTGCGAAGGGAACAGGCGTCGGCGACGCCTGCATGCGCGCGACGCTGGTCGAACACGCGCGCCAGAAGACCTCGCACGACCACCTGTTCCACACCGTGCTCCATGCCGGCGGGCGCGCCCTGGCCGCGCTGGCGCTGGTGGTTCTCGCCGCCGATCTGTTCCGCTCGTCGGCCGGGGCACCCGCCCGAGCGCAGCGCGCTTACTGGTTCGCCGTGATCGCGCTCGCGCTATTGCCCGCGCTCAAGCGGCTGAGCCTGAGCAGCTGCCCCTGGGACCTGGCCGAATTCGGCGGCACGGCCGCGTACGTGCCCCACGGGTTGCCCGGCACCGGCGACGGGGGGCCCGGGCACTGCTTCCCGTCGGGGCACGCGGTGAGCGCCTTCGCCTTCTTCGGGCTCTATTTCCTCTAGCGGCCGGTGTGGCCGGGCCGCGCGCGGCTCGCGTTCGCGACGGTGGCGGCGCTCGGCGCGCTCTACGGTTTCGGTCAGCTGGCGCGCGGCGCCCACTTCGCGAGCCACACGATGTGGTCGGCGCGGCTGGCGTGGACGATCTGCGTACTGGCGCAGACGTTCCCCGCCTCCAGCGGGGTCCGCAAGGCGCCCGCCGGCGCTCCGGCGCAGGCCGCGGGGTGACCCGAGGCGATCAGCGCCGTTGCAACGCGACAACGCCGGGCTTAACCCGGCGTTTCGGTTCTGCGACTCTTTTCGTGCGCCTTGCGGCGCACTGTTTGCCGCGCCGGCCGGCGCGGCGCGACGTCAGGCGCTTGCCTGGATGTTCG
>DATCZK010000102.1:0-19053 GCA_036525975.1 Burkholderiaceae bacterium | reverse complement strand
GGTGGCGGGTGCGTGGGCGGCGGCGCGGGCGCAGGGCGCGACGCGAGCGCGGCGCGCGCTCAGCCGGCCTCGGCGATCCGGTACAGGCCCTCGAGGACGAGATCGCCCTGGTAGCGGTATTCGATCGTGAGCCTGGGCGCGAGCGTGCGCGCCGCGCCGCCCGAGATGATGCACAGCAGGTCGGGGTAGTTGTGACGGTGCAGGTAATACAGCCGCTCCACCGCCCCGGCCTGCGCGTGCGCGCAACCGGAGGTGATCGCGTCCACCGTCTGCTTCGGGTAGTCCACGTACTCGCCCACCGCATCGGGCAGCGACGCGGTCTGTTCGTGCAGCGCGCGTTGCATCAGCCCCAGCCCCGGCATGATCGCGCCGCCCACGAACGCGCCTTCGGCCGAGAGCAGGTCGATCGTCGTGGCCGTTCCGCACACCGCGATCAGCGCCGCGCGCCCCGGGAAGAGCGCACGCGTGGCGATCAGCGCCGCCCAGCGGTCGCTGCCGAGCGCGGCCGGGTTGAGGTACTCGTTGCGCACGCCGCACTGCTCGGCCTGGGAGGTGATCCACTCCGCCGCCGGCGCGTCGGGCCAGACTTCCAGCGCGCGCAACAGCGGGTTGCGCACCCGCGTGCCGGCCACGTTCGAGACCAGCACGCGCTGCGGCACCGGGTGCGCGCCCCACAGCGTCGCGAGCGAGGGAATCTCGTCGTGCAGCACGCGCCCGTAGCTCGAGCACACCTGGCTGGCGGGAATGCCGAGCATGCCGCCCGTGTCGTAGCGGCCCCACTTGAGGAAGGTGTTGCCAACGTCGATCAGCAGGTACGGACTCACGCGCTTCTCCGTTCGGTTGTCTCGGGCTTCGCCGCCCGCGTGAAGGGCGGGCCGTTCGGCCGCAGCCGCAAACCCTCGCGCAGCCGGCGCCACGGAAAGTCCGCCGGGTCGGAGAGCGCCGGGCCCGGAGCGCGCACCACCAGCACCTCGCGAGCGATCGGCTGGAAGTGCGCGCGAAAGTGCACCGAGCTCTTGAGCGCGACGATGCGCTGGCGCGAGGGCTCCACGCCGAGGTGGCGGAACATCTCCTGGTCGGCCGCCTGGCACTTCACGCTCGCCAGCGCGACGCGAACGCCGCCGCTTCGCAGCAGCGCCATCGGCCCGAGCTGCATCCGGAAGTTGTGGTACATCGGCCCGGTGCAGGTGAAGCGCCCGTCGCCGAGGCGTTCCACGGTGAACCGGCCCTCGAGCGGCACGTGCCCGGGCAGGCCGGAGGTCTCCCCGAGCGCGAACTCCAGCGTCGCGCCAACCCCGGCCTCGTGTGCGCGCCTCGCGGAGGCCGGATCGATCAGCAGGCCCAGCACCGCGTCGCGCGCGTCGTGCCGGATCATCGAGGCGAGCAGGGCGGTCGTGTCGCCGTTTCCGCCGGCGCCGGGGTTGTCCTGCGCGTCGGCGAGGATCACCGGCGCGCCGTTGCCGCCGCGCGCGATCGCGCGCCGCACCGCCTCGTCGGGCGCGAGCAGCTCGAGCGCGAACGCCCCCTCCGAGGCCTGCACCGCGCTGGCGAACTCGTCGAGCGCAGCGCGCGTTTCCCGCTCCGCGGTGCCGTAGGCGAGGGCGGTCATTCCGCACTCCTCGAAGTCGGCCATCGGGAACCCGGGCGCGAACGACAACGACACCCCGGTGCGCTGCTCGATTCGCCCGAGCAGCGCGTAAAGGCCCGCGCACGGCTCGATCATCGTGCACTGCGAGGGAAGCGCGGTGAGAAAGGCGAAACCGTGCATCGCCTTCGACGGGCGCTCGCCGCGCGCCAGCATCTGCGTGAGCATGCGAGCGGCGCGCGCGCCGCTGTCGGCCATGTCGACGTGCGGGTAGGTCCTGTAGACCGACAGCGCGTCGCTGTGCTCGAGCATCGCGCGCGTGACGTTCGCGTGCAGGTCCAGGCTCGCGACGACGGCGACGCGAGGGCCGACGGCCTCGCGCACGCGCCGCAGGATCTCGCCCTCGCCGTCGTCGTGGGCCTCGGTGACCATCGCGCCGTGAAGGTCGAGGTACACGCCGTCCACGCGGCCGGCCTCGCGCAGCCCGTTCACGATCGCGCCGACGATGCGCTCGAACGCGTCGGTGGTCACGTGCGCCGAAGGCGCGGCGTTGGCCCAGGTCAGCGCGACGAGTTCGTGGCCATCGGCGCGCAGCGCCTCGATCGCGCCCGCGGCCGGGATGTTCATGCCCCCCACCGCGTCGAACAGTGCCTCGCCGGTCTGGATGCCGGGCCACCCGCCGCCAGACTCGAAGGCCTCGAAGCCGGCCTTGGTCGGGGCGAAGGTGTTCGTCTCGTGCTGCATGCCCGCGATCGCGATCCTGGCCATCGGCATTTCCGTACGTTGACTGTCGGTTCGCGAGGCGCTGCGCGTCGCGGTTGCCGCAATTATGCAGACTTGAGCCACGCACGCTCTGATAGGCTCGGCTTTCGGGGGCTGCGCGCGCGAAGCGTGCGTGCGGCGCGGCGCAGCCCGCGGTGACGGATGCGCGAGGTGCGAGACAACGATGAACCCACCTGAACCGGTCTGGATGTCGGCGGTCGAACTGATCGACGCTTACCGACGCAAGTCGCTCTCGCCCGTTGAGGTGGTTCGGGCGGTGCTCGCGCGCATCGACGCGCTCAACCCGGCGTTGAACTGCTATTGCCTGGTCGACCACGCGTCGGCGCTGCGCGACGCGGCCGCGTCCGAGGCGCGCTGGATCGACGGCGAGCCGTGCGGGCCGCTCGACGGCGTGCCGGTGTCGATCAAGGACCTGATCCTCACGAAGGGTTGGCCCACGCTGCGCGGCTCGCGCACGGTGGACCCGGCCGGACCCTGGGATGCCGACGCGCCGAGCACCGCGCGGCTTCGCGAGGCGGGGGCGGTGCTTCTGGGCAAGACGACCACGCCCGAGTTCGGGTGGCGCGGCAGCACCGATTCGCCGCTCACCGGGATCACCCGCAATCCCTGGCACCTCGATCGCACACCCGGAGGCTCGTCGGGCGGCGCCACGGCGGCCATCGCCGCGGGGCTCGGCGCGCTCGCCGTGGGCACCGACGGCGGGGGCTCGGTTCGCATACCCGCCGCGTTCACCGGCACGGTGGGGCTCAAGGCGCAGTTCGGGCGCGTGCCCGCGTATCCGCTCTCGCCGATGGGCGACGTTGCGCACATCGGCCCGCAAACCCGAACGGTGGCCGACGCCGCGCTGATGCTTCGCGTGCTCGCCCAGCCCGACCTGCGCGACTGGACCGCGCTGCCGCAGGTGCAGCGCGACTGGTCGCAGGACGCCGCCGCCGGCGCGCGCGAGGGAGGCGTGCGCGGGTTGCGCATCGCCTGCAGTCCCCGGTTGGGGCACGTGCCGTGGGTCGACCCGCGAATCGAAGCGGCCCTCGACGAGGCCGCGGCCAGGCTCGCCGAACTGGGCGCGGTCGTCGAGCGCGAAGACCCCCCGATGCCCGACGTCTCGCACGCGTTTCGCGTGCACTGGTTCAGCCGCGCCAGGCACATGCTGCGCGCGCTCTCGCCGGAGGAGTTCGCGCTGCTCGACCCCGGGCTGCAACGCGTGGTCCGTCACGCCGAACGCTTCGATCTGGCCGACTATCTCGACGCGCAGGCGACGCGCGCGCGCGCAGCCCACGCGATGGCGACGTTCCTGCAGCGATACGATCTTCTGCTCACCCCGGCAACCGCGGTGCTGCCCTTCGAGGTGGGCCGCTACTCGCCCGAGCGGCCGGGCGGCGCCGCCGCGCAGGCCGAAGTGCCGGACGACGAGCACAAGGGCAGCTTCGACTGGACCTGGTGGACGCCGTTCTCGTATCCGTTCAACCTCACGCAGCAGCCGGCGATCGTGCTGTGTTGCGGATTCAGCGACGAGGGCTTGCCGATCGCGATGCAGCTGGTTGCGCCGCCGCATCGCGAGGACCTGTGCCTGCGGGCGGCGGCGGCCTACGAGGCGGCCACGCGCTGGCACGCGCGGCGGGCGCCGTGCGCCCCGCGCGCCTAGCGCGAAGCCGGGGCGCTTCGCAGCCTGGCGGGCGACAGGTCGGCGGCGCTGAGGTCGTAGGCGGCGATCTGCGGCGGGATCGGCTCGCCGCGCACGAGCGCGGCGCAGGCCTGGCCCATCGCGGCTGAGGTCTGGATGCCGTAACCGCCCTGGGCCGCAACCCAGAAGAAACCCTCCGCGTCGGGGTCGAAGCCGCCCACCAGGTCGCCGTCAGGCACGAACGAGCGCAGCCCGGCCCAGGTGCGCGTGGGTCGCCGGATCGTGAGCGTGGTGGCCTGCTCGATCCGGTAGATGCCGGTCGCGATGTCGAGCTCCTCGGGCTGCACGTCTTGCGGCTCCACGGGGTCGGCGTTGGCCGGCGAACCGAGCAGCTGCCCGGCGTCGGGCTTCACGTAGAAGGACTCGTCCACGTCGATCAGCAGCGGCCAGCGGCTGGTGTCGACCCCGTCGGGCGGGGCGAACACGAACGCCGCGCGGCGCCTGGGCTGGAGGCCGATCGGCGCGACGCCCGCGAGCGCGGCGATCCGGTCGCACCACGCGCCGGCCGCGTTGATCAGAACAGGCGCCTCGAACTCGCCGGCGCTCGTGCCCACCCGCCAGCGGCCCGCGTCGCGCCGGATCTCGCGCACCTCGGCGTTGGTGCGCAGCTCGCCGCCCGCGGCGCGCATCGTGCGCAGGAATCCCTGGTGCAGCGCGTCGACGTCCACGTCGAACGCGTCGGGTTCGAACACCGCAGCCGCGGCGGCCTCGGGGCGCAGCACCGGAAACATCGCGCACGCCTCGTCGCCGCCGAGCAGGCGCAGGCCGGGCGCGAGCGGGAGCACCTCGTGCAGGTGCGCGTGCAGCGCCGCGAGGCGATCGAGCGAAGCGACCGTGAGCACGCCGCGGCGCGTCAGGATCGGGTGCGCCGCGAAGCCCTGCGGCGGGGCGTCGAAGAAGGGCCGGCTCGCGCACGACAGCGCGCGCACCTGGCGCGTGCCGTAGGCCTCGGAGAACAGCGCCGCCGAACGCCCGGTGGAGTGATACGCCGGGTGCGACTCGCGCTCGAGCACCACCACGCGCGCGTGCGGTGCGAGGAAGCACGCCAGCGACGCGCCGGCGATGCCGCCGCCCACGACCAGGAAATCAGCCCCGACGCGCCCGCCGGCCGATGCCATCGCCGCGCCGCCCCCGCCGCGCGCTCAGGCCACGACGACCGGAATCTTGCCGATCTTCGCCTGCCACTCGGCGGGCCCGGTCTTGTGCACCGAGGTGCCGGTGGCGTCCACGGCCACCGTGACCGGCATGTCGCGCACGTCGAACTCGTAGATCGCCTCCATGCCCAGGTCCTCGAACGCGAGCACCTTCGCCGACTTGATCGCCTTCGACACCAGGTAGGCGGCGCCCCCCACCGCCATCAGGTACGCGGCCTTGTGCTTGCGGATCGCCTCGATCGCGGCGTCGCCGCGTTCGGCCTTGCCGATCATCGCGATCAGCCCGGTCTTCGAGAGCATCGTCTCGGTGAACTTGTCCATGCGCGTGGACGTCGTGGGCCCCGCCGGGCCCACGGCCTCGTCGCCCACCGGGTCCACCGGGCCCACGTAGTAGATCGCGCGATTGGTGAAGTCCACCGGCAGCTTCTCGCCGCGCGCGATCAGCTCCGCGATGCGCTTGTGGGCGGCGTCGCGCCCGGTGAGCATCCGCCCCGAGAGCAGCAGCGTCTGCCCGGGCTTCCACGACGCCACCTCGGCCGGAGTCAGCGTGTTCAGGTCCACCCGCTCCGAGCGCTCGTAGTCGGGCGCCCAGTCCACTTTCGGCCAGTCGTCCAGGCTCGGCGGCTCGCAGTACGCCGGGCCGCTGCCGTCGAGCACGAAGTGCGCGTGGCGCGTTGCGGCGCAGTTCGGGATCATGCCCACCGGCTTGCCCGCCGCGTGGGTGGGGAACATCGAGATCTTCACGTCGAGCACGGTGGTGAGGCCGCCCAGCCCCTGCGCGCCGATGCCCAGCGCGTTCACCTTCTCGTAGAGCTCCACCCGCAGTTCCTCGGTCTTGTTCGAGGGGCCGCGCGCGAGCAGTTCGTGCATGTCCAGGGGCTCCATCAGCGCCTGCTTGGCGAGCAGCATCGCCTTTTCGGCCGTGCCGCCGATGCCGATGCCGAGCATCCCCGGCGGGCACCAGCCGGCGCCCATCGTCGGCACGGTCTTGAGCACCCAGTCCACCACCGAATCCGACGGGTTGAGCATGACGAGCTTGGACTTGTTCTCGGACCCGCCGCCCTTGGCCGCGACCGTGACCTCCATCGTCTCGCCGGGCACCAGCTCCACGCTGAGCACCGCGGGCGTGTTGTCGCGCGTGTTCTTGCGCTCGAACTGGGGGTCGGCCACGATCGACGCGCGCAGCACGTTGTCGGGGTGCATGTAGCCGCGGCGCACGCCCTCGTCCACGGCGTCTTGCAGCGAGCCCGAAAAGCCCTCGAGCCGCACGCCCATGCCGAGCTTGACGAACACGTTCACGATGCCGGTGTCCTGGCACATGGGCCGGTGGCCCTGCGCGCTCATCCGCGAGTTGGTGAGGATCTGGGCGATCGCGTCTTTCGCGGGGGCGCTCTGCTCGGTCTCGTAGGCGCGCGCGAGGTGGCGCAGGTAGTCGGCCGGGTGGTAGTAGCTGATGAACTGCAGGCTGGCGGCGATCGACTCGACCAGGTCGTCGTACTTGATGGCTCGCATGGTCTTGCTCCTTGGCTCTTTGGTGGCGCGCCTAGTGCGCGGGCGGCGGCGCGTGCGCGGCCAACGCGGGCGCTCCCCTGGGCTTTGCCCCGGGGTGCACCATCAGCCGGTCGATCAGCGCGATCGAGACCGCCGAGACCAGGAACATCCCGTGGATGATCGTCTGCCACATCAGGGTGTGGTTCGACAGGGTTCCGGCGGCGATGAAGCTCTTGAGCAGGTGGATCGAGGAGATGCCGATGATCGCGGTGGCCAGCTTCACCTTGAGCACGTTGGCGTTGACGTGCGAGAGCCACTCGGGCTGGTCGGGGTGCCGCTCCAGGCCGAGTCGCGAGACGAAGGTCTCGTAGCCCCCCACGATCACCATGATCAGCAGGTTCGAGATCATCACCACGTCGATCAGCGAGAGCACGATGATCATGATCACCGTCTCCTTGTTGCGCTCGGCGATCCCCAGGCGTTGCACGGTCTGGTCCATCGCCCCCGGGCTCCACAGCATCTCCACGAGGTGGAACAGTTCCTCCGCGAACAGCACCACGTAGACCACCTGCGCGACGATCAGTCCCAGGTAGAGCGGCAGCTGCAGCCACCGGCTCGCGAAGATCATTCGGGGAATCATCCTCAATTGCTGCGCTTCGTTGACTTTCATTCGTCGGCGTTCGTCGTTCGGTTGCGGTGGCCCAGATTCTAATGGAATTGCACTGCAGCACCGGCCCGCGCCCCGGGCCCGCGGATCGATCCTAACGGGCTGATTTACAATGCCCTTTTCGCTTGCTGCGGCGTGCGCGCGAGGTCACGTTGTGCGTAAGGGCAACGTAAGCGACGCCGCCTATCGTCGGCTGCAAAATCGGGTGCGCGCTGGGTGCGCGGCACCGGTCGCGGCCGCATGGCAGGCGGGGCAGCCAGACAAGGGGGGAACATGTCGCACGATATCGAATCGGTCCTCAACGAGACGCGCCTCTTTCCGGTGCCGGAGGAGTTCGCCAGGAAAGCCACCGTTTCGGGAATGGCGCAGTACGAAGCGCTGTGCGCCGAGGCCGAGAAGGATCACGCGGGCTTCTGGGCGCGCCTCGCGCGCGAGCAGCTCAGGTGGACCAAGCCCTTCACGCGCGCGCTCGACGAATCGAAGGCGCCGTTCTATCGCTGGTTCGACGACGGCGAGCTCAACGTCTCGGCCAACTGCCTCGACCGCCACCTTGGCACGCCCACCGAGAACAAGACCGCGATCATCTTCGAGGCCGACGACGGCTCCAGCCGCAAGGTGAGCTATCGCGAGTTGCACGCCGAGGTGTGCCGCCTCGCGAACGGCCTGAAGGCGCTGGGTGCCAGCAAGGGCGAGCGCGTGATCATCTACATGCCGATGTCGGTGCACGGCGTGGTCGCGATGCAGGCGTGCGCGCGCCTGGGGCTGATCCACTCGGTCGTGTTCGGCGGGTTTTCCGCCAAGAGCCTGCAGGAGCGGATCCAGGACGCCGGCGCGTCGCTGGTGATCACGGCCGACGAGCAGGTGCGCGGCGGCAAGACGATGAGCCTCAAGGGCGCGGTGGACGACGCCTTCGCGCTGGGCGGCTGCGATTCGGTGCGCAACGTGGTCGTGTACCAGCGCACCGGCGCCAAGGTTGCGATGAAGGAAGGCCGCGACCTCACCTGGGGCGCCGTGATCGAGGGCCAGCCGGATCAATGCGATCCGGTCGCGGTCGAGGCCGAGCATCCGCTGTTCATCCTCTACACCTCGGGGTCCACCGGCAAGCCCAAGGGCGTGCAGCACTCGTCGGCCGGCTACCTGCTGCACGCGATGCTCACGATGAAGTGGGTGTTCGACATCCACGACAAGGACATCTTCTGGTGCACGGCCGACATCGGCTGGGTCACCGGGCACACCTACATCGCCTACGGGCCGCTCGCCTGCGGGGCCACGCAGGTCGTGTTCGAGGGCATCCCCACCTACCCGAACCCGGGGCGTTTCTGGGAGACGATCGACAAGCACAAGGTGAGCGTGTTCTACACCGCGCCCACCGCGATCCGCGCGCTGGTCAAGGCGGGCGAGGCCTCGCCCGACCACCACCCGCTCAAGTACGACCTCGCCTCGCTCAGGCTCCTGGGCACGGTGGGCGAGCCGATCAACCCCGAGGCCTGGATGTGGTACCACACGAACGTCGGCCGCGAGCGCTGCCCGATCGTGGACACCTGGTGGCAGACCGAGACCGGCGGGCACATGATCACGCCCTTGCCCGGCGCGCACGCGCTCAAGCCCGGTTCGTGCACGATGCCGTTGCCCGGGATCGCCGCCCGGATCGTCGACGAGACCGGCGCCGAGGTGGAGAAGGGCAAGGGCGGGTTCCTGGTCGTGGCCAAGCCCTGGCCGTCGATGATCCGCACGATCTGGGGCGACCCCGAGCGTTTCAAGAAGACGTATTTCCCGCCCGAGTTCAAGGGCAAGCTCTACCTCGCCGGCGACGGCGCTTCGCGCGACCTCGACGGCTACTTCTGGATCATGGGCCGGATCGACGACGTGCTCAACGTCTCGGGCCACCGCCTGGGCACGATGGAGATCGAATCGGCGCTGGTGTCGAATCATCTCGTGGCCGAGGCCGCGGTCGTGGGCCGGCCGGACGACCTCACCGGCGAGGCCATCGTCGCTTTCGTCGTGCTCAAGCAGGCGCGCCCCGAGGGCGAGGAGGCGAAGAGAATCGCCACCGAACTGCGCAACTGGGTGGGCCGCGAGATCGGCGCGATCGCCAAGCCCAAGGACCTGCGCTTCGGCGACAACCTGCCCAAGACGCGCTCGGGCAAGATCATGCGCAGGCTGCTGCGTTCGATCGCCAAGGGCGAGGCGATCACGCAGGACACCTCCACGCTGGAGAACCCGGCCATCCTCGAGCAGCTCAAGAAGAGCACCTGAGCGTCGCGAGCCGGGCGGGCGGCGCCAACCTCTGCACGAAGGGGGCTTCGCTTGAGACGGCTCGCCGCCGGGTACTGGAAGTGCAGGGCGATCTGGGCAGGCCTGCTCGATCGCCCCGAGCGGGCGCTCGGGCACTGGCGGCGCGCGCTCGCGCTGCTGCCCGATGACCCGCGGCTGCTGGTCACGCTCGCCTGCCGCCTCGCCGCGTCGGGGCGCGAGAGCGAGTCGATCGCGCTGCTCGAACGCGCGGTCGGCGTCGAGCCGGGCGACGCAGCCTCGTGGTTCAACCTGGGATTCGTGCAGCAGCTGCGCGGCGACCACCACGAGGCCCTGGAGAGCTTCGAGCGGGCGGTGCGGATCGACCCGAAGCTCGACCGCGCCTGGTACGGGAAGGCGCTGTCGCTGATCAAGCTCGGGCGGCTCGCCGAAGCGGTGGAGCCGCTCGAGAAGACCTGCGCACTGCAGCCGCTGAGCCCCTACGGCTGGTATCAGCTGGGCCACCTCCACCACCGCAGGGGAGAGCGCGATCGCGTCGCGCGCGCGATCGGGCAGCTCGCCCGCTTCGAGCCGCGCGTGGCACGGCGACTGCAGGCCGAGACCGGTGGCGCGCCGTCGCCGGAGGGCGCGTCGTGGAGCTGAGCGAGCGGCACCGCCGCTACTGGCGGCGCAACCTGCAGCTGAGCGCGGCGCTGCTGCTGGTCTGGGCGGGCGTCACCTTCGGGGTCGGCTACTTCGCGCGATCGCTCAACGCGGAGTTCTTCGGCTGGCCCTTCTACTTCTGGGTGGGTGCGCAGGGCGCGCTGCTCGTGTACCTGCTGATCATCTGGTTCTACGCGCGCACGATGGATCGGCTCGACCGCGAGTTCGGCGTGAGCGAGGACGAGGCGCCATGAGCGCAGAGGGGCGATCGCAGCGCGACTTCGCGCGCCGGCTCAAGAAGGTCTACCTGCTGTACACGGCGTGCTTCGTGCTGTTCGTGGCCGCGCTCGCCTTTCTCGAGCAGCTGGGCATGTCGCGCGCGGCGATCGGCTACACGTTCCTGGCCGGCACGCTGCTGGTGTACGCCAGCATCGGCGTGATGAGCCGAACCAGCGACGCCACCGAGTACTACGTCGCCGGGCGCAGGGTGCCCGCGCTGTTCAACGGCATGGCCACGGGCGCCGACTGGATGTCGGGCGCGTCGTTCGTCGCGATGGCCGGGGGCCTGTACCTGCAGGGCTATTCGGGCCTCGCGTTCATCATGGGCTGGACGGGCGGCTACGTGCTGGTGGCCCTTCTTCTCGCCCCCTACCTCAGGAAGTTCGGCGAGTTCACGCTGCCCGACTTCCTCGGCGCCCGGTACGGCGGGCACGCCCCGAGGCTGATCGGCCTGGCGATCGCGATCGTCTGCTCGTTCACCTACGTGGTTGCGCAGATCTACTCGGTGGGGATCATCACGTCGCGCCTCACCGGCGTGGAATTCACGATCGGCATCTTCCTCGGCCTGGCCGGCATCCTCGTGTGCTCGTTCCTCGGCGGGATGCGCGCCGTGACGTGGACGCAGGTGGCCCAGTACATCGTGCTGATCATCGCCTACCTGATCCCGGTGATCTGGCTTTCGGTGAAGCAAACGGGTTTCCCGGTGCCGCAGCTGGTCTACGGCCATCAGCTGGTGAAAGTCACGCAGCTCGAGGAAAAGCTGATCGCCGACCCGAAGGAGCGCGAGGTGCGCCGGATCTTCCACGAGCGTGCGCGCGCGGCCGCGAGCAAGCTCGAAAACGCCGAGCGCGCGTACCTCGAGGGCAGGCGCGAGCTCGAGCGCGCGCTCGCGGCCGCGCGCGCCGGGCACGACGCTGCGGCGGTGAGGAACGCGGCGCTGGCGATCGCTCGATACCCGCGTTCGCTCGGCGAGGCCAGGGCGCAGTGGCACGGGGAGGTGCGCGACGGCGCGCACGGCGCGCCGCTGCTGCGCCACGCGGAGGCGTTCCCCGGGCGTGACGAGAACGAGCGCGACGCCAGCAGGAGAAACTTCCTCGCGCTGATCTTTTGCCTGATGGTGGGCACCGCGGCGTTGCCGCACGTGCTGATGCGCTACTACACGACGCCCTCGGTGCGCGAGGCGCGCACCTCGGTGGTGTGGTCGCTGTTCTTCATCTTCCTGCTGTACTTCACCGCCCCGGCGCTGGCGGTGCTGGTGAAGTTCGTGATGTACAACGACGTGGTGGGCACGAGCTTCGCCAACCTGCCGGCGTGGGTGAAGAGCTGGCAGGCGGTGGATCCGGGGCTGTTGTCGATCACCGACATCAATGGCGACGGCATCGTGCAGCGCGCCGAGATCAGGCTGGGCGCCGACATCGTGGTGCTCGCCACGCCGGAGATCGCCGGGCTACCGTACGTGATCTCGGGCCTCGTTGCCGCGGGCGGGCTGGCGGCTTCGCTGTCCACGGCCGACGGCCTGATGCTCACGATCACCAACGCGCTCTCGCACGACCTGTACTACAAGATGATCGACCCGAGCGCCTCGGCCGCGCGACGCGTGCTGCTCTCGAAGATGCTGCTGCTCGTGATCGCCGTGGTGGCCGCGATGGTCGGCGCGCAGAAGCCCGCCGACATCCTGTTCCTGGTGTCCGCGGCGTTTTCGTTCGCGGCGGCCGGGTTCTTCCCGGCCCTCGTGCTCGGGATCTTCTGGAAGCGCACGACCGGAATCGCCGCGTCGTTCGGCATGCTCGCGGGCTTCGGCGTCACCTTCTACTACATGACCCTCACCGAGCCCTGGCTGCGCAGCGTAATCCACGGCATCGATCGCACGGTGCCGCTGAACGCGCTGTGGTGGGACATCCAGCCGATCGCCGCCGGCGTGTTCGGGGTGCCGCTGGGATTCGCGGTGATCGTGGCCGTCTCGCTGTTCACGCGCGCGCCTGCGCGCGAGACGCAGGACATGGTCGAGCGGCTGCGCTACCCGAACCTCAGACCCGCCTGAGCGCCGCCCGCGAGGGTGCGTGGGCGAGGGTGCGTTTGTTATACTTCGCGCCCCCGGAGAGATGGATGAGTGGTTTAAGTCGCACGCCTGGAAAGCGTGTAAGGGTTAACAGCCCTTCGGGGGTTCGAATCCCCCTCTCTCCGCCACCTCAAGCACCGTCCCCGAGCTTCGTGGTCATCCGCGATCGAGCCGCACGGCTATCATTGCGTGTGCCCGATCCGGGCCGTCGAGAAGGGAGACGCGATGAGCGCCAATCCGAAGGCCGACCTCGCCGCGCCGCGTGCGAGCGCCACCGGCGTGGTCGAACGCTACCGCGCCCGCACGCGGCGCTCGGCGTCGCTGTTCGAGCGCGCGCGCGAGGCGTTCCCGAGCGGGCTCACGCACGACTCGCGCGTGCTCGACCCCTACCCGCTGTTCGTCGAGCGCGCCAGCGGCCCGCGCAAGTGGTGCGTCGACGGGCACGAATACGTCGACTTCTTCGGCGGGCACGGGGCGCTGCTGCTGGGCCACTGCCCGCCGCAGGTCGTGGAGGCCGTTCAGCGCCAGGCCGCGCGCGGCACGCACTTCGGCGCCTCGCACGAGCTGGAGCTTCGCTGGGCCGAACTGGTGAAGGCGATGGTGCCGGGCGCCGAGCGCGTGCGCTTCACCGCCTCGGGCACCGAGGCCACGCACCTCGCGCTGCGCCTCGCGCGCGCTTTCTCGGGCAAGGACAAGGTGGTGCGCTTCCTGGGCCACTTCCACGGCTGGCACGATCACGTCGCCGCCGGCAGCAACTCGCATTTCGACGGCACGCGCCCGGCGGGCGTGCTGCGCGGCAGCGTGGAGTCCACGATCCTGATGCCCACCGACGACGTGGCGCCCACGGTGGAGCTGCTGGAGGCGCGCGAGGACATCGCCGCGGTGATCGTCGAGCCCTCGGGCGCGTCGTGGGGGCAGGTGCCGCTGCCCGCGGGCTTCCTCGCCGCGCTGCGCGAGGCCACCCGAAGGCGCAACGTGATCCTCGTGTTCGACGAGGTGATCACCGGCTTTCGCTTCAGCCCCGGCGGCGCGCAGCAGGCGCTCGGCGTCACGGCCGACCTGTGCACGATGGCCAAGATCATCGCGGGCGGGCTCCCGGGCGGCGCGCTCGCGGGTCGGCGCGACATCATGGACGTGCTCGATTTCGGCGCAACCCGCGCGTCGGGCCGCGAGCGCGTCGGGCACCAGGGAACCTACAACGCGAACCCGCTGGCGGCCGCGGCGGCGATCGCCACGCTCGAGACCATTCGCGCGGGCGACGCCTGCGAGCGCGCGAGCCGCTCGGCCGCGGCGATCCGCCAGGGCATGCGCCAGGTGCTGGTGGACGAGGGCGTGCCGTGGGCCGTCTACGGCGAGCACTCGCTCTTTCACGTGTTCACGAACCCGAAGGGCCTGCCGATCGACCCGCGCAACTTCGACCCCCTGGCGCTGGGCTTCGAGGGGCTCAAGAAGGGCAGGGACGCCGCAACCGCCAACAAGCTGCGCCTGGCGATGCTGGTCGCGGGCGCCGACATCATGGGCGCGCCCGGCGGCGTGGTGTCGGCCGCGCACGCCCAGGGCGAGGTGGACGCGACCGTGGGCGCGTTTCGGGAGGCGGTGCGGATGCTCGAGGCCGAGGGCGAGCTGCGCCGTGGGCGATGACTTCTCCCCCTCGCGAAATGTGGCTAGTTTCACGGCCATGAGCTTGCACGCGCGCGCGCAGAAAACCCGGGCGGCGGCCGACTCGCCGCGGGCCGCATGCCGCTGAAGCGCGCAGGCGCGCAGCGCGGGTCCGGCACCGGGCTGCTGGAAGCGCTCAGGCAACCGCGCGCGATGCTCGGCATGCTGCGCCAGTACGCCACCGCGAACTTCGGCCGCAGTCGCGAGCCGGTGGGCAGCCGCGACGCGCTGCGCGGCTTTCTCGAGAGCCGCGCCAGTTTCGTTGCGCAGACCTCGCTCTTCGGGTACCTGCGAACGCGTGCCGGCATGCGCTACCCCGAGCTGTTCGACGACGACGCTTTCGTCGCGTCGATCAACGCGGCGAAGTGGCAGCTGTGGCTCGCGTGCCTGTCGGATCTCGCCGTCTACGCGGGAGGCCTGCTGCGCGGTCGTGCGGGCGCGTCTCCCGCGCAGGTGGGCGCGCTGATGGGCCGGTTGGTGGACGAGATCCTGGAGGTGACCGGGGTGCCGCCCGATGCGGGCGAGCACTTCGTCTCGCAGGCGCAAGCCGTGCGCGCGCGCATCGCGATGTGCGACTGGGCAGCGGTGAGCGACGACGACCAGCCGTTCAGCCAGAGCCCAGACGCGCTGGTGCGCTGGGCGCCGGTGATCGACGAACTCAAGCAGCTCGACGCGCCGATCGTGCGCAACTCGGTGCGCTTTCGCTGGCAGGAAGTGAGAAGGCACCTTCGGCGCAGTCTCGACGCGCAGGCGATTCTCGCCCCGTAGCGCTCAGCCGCTCGCGACCGTGCCGCGGATCTCGCCCGCGAGCGTTTCGAGCGTGCGCAGGCCGTGGGTGATCTGCCTTCGCTCCACGCGGGTCAGCGACCTGATCGGAACGCGGGTCGAGATCGGGATCCCTTCGTCGAGGTCGCGCAGCTGCTGGCGCAGCACGCAGGTGAGGAGCAGCTCCTGCAGCGCGATCAGTTCCTCGGCCTCGCCCGCGGACATTCGCACCGCGTCGACGGCGTCGCGCAGTCGCTCGGGCGTGGCACGAGAGGTCGACCCGACGCTGAGCGCAAGCGTGCGGGCGATCATCACGAGTGCGAGCAGGCCGTCGCGCTTGAGGTCGACGCGCCCGTCCACCAGCCGCAGCCTGCCGAACATGCCAACGCGCGGCGCGGTGCCGGTAACGGACTGGGCCAGCAGCCCGAGAAACGGCCTGGTCGAGGCGGCGATTCGGACCGAATCAAGATGCAGGTCGTGCGCGAGCCCGGCCTCGCCGGCCACGGGCACGAGGTCGAAGAAGATGTCGACGTTGAGCAGGTCTTCCGGGCGCGCGCGGCGCACCCACGCCTGCACGCGCTCTTCCCACACCGCGGGCGTGCCGCGCCACTGCGCGTTGCTCGCCATCACCCCGCCCGTGCAACGCGGCACGCCGGCGGCGTCGATCAGGTCGGCAACGATGCCGCCGAACTCGGCGAACCACGGGTCGTCTGCCGGGGTGCCCGCGTGGATCAGCGCGTTGTCCTGGTCGGCCGCGAGCAGGCTCTCGCCGCGGCCGCCCGAGCCCAGCACCATCACGCACCACGGCGCCGGCGCTTCGCCTCGGCCTCGCGCGCGCATCTGCTCGAGCGCGATCTCGCTGGCCCGGCCCGAGAGCTCGCGCAGCTCGTCCGATATGACGCGCGCGATGTCCACGCCGCTGAGGTCTTCGGAGAGCAGCGCGACGGCCACGGTGGGCAGTCGGGCGAATGCCGCGGCGAGCGCGGGCGCGTCGTGCGCCACGGCGAGGTGGTCGCCCAGCACGCTCGCGCTGCGGGTGCGATGCCGCAGCAGGTCGCGCTGCGCGACCATGCCCACGGGCTTTCCGTCGTGGTCGACCACGCAGAGGTGGCGAATGC
This sequence comes from Burkholderiaceae bacterium, assembly GCA_036525975.1. GTDB lineage: Bacteria > Pseudomonadota > Gammaproteobacteria > Burkholderiales > Burkholderiaceae_E > Quisquiliibacterium. Next base: position 2,917 of record DATCZK010000102.1, on the reverse strand, counting down.
CGAGCCGATCCATGCGCCCGAGCGCGCGGTACATCAGGTCGTGCGCGCTCACGCTCGCCACCGGCGAGGTCATCACCGCATCGACGCGGGTGGCATCGAGGTCCTGGGTGCCCGCCGCGGCCACGCGCAGGATGTCGCGCTCGGTGATGATGCCCGCCGCAGGGCCGTTCCCGTGCCCCACCAGCAACGAGCCGATCTTGCGCTCGACCATCGTGCGGGCCGCCTCGCGCAGCGAGGCCTGGGGCTCGATCGAGGCCGCGGGCGAGCTCATCAGGTGCTCGATCCGGCTCTCGAACGCGTAGCTGTCGAGTTCCAGGATGCCAGGCTGCATGGCGGGCATCCCGGGGAGCCCATCGGGCACCGCGTCCCAGCCGGCCTGCGCCTGGCGCAGCGCGAAGTCGTCGCGGCTTGCGGCGAGCAGGCGCGCCTCGCCCAGCGTGCGGGCATCGGCGGTTCGCAGCATCGGCAGCAGCCGCGCCCACGCGGCGGCTGCGGCACGGCAGTCGCCGATCGCGGTGTGGCGGCCGTCGAGCTGCACCCCGAGCTGCGCCATCACGCGCTCCATCCCGAGATCCGGGAGCGAGGGCTCCAGCGCCCCCAGGAGCTGGCCGATGTCGAGCACGGGGGGCTCGTGCCAGGCGAGGCCGTGGCGGGCGGCCTCGTGGCGCAGGATCGCCACGTCGAACGCGATGTTGTGCCCCACCACGACGCGCCCGACCATCAGTTCCTGGAGCGCGCCGAACTGCTCGGAGAGCGGGGGTGCCCCCGCGACGTCGGCGTCGAAGAGTCCGTGGATCCTCGACGAGGCCTGCGGTATCGGGATCCCCGGGTTTACCAGCCGGTCGAACTCCACGCCCGGCACCGGGTGCGTGCCGCGCATCGCGATCGCGCCGATCTGCACGACGCGGTCGTTGCGCACGTCCAGGCCGGTGGTCTCGAGGTCGAGCACCAGGACTGGAAGGGCGATCAGCGGCGTGTGGCTCTGCGGGGGCAGCCGGTCGAACATGGCGAGGCTATTTCAACACCGATCCGACCAGATGGGCCACGCCGCGGGCGAACTCGCTCTCGAGCGGAAACGACAGCATCCCCATCACCGTGTAGCCGAGGAGCCAGGGCATCAGGTAGAAGCGCGCCATGAAGAAGAACCAGGCCACGTACAGCGGCACCAGCTGGTCGATCAGGAACGAGGGGGTGATCGGGGCGAACAGCCGGATCAGCGGGTTGGTCGCGCGCACGAAGAACCGATTGAAGAAGAAGCGACTCTCCTCGGGCAGGAAGAGCCGCATCCCGAAGCGCCCGATCAGCGTCCACATGACCATGCCGAGCACGTAGTCCAGGACCACCGCCCAGGCCGGAATCGAAGAAGTCATCCGCTCACTCCCGCGCCCCGCTCGCCCGAGCGGCGCGCATCAAAGAAAAAAGCCGGGGCGAGTACCACTCGCCCCGGCCCGCTGACGGAGAGTGCCGCTCAGTGCGTGGAGGCGAGTACCGTCTCGCCGCTGGGCACGCGGATCTCGTCGACCATCTTCTGCGTTTCCTCGTCGGGCGCAGGCGTGAGCAGCGTGACCACGACCATCGCGATCAGGCTGGCGCTGGCGCCGATGATGCCGAAGCGAAGGTCGTCAAGCCCCACCCAGGGCGCCATCCCGGCGAACTTCACCTGGTACAGGTACCAGGAGCCTACGGCCAGGCCGACCGCCATGCCGGCGATCGCGCCGGCGCGGTTGGCGCGCTTCCACCACACGCCGAGCACCAGCGGGAAGAACAGCCCCGACATCGCGAAGCAGAACGCCCAGGCGACCGCGCCAAGGATCCCGGTGAGCTTCATCGCGGCAACGAACGAACCCGCCGCGCCGATGGCCAGCAGCAGAACGCGGGCCACGATCAGGCGCCTGCGCGTCTCGGCCTTCGGGTCGATGACCTTGTAGTACAGGTCGTGCGACAGCGCGTTGGCGATCGCGAGCAGCAGGCCGTCGGCCGTGGACATGGCGGCTGCCATGCCGCCCGCGGCCACCAGGCCCGAGATCACGTAGGGCAGGCCGGCCATTTCCGGCGTGGCCAGCACCACGATGTCGGCGCGCATGAAGAACTCGTTGATCTGCAGGATCCCGTCCTTGTTGGAGTCGATGATCCTCAGCATGTCGACCGCGCTCCACTTCTGGATCCACTCGAGCGCGTTCACCTGCGCGATCGACTTGCCGATGATGCTGGTGGCGAGGTTCGGGTCGAGCACCTGGAGCTTGGAGAAGGTGGCCAGCGCCGGCGCGGTGAAGTACAGCAGCGTGATGAAGAACAGCGACCAGGCCACGGAAGAGCGCGCGGCCCTCACCGACGGAGTCGTGAAGTAGCGCATCAGGATGTGCGGCAGCGACGCGGTTCCCAGCATCATGCACGCCACCAGCGTGACGAACTTCCACGCCGCCATTGCCGAGTCCGACGGACTGGCGTGCAGCACGGTGAGCGCCGACATGCCGGCCTGCTTGTCCACCGGCAGCAGCTTGCCCACCTGGTGCAGCTGCTCGAGCTCCTGGATGCGGGTGATGGCCTCGCCGTACGCGAACTGCGGGAAGATCCCGAAGCCCTGCTTGGACGACATCCAGAACACCGGCACGAGGTAGGCGATGATCAGCACGATGTACTGCGCCACCTGCGTCCAGGTCACCGCGCGCATTCCGCCGAGCATCGAGCACAGCAGGATCCCGATCAGGCCGAGCCAGACGCCGACCTCGAAGCTCACGCCCAGGGCGCGCGCGGCGATGGTTCCGGTGGCGTTGATCTGCGCGGTCACGTAGGTGAACGAGGCGACGATCAGCACGAGCACGGCGAGCACGCGCGCGGTGTTGCCGCCGTAGCGGGTGCCGATGAAGTCGGGCACCGTGTAGCAGCCGAACTTGCGCAGGTACGGCGCCATCAGCAC
>DATCZK010000101.1:0-4983 GCA_036525975.1 Burkholderiaceae bacterium | reverse complement strand
CCCGGGCTTTCGGCGCCCGCGGCCGGTCCGGCGGCGCCCGCGGCCTCGGCGGCGCCCGCGGTCTGCGCGCCGGCCGGAGCCCGCGCGAGCGAATCGAGGTAGCGCTTGATCTCCACGATCGAGGGCACCGCATCCTTGGGCTGGCCGAAGAACTCCAGGCACACGGTGCGCGCGTGCGGCGGCATCCGGTGCAGCACCCAGCGCGCCGCGGTGATCAGCCCGTCGCACCCTTCCTTCTGCACGCCGGGCAGGCCGGAGAGGAACTTGTCGGTGACGTCCTTGCCCAGGCCCGCCTTGCGAAAGCGCGCGCCGGGGATCTCGAGCCGTTGCACCCGAACCGGCTCGCCGCGCATCGTGCCGTCGGCCTGCAATTGGCGCGTCGCGAACCAGCGCAACTCGAACACCGCCGTCGCGGCTTCGTGGATCTTGCCCAGGTTGTGGCCGTGGCGCGTGACCTCGAGCCAGTTGCCCTCGGGGTCGACCATCCGCCACCAGGCGAGGTTGTCCAGCGCCGTGCCCCAGAGCACCGCCTTCTTGCCGCCGGCGTTCATCGCGATGTTGCCGCCGATGCACGACGCGTCGAGCGAGGTCGGGTCGACCGCGAACACGAGGCCGGCACGCTCGGCCGCGTCGGTCACGCGCCGCGTGACCACGCCCGCCTCGGTGCGAATCGTCGCCACGTCGTGGTCCACGCCGGGCAGGCGAACGCGCTCGAGCGCGCCGATCGCCTCGAGCTTCTCGGTGTTGATCACCGCCGACATCGGCGTGAGCGGCACCGCGCCGCCGGTGTAGCCGGTGCCCCCGCCGCGCGGGATGATCGTCAGCCCCAGTTCGATGCACGCCGCCACCAGCGCGGCGACCTCCCGCTCGGTGTCGGGCGTGAGCACGACGAACGGGTACTCCACGCGCCAGTCGGTGGCGTCGGTCACGTGCGAGACGCGCGACATCGCGTCGAACTTGAGGTTGTCGCGGTGGGTGTGGCGCGCCAGCACGCGCGCGGCGCGCTTGCGCAACGCCAGCGCGTGGGCGAAGTCGCTCTCGAACTCGGCTACCGCCGCCCGGGCCAGCTCGAGCAGCCGCCCGACTTTCGCGTCGCGCGCGCGGGCGATCTCGATCTGCGCGCCGCTCGCCTCCGCCGACGCCGCGCGCGCCGCTTGCCGATCGCTCTCGCCGCGCGCCCGCCGCTGCTCGATGTCGGCGAGCCGGTGGTGGAGCGCGCCCACCAGCAGCTGGCGGCGCGCCGGGTTGTCGTGCAGGTCGTCCTGCAGGTAGGGGTTGCGTCGCACCACCCACAGGTCGCCCAGCACCTCGAACAGCATCCGTGCCGAACGGCCCGTGCGGCGCTCGGCGCGCAGCTCGTCGACGATCGCCCAGCCTTCGTCGCCGAGCAGCCGCAGCGCGATCTCGCGATCCGAGAACGAGGTGTAGTTGTAGGGGATCTCGCGCAGGCGCACCGGCGCGTCGGCTGGCGGCGCGAGCAGTTCGGGCGACGTGGGCGCGTTCATCGAAGCCCGGATTCTATCCGCTCGGCGCGGTGATCGTGCGGTGCAACAACCGAGTGAGGACCCGCTCGCGCCGCCTCAGGCGCCGCGGCACCTCACCACCCCGCGACCGGCTTGAGCACGGCCGTCCACCAGGCGTTCGGAACCCACAACAGCAAGGCGGTCATGGTCGTGTAGCGCAGGAACTTGCCCACCGCCATCCAGCCCACGCAGGGCCAGAACGGCATCTTCAGCCAGCCGGCCACCGCGCACAGCGGATCGCCCACCACCGGCAACCAGGAGAAGAACAGGATCTTCGGGCCGATCCGCTCGAACCACCGGATGTGCGACTCGCGCTTGCGCGCGAAGGCTTCGTGCGCGCCGTAGCCCATCCAGTAGTCGACCATCCCGCCCAGCGTGTTGCCGGCCGTGGCCACCCCCACCACCAGCCAGAACTGGTCGGGGTTGAGCTTGGCGTAGCCGAACACCACCGGCTCCGACCCCATCGGCAGCAGCGTGGCCGAGACGAAAGCGACGACGAAGACCGACGACAGCCCGTGCCGCGGCAACGAAAACCACGCGATCAGCTTCCATACCAAGGCTTCCATCGCGGCACAGTGTATGCGATGCGCCAGCGGCTACAATCGTCGGCCTGAACTGGAACCCCGATGCCCGACCAGTACCTGAAACGCATTCTCACCGCGCGCGTCTACGACGTGGCGGTGGAGTCGCCGCTTGAGCGCGCGCCGATGCTGAGCGAGCGCACGGGCAACACCGTGCTGCTCAAGCGCGAGGACATGCAGGAGGTGTTCTCCTTCAAGCTGCGCGGCGCCTACAACAAGATGGCGAACCTCTCGCCCGAGCAGCGCGCGCGCGGCGTGATCGCCGCGTCGGCCGGCAACCACGCGCAGGGGGTGGCGCTGTCGGCGCAGGTGCTGGGCTGCCGGGCGGTGATCGTGATGCCGGTGACCACGCCGCAGGTGAAGGTGGACGCGGTGCGCGCGCGCGGCGCCGAGGTCGTGCTCCACGGCGACTCGTACAGCGACGCCTACGCGCGCGCGCTCGAGATCCAGAGCGCGCAGGGCCTGAGCTTCGTGCACCCCTTCGACGACCCCGACGTGATCGCGGGCCAGGGCACGATCGCGATGGAGATCCTGCGCCAGCACCAGGCGCCGATCCACGCGATCTTCGTCGCGATCGGGGGCGGCGGGCTCGCGTCGGGCATCGGCGCCTACGTCAAGCAGGTGCGCCCCGAGATCCGGCTCGTGGGCGTGCAGACCACCGACTCGGACGCGATGGCGCGCTCGCTCAAGGCCGGCCGCCGGGTGGAGCTGCACGACGTGGGGCTGTTCTCCGACGGCACGGCCGTGCGCAAGGTGGGCGAGGAAACGTACCGGCTGTGCAAGGCCTACGTGGACGAGATCGTGCTGGTGGACACCGACGCGATCTGCGCTGCGATCAAGGACGTGTTCCAGGACACGCGCTCGATCCTCGAGCCGGCCGGCGCGCTCGCGATCGCCGGGATGAAGTCGTACGCCGAGCGCGAGGCACTGCGGGGCGAGACGCTGGTGGCGGTGGCGTGCGGCGCGAACATGAACTTCGACCGGCTGCGCTTCGTGTCCGAGCGCGCCGAGGTGGGCGAGCAGCGCGAGGCGGTGTTCGCGGTGACGATTCCGGAGGAGCGCGGCAGCTTCAGGCGCTTCTGCGCGCTGGTGGGCGGGCGCAACGTCACGGAGTTCAACTACCGGATCGCCGACCCGAGCAACGCGCACGTGTTCGTGGGCATGCAGATCGCCGAGGAGGACGACCCGGCCGAGATCGCGCGGCGCTTCGGCGCGGCCGGTTTCGCGGCGCTCGACCTCACCCACGACGAGCTCGCCAAGCTGCACCTGCGCCACCTGGTGGGCGGGCACTCGCCGCTCGCGCGCAACGAACTGCTGTACCGCTTCGAGTTCCCCGAGCGCCCGGGTGCGCTGATGCGCTTTCTCTCGAGCATGAGCCCGAACTGGAACATCTCGCTCTTTCACTACCGCAACCACGGCGCGGACTACGGGCGGATCCTGGTCGGGATCCAGGTACCCCCCGACGAGATGAAGGACTTCCGCGCGTTCCTGGCCTCGCTCGGCTACCCCCACTGGGACGAGAGCAAACATCCGGCGTACAAGCTGTTCCTCGGGGCCCGCCGCGACTGATCCCGGCGCTGCGTGCTTCCCGCGAAGGGGTGCGAAATGACGGCAGGCTATCAGCCAGGGGCGAACGGCGCGGCGGTCGACATGCGCGACCCCGCGTTCCTGCACGACCCGCACCCGGCGATGGCGGGAATTCGCGCCGCCGGGCGCGTGGCCCGCGACGTGCAGGGCACCTGGCTGGTGAGCCACCACGCCGACGCGAACGCGGGCCTGCGCACCAGTCACCTGAGCCGCGACCCGAAGCATTGGTCGGGGTACGCGCATTACCGCCCGTTCATCGCCGAGTCCACCCTCGAGCGCGTGGTCGAGACCTGGATGCTGTTCAACGACCCTCCGAGACACACGCGACTGAGGAAGCTGGCCAGCGTCGCGTTCAAGCCCAAGGTGGTGGAGGCGCTGCGCGATCGCATCGGGCAGGTTACCGACGCGCTGCTCGACGAGGTCGCCGGCAAGGGCGAATTCGACCTGATGGGCGCGCTCGCGCAACCGCTGCCGGTGCGCGTGATCTGCGACGTTCTGGGGCTGCCGCCCGAGGATTTCGGCGCGACCAAGGCGTGGTCCGACGCGCTGGCGATCATCGTCGAGCCGGTCACGCGCCGCGCGCAGCGCGAAGCGGCCAACCGTGCCGCCGAGGAGATGGTGGCCTATCTGCGCGGACACCTCCGGCGCCATCGCGAGGGGCGGATCGACGACGACCTGCTCGGGGCGCTGATCAGGGCGCAGGACGAGGACCGCGCGATCAGCGAGGACGAGTTGCTCGGCAACCTCGTGCTGCTCTTCATCGCCGGCCACGAGACCACGACCAACCTGATCGGCAACGGAATGCTGACGCTGCTGCGACACCCGGGCCAGCTATCGCGGCTGCGCGCCGACCCCGCGCTGATGCAAACCGCGGTCGAGGAGATGCTGCGCTTCGAGGGCTCGGTGAACGTGATCGCGCGCCACACCGTCGAGCCCTACGCGGTGGGCGAGACCCTGATACCCGCTGGCGAGACGATCTTCTTGCTCGCGAGCGCGGCGAACCGCGACCCGGCCGCCTTCACCGACCCCGACCGCTTCGACGTGGCCCGATCGCCCAATCCGCACATCAGCTTCGGCGCCGGCATCCACTACTGCATCGGCGCCCCGCTCGCCAGGCTCGAGGCGCAAGTGGCGTTCGCGCGGCTGCTCGAGCGGTTCCCGGAGCTCTCGCTGGCCGACGGCGCCCCGCGCTGGCGCCCTCTGATCAACCTGCGCGGCCTCGAGGCGCTGCACCTGCGCACCTGACCGCACGCCCCGATTCGCCCCGGCGTCGAGCGCCGATTCGACAAAGC
>DATCZK010000100.1:0-8081 GCA_036525975.1 Burkholderiaceae bacterium | reverse complement strand
CCCGCCCCACCCACGGTGTCGGCTCCGCCGGCGCAGCCCACCGTGTCGGCTCCCTCGGCGCCGCCCGCCCCACCCACGGTGTCGGCTCCCTCGGCGCCGCCCGCGCCGCCGGCCGCTTCCGCGCCGCCCGCGCCGTCCGCGCAGCCGGCCCCGTCCGCGCTCCCGTTCCAGGCGCTCGAGCAGCGGATCGCCGATGCGCCGCGCACCGTCGACCTGCGCAACGGCACGCCCGCCGATCTCGCCGATCGTTTCCTTCCCCAGAAGGGGCTGATCGTCGTCACGAACCCGTACGTGCCGGCGGACAGGCGCTTCCTCGAGAAAGCCACCGCGATGGCTTGCCATCCCCAGGGCGGGCTCGTGCTGTACGCGCGCAGCGACCGCTACGACCCGTCGCCCGAGCGCGGGCGCGGTCGCGAGTACGTGGACAACGGCACCGGCCTGTGGCGCGTCGAGGCCGACGGGCGCGTGCGCCCGATCGCCGTGCGGGTGGGCCGGGAGCGCACCGGGAGCTGGCCGCCTTGCGGCGTGCCGGTCGCGGCCGCCCGCGGGATCGATTTCGGCGGCGTCACCGACATCGCGGTCGAGCCGGGCGGCGACGTGCTGGCGGCCGCCTCCGCCTACGCGGCGATCCTGCGCTACCGAAGCGACGGAATGGTCGAGCGCGTCGCCGGCGGCGGTGCGGGGCTTTGCACCGGCGACGCGCACCGCGACCAGGCCGTGCGCGGGTATCGCGACGGCCCGGGGCGCGACGCGCTGTTCGCGGGCACCTTGTCGATCGCGGTGAACGCGCGCGGCGAGATCTTCGTGCTCGAGGGCGACAGCGCGTCCGGCAACGACCGGCCGAGCTGCTCGCTGCGCCGCGTCGCGCCCGGCGGCGAGGTCGGCACCGTGTTCGGCAACGGCACCTGCGAGCCGTATTCGGTCACCAACCGCAACGGCTATCGCACGCCGGGCTACCAGCGCGTTGCGGTCGACGCGCAGGGGCGGCCGCTCACGATGGGCTCGCACCGCGCGCAGCGCGAGGGCTCGGGCCCGGACGTCGTCTACACCAAGGTGCACCGCATCGACCAGGGGCGCGACGAGCTCCTCGGGCGCGCGGGCCACGGCGCGCGCTTCGACCCGGTGGGCCGCCTGGTTGCGGTGGGCCTCGCCCCCGACGGCACGCCGCTCGCGTTCAACGCGGGCTATTACAGCGACGCGGGCCTGGTCGTGGCCGACAACGGCAAGCAGTTCCGCTACTGGTGGCGAAGCGCCCCCGGCGCGCACTCGCCGGTGGTCGACGGGCCGCGCGGCCAGGCCACGATCCAGAACGCCGACGCCTTTTGCACCGCCGCCGACGGTTACGTGTACGTTCTTTCTCAAAACGCGGTGCGGCGGATCGACCCGCGCACCGGCGAGGTCTCCACCTGGTTGCACTGAGCAGATGACGCTGACCCGGGGCGCCGGGCGCGCCGGCCCCTCGAGGCCGTCGCCCCCGGCCGCCCGCCCGCCCACCCGATGAAATTTCTCGCCCGGGCCTTCCTGCTGCTGCTGATCGCGGTGCCGCTTCTCGCGGCGGGCGCGGCCTGGCTGAGCCTGCAAGACACGCCGCTGGTGGCGCGCGAGGTGCGCCTCACGCACGAGGACGTCGAGAAGGCCAGGCGCATGATCGAGCGGCACGACCCGCGCGGCGCACCGGCCGGCGTTGCCCGCACCGTGCGGGTGGGCGAGCGCGAACTCGAGCTGATGCTGAACTACGCGGCCAGCCGCTTCGCGCGGGGCGCCGCGAGCGTGTCGTTGCGCTCCGGCACGATGTCGTTGCAGGCGAGCGTGGAGATCCCGCACAGCCCGATCGGGCCCTATCTGAACGTGGACGCGCTGCTGCGCGAGGGCGAAACGCTGCCGCGTTTCGACCGGCTGCGCATCGGCGCGCTGCCGGTGCCCGCTGCCGTTGCCGACTACGGCCTGCGCCTGGCCCTGCGCCGGCTCGCCGCCACCGAGCGCGGCGCGCTCGCCGCCGACGTGGTCCGCGGCGTGCGCATCGCCGAGGGCCGGCTCGAGCTCAGCTACGTCTGGAGCGGCGCGATCGAGGCGCGCGCGCGCGCCTCGCTGCTGCCCGCGGCCGAACAGGCGCGGCTGCGCGTCTACCACGACCGCCTGGTCGCGGCCGCGGCCGACGCGCCGGCGAAGGTCTCGCTCGCCGCGCTGATGCCGCCGCTGTTCGCCACGGTGGCCGAGCGCGGCGCGGGCGGCAGCGCGATGGCGGAGAGCCGCGCAGCGCTCGTGGTGCTGGCTTTCTACGCCGGCGGCGGCGAGCTCGCGGCGATCGCGCCGGCGGCGAGCCAGTGGCCGCAGCCGGCCCGGCGCACCGTGACGCTCTCGGGACGCACCGACTTCCCGAAGCACTACCTGATCTCGGCGGCGATCGCGGCCGCCGCGGGCAGCCCGCTGGCCGACGCGGTGGGCCTGCACAAGGAGGTGGCCGACGCGCGCGGCGGGAGCGGCTTCTCGTTCAACGACATCGCGGCCGACCGCGCCGGCGCGCGGCTCGGAGAGCTCGCGAGCGCGTCGCAGGCGCGCGCTCTCGAGCTGGCGCGCGCGATCTCGAAGGGAGTGCGCGAGAGCGACTTCATGCCCGACGCGGCCGACCTGCCCGAGTTCATGTCGCAGCAGGAATTCGATCGCCGCTTCGGCGGCGTCGACGGCCCCGGTTACAGGAAGATGATGGCCGCGATCGAGGCGCGGATCGCGTCGCGGCCGCTGCTGCGGTAGGGTTCGGGGGTCGGCCGGTTGATGCGCCGGCCCCCGCGTCGAATCGGAAATCACTCGAGAAGGAAATTCAGATGAAGATCGCATTCCTGGGCACCGGCCTGATGGGCACCGGTTTCGTTCGCCACCTGCTCGCCAACGGCGACGCGGTGCAAGTCTGGAACCGCACGCCCGAGCGCGCGAAGGCGCTCGAATCGCACGGCGCGAAGGCGTTCGCCGACGCCGCGTCGGCCGTGCGCGGCGTGGACCGCATCCACCTCTCGCTCGGCGACGACGCCTCGGTGGACGCGGTGCTCGAGCCGATCGCGTCGGCCATCGCCGCGGGCACGCCGATCGTCGACCACACCACCACCGCGCCCACGCCCACGCGCGAGCGCGTCGCGCGCTGGGACGCGCGCGGGCAGGCGTTCGTGCACGCGCCGGTGTTCATGGCGCCCGCGAACTGCTTCGAGGGCACCGGAGTGATGCTCGTCTCGGGAGAGAAGTCGCGCTGCGAGGCGCTGATCCCGGCGCTGCAGAAGATGACGGGCAAGGTGCTGTACCTGGGCGCCGGCACCGACCGCGCCGCCGCGTTCAAGCTCTTCGGCAACCTCACGCTGATCGGCCTCGCGGGCGTGGTCGGCGACGTGGTTCGCCTGGCCGAGGCCTGCGGCATCGACCCGGTGGAGGCGATCGGCCTGTACTCGAGCTTCAATCCGGGCGCGACGCTGCCCGCGCGGGCGGCGAAGATCGCGTCGGGGCCCTACGAGCCGCCCTCGTTCGAGCTCGCGATGGCGCGCAAGGACGTGCGGCTGATGGTGGAGGAGGCGCAATTGCATGGCGTGGAGCTCGCGGTGATCCCGTCGGTGGCCGCGCTCTACGACGCCGGGATCGCGCGCGGCGAGGGCCGGATGGACGCCACCTCGGCGATGCGCCCGGGCCTCGTGAAAGCGGCAAGGAAGTGACGAGCGGCGCCGGCAGCGAGGCGCGAATCCCCGCCGGAGGCTGCGGATGACGGCGATCCACATCCAGTTCAGCCTGTTCTCGGCCTTCTACTCGCCGGTGATCTCGGCGATGTCGGGCGGCTTCCTGCGGGCCGAGGGGTTGGAGCCCGAGTGGTCGGTGTCGCCGCCGGGCGTGTCGGCGATCGCCGCGCTGCAAGACGGCTCGGCGCACGTCGTGCAATCGGCGTTGAGCCAGGCCTTCGCGCCGCTCAACGAGGGCCGCACGCCTCCCGCCGTGCACTTCGCGCAGGTGAACGAGATGGACGGCTTCTTCCTCACCGCGCGCGAGCCCGACGCCGCCTTTGCCTGGAGCCGGCTCGAGGGCGCCGAGGTCGTGATGTTCGGCGGCGGCCAGCCGCTGGCGATGTTCAAGTACGCCTGCCACAAGGCGGGCATCGACTTCGCCAGGATCAAGGCCGTCTGCCCCGGGGGCGCGGCCGACATCGACCGGGCGTTTCGCGCGGGCGAGGGGCAGTACGTGCAGCAGCAGGGCCCGTTCCCGCAGCAGTTGCAGGCCGACGGCGTGGGCCACGTGGTGGCGCAGGTGGGCAAGGTGATCGGCCCGTGCGCGTTTTCCAGCCTCGCGGCCACCCGCGAGTGGCTGGCGAGCGACATGGCGCGGGCGTTCATGCGCGCGTATCGCAAGACCCGCGCGTACATGAACGAAACGCCCGCCGCCGAGATCGCGCGCGCCCAGAAGCCCTTCTTTCCCGACATCGACGAGCGCGTGCTCGCCGAGTGCATCGCCAGTTACCAGCGGCTCGGCTGCTGGACGCCGCACGCGAGCATCACGCGCGAAGCCTACGAGCGCACGCTCGACATCTTCGAGTTCAACGGCCTGGTGAACGCGCGGCATCGCTACGAGCAGGTCTGCTGCGACCCGCCCGCCGATTGACCCTGCGCCCGCCCGTACGGCTGCGCGCCCGGCACCCGCCGGGCTGCGCGCCGGTTTGCAGCGACGGGCGTGCGCGCTTAGGATCGGACAGAACGGGATCAACCCAAGCCAAGCCAAACCGGGAGGAGCCATGGCAACCTACGAGTGCAAGGTCTGCGGAATGAGCGTCAACGCCAGTTGCGGCAAGTGCAACGCGCCGCTGGAGAACGACGCGATCAAGAAGGCCGACGGCAGCCAGGTGCAGGTGTCCAAGTGCCCCAACGGCCACGGCAAGATCAAGTCGCCGATGTGCTGCGGCCAGGACATGACGTGCAGCAGCTGATTGCGTAGCGCTCGCCGCGCGCGTGTCACGGGCATCGCCCTGACGGGGTGACCGGCCGCGCGGTTGCGTGTTCGCCGTTGCCGCGATGACGAATCAACAGGTCCGCTTCTGCCGCAGTTTCGACGGCGCCGAGATCGCCTACGCCGCCGCTGGCGACGGCCCCCCGGTGGTCCTGCTCCCGAGCTGGCTCACGCACCTCGAGCACCAGTGGCGCAGCGCCGCCTGGCGACCGTGGCTCGACGCGCTGTCGGCGCGCTACCGGCTGATCCGCTTCGACCCGCGCGGCTGCGGGCTCTCGAGACGCGACGTCGACGATCTCTCGTTCGAGACCTGGGTTCGCGACTTCGGGGCGGTCGTCGACGCGCTGGGCCTCGAGCGGTTCTCCCTCCTCGGCATCTGCCAGGGCGGGCCGGTCGCGATCGAGTACACGGCGCGCCATCCGGGCCGGGTGAGCCACCTCGTGCTGCACGGCACCTACGCGCGCGGCAGGTTCCAGCGCACGACGAGCCCCGACGAGCCCGAGAAGGCGAGGCTGATGCTCGAGATGATGCGGCTCGGGTGGGCGCACGAGGATCACGCGTTCATGCGCGCGTTCGCAACCCAGTTCCAGCCCGGCGGATCGCTCGAGCACCTGCGCTCGTGGTGCGAGCTGCAGCGCGTGGCCGCGTCGGCGGAAAACGCGGTGCAGCTCACGCGCGTGATGTTCGACCTGAACGTCGAGAAGTCGGCGGCGCGCATCGGCTGCCCCACGCTGGTGATCCATTGCGAGCGCGACGCGGCCGTGCCGGTGGCCGAGGGGAGGCTGCTCGCGCAGACCATCGCGGGGGCGCGTTACCTGCAGCTCGACAGCGCGAACCACTTTCCGCTGGCCCAGGAGCCGGCGTGGGCGGTGCTCGTCGAGGCGCTGCACGGGTTCCTGCCGGCGCCCGACACCGAGAGCGGCGCGTTCGCCGCGCTCACCCGGCGCGAGCGCGAACTCGTTCATCTTCTCGCCGACGGCCTGGACAATCACCAGATCGCCGCGCACCTCGACATCAGCGAGAAGACCGTTCGCAACCACGTCTCGACCGTGCTCTCGAAGCTGGGCACCGACACGCGTGCCCAGGCGATCGTGGCCGCCAGGAAAGCGGGTTACGGCACGCGCGAGCGCTGAGCCCGATCCGGGACACCGGTCCCGCGCCCGCTGCGCGCGCGGCAGGGTTTTCGCTTGCGACGGGACGCGCGCCTCAGGCGCGCGTCCGCGCGGCCTGCAACGCTCCTTCCACGAGGCCGGCATCCCGCCGGCCCCATTCGAAGGAGAGGGCCATGAAAGCCGATCGATTCAACTCCCGGGCGCGCGCGTCGAGCAGGCGCGGCGCGGTTTCGCGACTGCGCGCGGCTTGCGCCTGCGCCGCGGCGCTCGTGCTCGTGGGGGGCGCCGCGCCTGCGGCGCTGGGGCACTCGCACCAGAGCGCCGAGCTCGAGCGCCTGTCGGTCGAGCAGTTGAAGCGCTTCTACCTCTGGTGCGCCCGAGCCGCCACGGACGGGCAGCTCGACAACGGCGCGATCATGCAGTGCTCGGTCTTCTACGAGGCGCTCAAGGAGCGCGCCTTCGGCGGCGACTTCGAGCGATTGCTCGCGTGGTCCAGGGAGAGCTCGGGCGCAGGCGCGCGCGTGGGTGCGGCCCTGGGCGCGGGCACCGGCACGGGCACGGGCACGGGCACGGGCGCTGGCGTCAGCACGAATCGCGACACTCTGCGATGATCGCGCCCCGGCGCCATCCGCGCGCCGCGCACGGACGATTCACCAGCACCCTGAGGAGAGAAGGCAGTGAGCGAGCGGGAACCACAGCAGCGCCCGGCGGGGCAGCCGATCACCCAGCTCGAGATCGACCAGCGCGTGTTCGATCTGTACGACGCGTATTGCCACGGCCGGATCGACCGGCGCGAGTTCCTCGCGCGCGCGGGCTCGATCGCGGCGCTGGGCGCGGCCGGCCTCGCGATGGCGCAGGCGCTGTTGCCGCGCTACGCCAGCGCGCAGACCGTCTCGTTCACCGACGCGCGCATCAAGCCCGCCTACGTGACCTACCCGTCGCCCGGCGGGAACTCGGGCACGATGCGCGGCTACCTCGTGCACCCGGCCGGCGCGGGACCGTTTCCCGCGGTGGTCGTGATCCACGAGAACCGCGGGCTGAACCCCTACATCGAGGACGTTGCGCGGCGCCTGGCGGTGAGGGGGTTCCTGGCGCTGGCGCCCGACGGGCTGTTCCCCGCGGGCGGCTATCCGGGCAACGACGACGACGGCCGCGTGCTGCAGGCGGGCCTGGACCAGGCGAAGCTGCGCGTCGACCTCACGAACAGCGCGCGCTTCGTCAAGGCGCACAGGCTGTCGAACGGAAAGCTCGGGGCCACCGGTTTTTGCTTCGGCGGCGGGGTGGTGAACTTCCTCGCTGCCGAACTGGGCGCAGACCTGCAGGCCGGCGCGCCTTACTACGGCGTGGCCGCCCCCACCGACCGCGTTGCCCGCATCCGGGCGCCGCTCGTGTGCCACCTGGCCGCGAACGACGAGCGCATCAACGCCACCTATCCGGCTTACCAGGCGGCACTACGCGCCGCCGGCGTCGCGCACGAAGTGCACGTCTACCCGGGCACCCAGCACGGCTTCCACAACAACTCCACCCCGCGCTACGACGAGGCGGCGGCGAAGCTCTCGTGGGAGCGCACGATCGCGCACTTCGCCAAGCACCTGGCCTGACCGGGCTACTTCTGGAACGAGGCGTTCTCGATCAGCACCTTGTAGGCGTAGCCCTCGCCCAGTTTCACGTCCGTCATCACGACGCCCTTGGCGAGGACGACGTCGCCCACCTGCGGCTTGTCCTTGCTCGTGACCAGCAGGTCGTGGGTGTTGTCGGCCGCGGACCCGGATCCGTCGCGCAGGTGGATCCAGTTGCGGCCCAGGATGCCGGAGGAAACCTTGATGACCTTCGCGCGAACGGCAACCTGCTTGCCCTTGAGCGCGGTGCGCTGGGCGTTGACTTCGGCCACCGTGCGCCCGCTGCGGCCCTCGGCCTTCGCGACGCTGATCACCCCCGGGTCGGGCGCCTTGGCCACGTTGCCGTGCACCTCGCCGAGATTGCCGCCGGCGCCCTTGGGCG
>DATCZK010000099.1:0-4028 GCA_036525975.1 Burkholderiaceae bacterium | reverse complement strand
GTCCCGTACCAGACGCCGAAGAAGCCGTAGGCACCGGCCCGCGCGGCCGCCGGCCGGCGCCGCGCGCCGCGAACGCGCCGGCGCCGGGCCAAGCGCGGGGCGCGTTCGCGCCGTCGTCCGCCGGGTGACGGTGTTTGGCCGGCGCGGCGAACTCGGTTATTCTCGAACGACCGAAACTACCCGCTGAGTCCGATGGCGGAACCTCCATCGGGCAGCGAACCAAGGCCCTCGCTGCTCGAACGACTGTCCGCGCTGCTGCTGCGCGCCCCGGAAGATCGAGCGCAACTCCTGGGCGTGCTGCGCGAGGCGCACGCGCGCGACCTGCTCGACGCCGACGCGCTGTCGATGATCGAGGGCGTATTGCAGGTGGCCGACCTCGCCGCCCGCGACATCATGGTGCCGCGCTCGCAGATGGACGTGATCGACGTTGGAGACGCGCCGGCGCGCTTCCTGCCGCACGTGATCGCCACGGCCCACTCGCGCTTCCCCGTGATCGAGGGCGAACGCGACAACGTGGTGGGCATCCTGCACGCGAAAGACCTGCTGCGCCTGTACGGCGACGACCCGCCCGAGGTGCGCGACATGCTGCGCCCGGCGGTGTTCATCCCCGAGTCCAAGCGCCTGAACGTGCTGCTGCGCGACTTTCGCGCCAACCGCAACCACATCGCGATCGTGGTCGACGAGTACGGCGGCGTTTCCGGCCTGATCACGATCGAGGACGTGCTCGAGCAGATCGTGGGCGACATCGAGGACGAGTTCGACTTCGACGAGGAGAGCGACCACATCGTCCCGGCCGAGCCGGGGCCCGCGGGGCCCAGGTACCGCGTGCGCGGGATCACCGAGATCGAGCAGTTCAACCGCGTGTTCGACACGCGCTTCGAGGACGAGGACTTCGACACGGTGGCCGGGCTCGTGACCGAGCAGTTCGGCCGCGTGCCGCGGCGCGGCGACGAGGTCACGCTCGAGGGCGTTCGCTTCCAGGTGCTGCGCGCCGACGGGCGACAGGTGCAGCTGCTGCTCGTCGAGCGCATCCCGCAGGCCGAGCGCGACGATGACGGCGCGCGCGAACCCGACTGAGCGCCCGCGGCGCCGCAATGCCCCCAGCGCAGCGCGCGCCTGACCGGCTCGGCCGCGGCGGCGCGCTGCGCGTGCCGGTTGCGTTCGCTCTGGGCGCGCTGCACGCGGCGAGCTTCTCCCCCCCGTTCGCGGCGTGGTGGCTGCAGCTGGCCGCGCTCGCCGCGCTCGTCGCGCTGCTCGCCCCCGCGCCCGGCGCCGCCCTCGGGCGCCGCTGGCTCGCGCTGTTCGCGTTCGGCCTCGGCTGGTTCGCCACCGGGCTCGCCTGGCTGCACACCAGCATGCACGTCTACGGCGGCATGCCCTGGGCGCTGGCGGCGCTCGCGGTGGTGCTGTTCGCCGCCTACCTCGCGGTCTTTCCGGTGCTCGCGCTCGCGCTCGCGCAGCGCCTCACGCGAGCGGCGGCGCCGCGCCCCGACTCGAACGCCTCGCGCCTGGCGTACGCGCTCGCGGTGGGCGGCGCCTGGGGCGCGAGCGAGTGGCTGCGCGGCACGCTGTTCACCGGCTTCCCGTGGCTCGCGATCGGGTACGCGCAGGTCGACGGGCCGCTCGCGGGCTTCGCCCCGTGGGTGGGCGTGTACGGCGTGTCGGCGATCGCGGCCGCGCTCGCAACGCTGGCGGCGGCGGCGATTCGCCCGCGGGTGGCGACGGGCGCGACGGGCGCGGCGGGCAAGCGCGTGGCGGCCGCCGGCACGCTCGTGCCGATCGTGCTCGTGCTCGCGGCCGGCGCCGCGCTCGCGCGGCTCGAGCTGGCGGCGCCCTCGGGCGACGCGGTGAGCGTGCGGCTCGTGCAGGGCAACGTGCCGCAACAGATGAAGTTCGACCCGCGCCGCGCGGCGGGCGCGATGCAGGACTACGCCGAGGCCCTCGCGCGCAGCCCGGCAACGCTCACGATCCTGCCCGAGACCGCGTGGATCGTTTCCTGGGACTCGACCCCGCCCGAAATCGCGCAGGCCGTTGCCGCCGGCCTCGCAGGCTCGGGGCGCCTGGCGGCGATCGGCATGCCGCTCGCGGGCGAGGCCGGCGCGCAGCGCGCCAGGGGCGTCACGAACAGCGTCGCGCTGCTCGGCGCGCGCCCGGGCGCGGCAACGCAGGGCGCCGCCGCCGCGGTGCTCGCACGCTACGACAAGCGCCACCTGGTGCCCTTCGGCGAGTTCATCCCGACCGGTTTCGCCTGGTTCGTGCGGATGATGGAGATTCCGCTGGGCGAGTTCGCGCGCGGCGCGCCGGTGCAGGCCCCGTTCCGGGTCGCCGGGCAGCGTTTCGCGTTCAACGTGTGCTACGAAGACCTGTTCGGCGAGGAGATCGCCGCGCAGGTGCGCGGCCGCGACGGCGCCACCGTGCTGGTCAACGTGAGCAACCTGGCGTGGTTCGGCGACTCGCAGGCGCTGCCCCAGCACCTGGCGATCGCGCGAATGCGCAGCCTCGAGACGGCCCGCCCGATGCTGCGCGCCACCAACACCGGGGTCACCGCGGCGATCGACCACCGCGGGCGCGTTCTCGGCCGACTCGAGCACGCGCGCGCCGCGACGCTGGACGCTCGCGTGCAGGGCACGACGGGTCTCACCGCCTACGCGCGGTGGGGAAACCTCACCAGCCTCGCGGCGGCCGGCGCCATGCTCGCGCTCGCTTTCGGGATCCTGGCGCGGCGTCGCGGCGCGAACGGATAAAATTGGCCGCTTGGCCACTGACAGGACGTCGTCACCGATGCTCAGCTTCCAGCAAGTGATCCTCCGGCTCCAGGAGTACTGGGACCGGCACGGCTGCGCGCTGCTGCAACCGTACGACATGGAAGTGGGCGCGGGCACCTTCCACACCGCCACGTTCCTGCGCGCGATCGGCCCCGAGCCCTGGCGCGCCGCCTACGTGCAGCCCTCGCGCCGGCCCAAGGACGGGCGCTACGGCGACAACCCCAACCGGCTCCAGCACTACTACCAGTACCAGGTGGTGCTCAAGCCCTCGCCCCCCGACATCCTCGAGCTGTACCTCGGGTCGCTCACCGCGCTGGGCATCGACCTGCAGGCCAACGACGTGCGCTTCGTGGAAGACGACTGGGAGTCGCCCACGCTGGGCGCCTGGGGCCTGGGCTGGGAGGTCTGGTTGAACGGCATGGAAGTCACGCAGTTCACCTACTTCCAGGAGGTGGGTTCGCTCAAGTGCCAGCCGATCACCGGCGAGATCACCTACGGCCTGGAGCGGCTGGCCATGTACCTGCAGCGGGTGGAGAGCGTGTTCGACCTGCAGTGGGCGCCCGGCATCAGCTACCGCGACGTGTTCCACCAGAACGAGGTGGAGCAGTCCACCTACAACTTCGAGCACGCGAACGCGGCGATGCTGTTTCGCCACTTCGACGAGTACGAGGCCGAGGCCAGGACGCTGATGGCGGCCGAGCTCGCGCTGCCGGCCTACGAGATGGTCATGAAGTGCTCGCACACCTTCAACCTGCTCGACGCCCGCGGCGCCATCTCGGTCACCGAACGCGCCGCCTACATCGGCCGCGTGCGGGCACTGGCCCGGCTGGCGGCGCACGCTTACTACGCCTCGCGCCGCGAGCGCGGCTTCGAACGCGCCGACGAGGCCACGCTGAAAGCATTCGTTGGCGCCGATGACTTGCCCGACGTAATGGCGCTGCGCCAATCGGCCAACAATGCAGCCGGAGCGGCGCAATGACCGATACGCTGCTGGTCGAACTGTTCACCGAAGAATTGCCACCGAAAGCATTGCGGCGGCTCGGCGAGGCGTTTGCCAACGAACTGCAAAAAGAACTGGCCCGGCGCGAACTGCTCGAAACCGACAGCACGCTCGACTGGTTCGCCACCCCGCGCCGGCTGGCCGCGCGCCTGAGCGCAGTGCGGGAAAAATCACCCGACAAGGCGTTCGAACAAAAACTGGTGCCGGCCAAGGTCGGGCTGGACGCACAAGGCAAACCGACGCCGGCACTGCGCAAGAAACTG
>DATCZK010000098.1:0-9457 GCA_036525975.1 Burkholderiaceae bacterium | reverse complement strand
CCTCGCCCGCCGCACGCGCGCCCAGCGCGCGCGAGCAGTCGCTGTGGCTCGCGCTGGCCGCGCTCGGCTCGATCCTGCTGCTCGCGGTGACCACGCACATCACGCAGAACGTCGCGTCGATCCCGTTCCTGTGGGTGCTGCCGCTGGCGATCTACCTCGCCACGTTCATCCTGTGCTTCGACGGCACCGGCTGGTACTGGCGCAGGTTCTACGGCGTGCTCGGCTGCGCGATGGTGGCGCTGATGCTGGCCGGCCTGGGCTGGCGGGTCGACTGGGGCGGGATGTCCGTCAAGGCCGGGCTGATGCCGATCGACCAGGCGGTGCCGCTGTACGCGTTCGGGCTGTTCGTGCTGTGCATGTTCTGCCACGGCGAGCTGGTGGCGCGCAAGCCCGCGCCCGCCTTCCTCACGCGCTTCTACCTGATGATCTCGCTGGGCGGCGCGCTGGGCGGGGTGGCGGTGGGCATCGTCGCACCGCTCGCCTTCGACTGGTACTGGGAACTGCCGCTGGCGCTGGCGGTGCTCGCGGGGATGATCCTGTTCCTGGGCGCCGGGCGGGTGCAGTGGGTGGCCACGCTGACGCTCGCGCTCGCCCTCGTCGCGCTCTTCGCCTACCAGCAGGGGATACGCGACGAAACGCTCGAGATGTCGCGCAACTTCTACGGCGTGCTGCGGGTGAAGGCCGCCGCAGAGGCGGGCTCGCCCGACGCGCGCTGGCGGCTGCTCCACGGGGTGATCACGCACGGCGAGCAATACCGCTCGGCCGAGAAGTCGCGCAGCCCGACCACCTACTACGGCCCATCGTCGGGCGTGGCGCGCGCGATCGAGGCGCACCGCTCGGCCTCGTCCGCGCGCGCGCAGCGCGTGGGCCTGGTCGGGCTGGGCACCGGCACGCTCGCCACCTACGGGCGCGAGGGCGACGTCTACCGCGCCTACGAGCTCGACCCGGCCGTGGTCGAGCTCGCCCGCACGCGGTTCAGCTTCCTCTCCCAGAGCAGGGCGCGCGTGGAGACGGCGCTCGGCGACGCGCGGCTGGTGCTCGAGCGCGAGCCGCCGCAGCGCTTCGACCTGCTCGCGGTGGACGCCTTCTCGAGCGACTCGATTCCGGTGCACCTGATCACGCGCGAGGCGATCCGCGCGTACCGCCGCCACGTCGTCGACGACGGCGTGATCGCGTTCCACATCAGCAACCGCTACCTCGACCTGACCACCGTGGTGCTCAGGCTGGCCGAGGAGATCGGCTGGTTCGCGGTCCGGGTCGTCGACGACCCGGGCGCCGACAGCCCGCTTTACCGCTCCGACTGGGTGCTGATCACGGCCAACGGGCCGCTGCTCGCCGCCCTCGTCAAGCAGGGCCCCCTCGCGCCGATCGTGCCCGACCCGGGCCTGCGGGCCTGGACCGACGACTTCAACAACCTGTTCCGGATCCTGAAGTAGCGGCGCGCGCGGCGCGGCGCACGAGCGCGAGCGCGAGCGCTTCAGTTCGCGCTGAAGCGGATCACGCCGTCGGCGCCCGTCTCGCGCCGCACCCGCCCCGCGTACCAGAGCGAGTGCAGGTGCGCCAGCGACTCGCCGATCGCGAAGGTGCTCTGGTGCGTGTCGAACGCGCGCCCGAAGAGGATCGGCATCGCCTCGTAGGCCGAAATCGGGCCGGCGCGGCAGGCCTCGTAGATCGTCTCGAGCCGCTCCTCGTGGTGCTGGACGAGTTGCGCGATGCGCGTGTGCAGGCCCCGGAACGGCCGGCCGTGCGAGGGCAGCACCAGCGTGTCCTCGGCGCAGGGCACGAACTTGCGCAGCGACGCGATGAACCAGTCCACCGGGTTGGCCTCGGGCTCGGTCTCGAACACCGACACGTTGGTCGAGATCCTCGGGAGCACCATGTCGCCCGAGAGCAGCAGGCGGTCGGCCTCGCAGTACAGCGAGGCGTGCTCGGGCGAGTGGCCGATGCCGATCACGACGCGCCAGTCGCGCCCGCCGATGCGCACGAGCTCGGCGTCGCGGATGCGCCTGAACGACAGCGGCATCGCCGGCACGAGCGACGAGAAATAGCGCCGGCCGCGCGCCCGCACGGCCTCGAGTTCGGGGCCCTCGGGCATGCCGTGGCGGCTGAAGTGGCCCGCGTCGGCGTCGCCGTCGGCGCCCGGGAGCACCGCCGAGAACACGCGCCCGATCGCGTACTCGCCCATCGTCATCCACAGCGGCGCGCCGAAGCGCTTCTGGATCCAGTGCGCGAGCCCGACGTGATCGGGGTGCGTGTGCGTGCACAGGATGCGCCGGATCGGCAGCCCCTCCAGGCCAGTCGCGAAGATCCGCTCCCAGAGCGCGCGGATCGGGTCCGACGCGATCCCGCAGTCCACGAGCGTCCAGCCTTCGCCGTCGTGGCTGTCGCGCAGCAGGTACAGGTTCACGTGATCGAGCGCGAACGGCAAGGGCATGCGCACCCAGCGCACGCCGGGGGCGAGCTCGACCGTCTGCGCCGGCGCGGGCAGCGTGTCGCCCAGCGGGTAGTCGAGCTGGCTTTCGAGTGCGTTCATTGGAGGCTATACTTGACGTTTACGTAAAGTGTAACCCGAGGCGGTCGTGCGCGCCGCGCACCGGGGGCGGGCTGCGACCGACCCCGACCGACCCCGACCGCCCCGGACCGACCCCGGCCGTCCCGAACCGACCCACGACCCGACGCAGCGCAAGTGTCGAAGATCCCAACCTACACGATCAGCGAGCTCTCGCGCGAGTTCTCGATCACGCCGCGCACGATCCGCTTCTACGAGGATCAGGGGCTGATCGCGCCCCGGCGCACCGACGCGCGCCAGCGCGTCTATTCGCAGCGCGACCGCACCCGGCTCAAGCTCACGCTGCGCGGCAAGCGGCTGGGCCTGTCGCTGGCCGAGGTGCGCGAGCTGGTCGACATGTACGAGTCGCCGGCCGACAACGCCGCGCAGCTGCGTCGCTTTCTCGACGTGCTGGCCGTGCACCGCGCGCGTTACGAGCGCCAGTTGCGCGACCTCAGGGAAACGCTGTCCGAGATCGACGAGCACGAGCGCCGCGCGCGCGCGATGCTGGCCGACCCGGCGGCCGAACGGGCGAGGGAGGAACAGGGATGAGCGCGCGAACACCCGCAACGCGCAACGCCCAGCCCCCGGGCGGCGGCGACGCCGGCTTCGAGGGCCGCGTGCGCGCGAGCTTCGCCGCGCAGGGCGCGATGGTGCTGCTCGGCGCGCGCGTGGTTCGCGTGGAGCGCGGCGAGGTGGAGATCGGCCTGGACGCCTCGCCCGCGACCACGCAGCAGCACGGCTTCACCCACGGCGGCGTGATCGCGGCCGTGCTCGACAGCGCCTGCGGCTTCGCCGCGCTCACGACGATGCCGCCCGACACCGGCGTGCTCACGGTGGAGTACAAGGTGAACTTCCTCGCGCCCGCGATGGGCGAGAGGTTCCGGATGGTGGGCCGCGTGCGCAAGGCCGGTCGCACGATCACGCTCTCGGAGGGCGACGCCTGGGCCCTGCGCGACGGCGAGGAGCGGCTGGTCGCGACGATGACGGCCACGCTGATGACGATTCGCGGGCGCGACGACGTGAGGAGCTGAGCGCGGCGCGCAACGATCGAGGAGAAACCCGATGCTGAACATTCCCGGATTGCAGTTCGACCTCGGCGAGGACATCGCGATGCTGCGCGATTCGCTGCAGCAGTTCGTGGCCGCCGAGATCACGCCGCGCGCCGGCGAGATCGACCGCAGCGACCAGTTCCCGATGGAGCTGTGGAAGAAGTTCGGCGAGATCGGCGTGCTCGGGATGACGGTGGGCGAGGACTACGGCGGCGCCGGGATGGGGTACCTCGCGCACGTCGTCGCGATGGAGGAGATCTCGCGCGGCTCGGCGGCGGTGGGGCTCTCGTACGGCGCGCACTCGAACCTGTGCGTGAACCAGATCTACCGCAACGGCACCGACGCGCAGAAGCGCCAGTACCTCCCCGGGCTCGTCTCGGGCGAGCGCATCGGCGCGCTCGCGATGTCCGAGTCCAATGCCGGATCGGACGTGGTGTCGATGAAGCTGCGCGCCGAGTTCAGGGGCGACCGTTGGGTGCTCAACGGCACGAAGATGTGGATCACCAACGGGCCCGACGCCGACGTGATGGTGATCTACGCGAAGAACGACGTGGAAGCCGGCCCGCGCGGCATCACCGCCTTCCTGGTGGAGAAGGGCTTCAAGGGCTTCTCGGTGGCGCAGAAGCTCGACAAGCTGGGGATGCGCGGCAGCCACACCGGCGAGCTCGTGTTCCAGGACTGCGAGGTGCCGGCCGAGAACGTGCTCGGCGGGCTGGGCAGGGGCGTGAACGTGCTGATGAGCGGGCTCGACTTCGAGCGCGCCGTGCTCTCGGGGGGGCCGCTGGGGGTGATGTCGGCGTGCATGGACGCGGTCGTGCCCTACGTGCACGAGCGCAAGCAGTTCGGCCAGCCGATCGGCGAGTTCCAGCTCATGCAGGGCAAGCTCGCCGACATGTACACGACGATGATGGCGACGCGCGCCTACGTCTACGAGGTGGGCCGCCAGTGCGACCGCAGCCGCGAGGGCAAGGTCGACGTGCGCAGCCTGCGCAAGGACGCCGCCGGCGCGATCCTGTTCGCGGCCGAGAAGGCCACCTGGATGGCGGGCGAGGCGATCCAGTGCCTGGGCGGCAACGGCTACATCAACGAGTACCCGGTGGGCAGGCTGTGGCGCGACGCCAAGCTCTACGAGATCGGCGCCGGCACCTCGGAAGTGCGCCGCATGCTGATCGGGCGCGAGCTGTTCGGCGAGACCGCCTGAGGGCGCGAGACCGTGCACAGGGAGCGCAGCAGGGAGCACGCGCGCCAGCGCGCCAGCGAGATCGCGAACGCGATCCTCGCCGGCTTCGACCGCCACTACGCGCTGTTTCGCTACAACGCGCAGCAGGCCAAGGCCCGCTTCGAGGCCGGGCACTGGGCCGGGATCCAGCGCCTCGCGCGAGACCGCATCGCTTTCTACGACCAGCGCGTGAACGAGGCCTGCGAGCGCATCCAGCACGATTTCCGCGCGCGCGAGCTCGACGCGCGCGTCTGGCCGCAGGTCAAGCGCGTGTACGTGTCGCTGCTCGCCGACCACCGCCAGCCCGAGCTGGCCGAGACCTTCTTCAACTCGGTGTGCACGAAGATCCTGCACCGCAGCTACTTCCACAACGACATCATCTTCGTGCGCCCGGCGGTGTCGGCCGAGTACCTCGACTCCGACCCGCCGAGCTACCGCGTCTACTACCCGAGCACGAGCGGCTGGAGGAAC
The DNA here is from genome assembly GCA_036525975.1 of Burkholderiaceae bacterium. GTDB lineage: Bacteria > Pseudomonadota > Gammaproteobacteria > Burkholderiales > Burkholderiaceae_E > Quisquiliibacterium. The sequence continues at coordinate 4,167 of DATCZK010000098.1, read as the reverse complement.
GCGCTGCGCCAGGTCGTGATCGACGTCGGCTTCGCGTGCCCCTTCATCGACGTGGAGCGAGACCTCGGGCTCGTGTTCGAGGCCGCGCAAGCGCACTTCGCCCCGGACTTCGTCGCCGCGACCGACTGCCAGCTGCAGGTGCTGCGCACGCCGTTCTTCCGCAACAAGGGCGCGTACGTGATCGGCAGGCTGGTCAACGACGGCGAGCTGCTGCCGTTCGCGCTGCCGGTGCTGCAGGACTCGCGCGGGCGGCTGTTCATCGACACGGTGCTGTTCGGCTCCGAGCGCATCGAGGCGCTGTTCAACTTCTCGCGCGCCTACTTCATGGTCGACATGGACGTGCCCTCGGCCTACGTGCTGTTCTTGAAGACGCTGATGCCCACCAAGCCCGAGTCCGAGCTCTACACGATGCTGGGGCTGCACAAGCAGGGCAAGACGCTCTTCTACCGCGACCTGCTGCACCACCTGCGCCACTCCACCGACCGGTTCGTCGTGGCGCCGGGGATCAAGGGGCTGGTGATGGCCGTGTTCACGCTGCCCTCGTTCCCCTACGTGTTCAAGATCATCAAGGACAAGCGCGGCAAGGACATGACACGCGAGTTCATCGCCGCGCAGTACCAGCTGGTGAAGTTCCACGACCGCGTCGGGCGCATGGTCGACTCGTGGGAGTACTCGGGCGTGCCCCTGCCCAAGGCGCGGCTCGACCCGGCGCTGGTGGCCGAGCTGATGGACTGCGCGCCGTCGATCATCGACGACGACGGCGACTCGCTGGTGATCCGGCACGTGTACATCGAGCGGCGGATGGTTCCGCTGAACCTGTACCTCGAGAGCGCCAACGACGAGGAGCGCGACCACGCGCTCGACGAGTACGGGCAGGCGATCAAGGACATGGTGGCGGCCAACATCTTCCCCGGCGACATGCTCTACAAGAACTTCGGCATCACGCGCCAGGGCCGGGTCGTGTTCTACGACTACGACGAAGTCGCCTACGTCACCGACTGCAACTTCCGCCGCATCCCCGAGCCGATGAACCCGGAGCAGGAGATGGCCTCCGAGCCGTGGTACCGGGTCGGCCCGCACGACGTCTTTCCCGAGGAGTTCGAGACCTTCCTGCTGGGCAACCCGCTGGTGCGCGAGGGCTTCATGCGCCACCACGCCGACCTGCTCGACGCGGCCTACTGGCAGGAGCACCAGCAGCGGATCCGCGAGGGCATCCTCGAGGACGTCTTTCCCTACCCCGACGCGCTGCGCTTCAGGCACCGCCTGGCGGCGCGCGGCGCTGCGCCCGACCCCGGCGGGGTCTCGACGCAGCCCACCGAACAGGCGCCGGGTTCCGGCGCCCTCGCACGAGCAACCATGGAGAACCGTCATGAGCACTGATCCAGTCGTCATCGTTTCCGCAGCCCGCACCCCGATCGGGGGCATGCTGGGCGACTTCGCGGGGGTGCCCGCCTACGACCTGGGCGCGGTCGCGATCCGCGCCGCGGTCGAGCGCGCCGGCGTCGCCGGCGAGGACGTGGGCGAAGTCCTGTTCGGCAACTGCCTGATGGCCGGGCAGGGCCAGGCGCCCGCGCGCCAGGCCGTGCTCGCCGCGGGCCTGCCCCGCTCGGCCGGCGCGGTCACGCTCTCGAAGATGTGCGGCTCGGGGCTGAAGGCCGTGATGTTCGCCGCCGACATGCTCGGCTGCGGCACGCACGACGTGATGGTGGCGGGCGGCATGGAGAGCATGACCAACGCGCCGCACCTGCTGCTCAACGCGCGCAAGGGCTATCGCTACGGCGCGTCCACGCTGTACGACCACATGGCGCTCGACGGGCTCGAGGACGCCTACGAGCGCGGCAAGGCGATGGGCGTGTTCGCCGAGAACTGCGTGGAAAAGTACGCGTTCACCCGCGAGGCGCAGGACGCGTTCGCGATCCGCTCGACCGAGCGCGCGCTCGCCGCGAACAAGGACGGCAGCTTCGGCTGGGAGATCGCGCCGGTCACGGTCAAGGGCCGCGGCGGCGACGTGAGCATCGACAAGGACGAGCAGCCCTTCAAGGCCAAGCTCGACAAGATCCCCTCGCTCAGGCCCGCGTTCAAGAAAGACGGCACGATCACCGCCGCCAACGCCTCGTCGATCTCCGACGGCGCCGCCGCGCTCGTGCTGATGCGCGCGTCCACCGCGCAGGCGAAGGGCCTCGCGCCGATCGCGCGCATCGTCGCGCATTCCACCCACGCGCAGGCGCCCGAGTGGTTCACCACCGCCCCGGTGGGCGCGATCGAGAAGGTGCTCGCGAAATCGGGCTGGAAGGCCGGCGACGTGAACCTGTGGGAGGTGAACGAGGCCTTCGCCGCCGTGACGATGGCGGCGATGAAGGAGTACGGGCTGCCGGCCGAGATCGTGAACATCCACGGCGGCGCGTGCGCGCTGGGCCACCCGATCGGCGCGTCGGGCGCGCGCATCCTCGTCACGCTGCTCGGCGGGCTGCGCAAGACCGGCGGCCGGAAGGGCCTCGCCACGCTGTGCATCGGCGGCGGCGAGGCGGTGGCCGTCACGGTGGAAATGGTCTGAGCACGGCGATGATCCTCACCGAAGACCAGCGCATGGTGCGCGACGCGGTGCGCGAGTTCGTGCGCGGCGAGGTCGCGCCGCACGCCGCGCGCTGGGACCGCGACAGCGAGTTCCCGGCCGAGGCGCTGCGCGGGCTCGCCGCGCTGGGCTGCTACGGCGTGGCGGTGCCCGAGCGCTGGGGCGGCGCGGGGCTCGACTACGCCTCGCTCGCGCTGATCCTCGAGGAGATCGCGGCCGGCGACGGCGCCACCTCCACGATCGTGTCGGTGAACAACTGCCCGGTGTGCTCGATGCTGCTCGCCTACGGCAGCGACGCGCAGAAGGAGCGGTGGCTCGCGCCGCTCGCGCGCGGCGAGATGCTCGGCGCGTTCTGCCTGAGCGAACCGCACGTGGGCTCGGACGCCTCGGCGCTGCGCACGAGCGCGCGGCGCGACGGCGACGGCTACGTTCTGAACGGCGTGAAGCAGTTCATCACCTCCGGCAAGACCGCCGACGTGGCGCTGGTGATGGCCGTGACCGACCCGGCGGCGGGCAAGCGCGGGATCTCGGCCTTCATCGTGCCCACCGCCACGCCCGGCTACGTGGTCGCCCGCATCGAGGAGAAACTGGGCCAGCACGCCTCGGACACCGCGCAGATCCTCTTCGAGGACTGCCGCGTGCCGGCGGCGAACCTGATCGGCGAGGAGGGCCAGGGATACAAGATCGCGCTCTCCGGCCTCGAGGGCGGGCGCATCGGCATCGCGTCGCAGTGCGTGGGCATGGCGCGTGCCGCATTCGAGGCCGCGCTCGCCTATTCCAGGGAGCGCACCGCCTTCGGCCAGCCGATCTTCGAGCACCAGGCGGTGCAGTTCAGGCTCGCCGACATGGCCACGCGCATCGAGGCGGCGCGCCAGCTGATCCACCACGCCGCGAGCCTGCGCGACGCGGGGCTGCCCTGCCTCAAGGAAGCCGCGATGGCCAAGCTCAACGCCTCGGAGATGGCCGAGCGCGTGTGCTCGGACGCGATCCAGGTGCACGGCGGCTACGGCTACGTGCGCGACTTCCCGGTCGAGCGCATCTACCGCGACGTGCGCGTCGCGCAGATCTACGAGGGAACCAGCGACATCCAGCGCATCCTGATCGGTCGCGCGCTCGCTACGTCGGGGAGTTGAATGCCATGGCCGAATTCACGCTCTACTGCTTCGCGCAATCCGGCAACGCCTACAAGGCGGCGCTGATGCTCAACCTGTGCGGCGCCGACTGGGCGCCGCGCTTCGTCGACTTCTTCAACGGCGAGACGCGCACGCCGCAGTATCGCGCGCTCAACGTGATGGGCGAGGTGCCGGTGCTCGAGCACGGCGCGCGCCGGCTCACGCAGTCGGGGGTGATCCTCGACTACCTCGCGCAGCGCTTCGGGCGCTTCGGCTGGAACGACGACGACGAGCGGCGCGAGATCCTGCGCTGGACGCTTTTCGACAACCACAAGCTCACCAGCTACATCGCCACGCTGCGCTTCCTGGTGCAATTCCAGAAGTCGGGCGAGACGCCGGTGACCGAGTTCCTGCGCGCGCGCGCGGCCGGCGCGCTGAAGGTGCTCGAGGCGCGGCTCGCCGGGCGCGACTGGGTCGCGCTCG
>DATCZK010000097.1:0-8611 GCA_036525975.1 Burkholderiaceae bacterium | reverse complement strand
GTGACCGGGTGCAGCCCGCCGGTGCCCGTGCCGCGCCCGGGCAGGGTCACGTCGATCGCCTCCTCGGCGAGCCTGGCGTCGAGCGCGGCCTGGGCGATCGCCGACTCGCGCGCCGACACCAGCGCCTCGATGCGCTGCTTGACCTCGTTCAGTTCGCGCCCGAGCCGGCCGCGCTCGTCGGGCGAGGCCTTCGCGAGCGCCTTCATCCGCTGCGTGATCGCCCCGTCCTTGCCCAGGAAACGCGCCTTGGCGTTGGCGAGCGAGGCGTTGTCGCGTGCCGCCTCGAACATGCGTTCGGCCTCGGCGACGATGTCTTGGGTGGAGGAGTCGGTCATTGCGGTGTCCGCCCTGTTCGCGGCGCGATCGCGCCGCCCTGCAAACAAACGGGGCCGCGAGGGCCCCGTCCCGGGTCACCCGGCCGCGGCCCGGGGGCTGCGGCAGGGCGTCGATGCGCGGCCCGCCTAGGCCGCGCCGATCGAGGACTTCACCCGCGTGACGATCGCGGCGAACGCGTGTTTGTCGTTCACCGCCAGCTCGGCGAGCACCTTGCGATCCAGCCCGATCGAAGCCTTGTTCAGGCCGTTGACGAAGCGGCTGTAGCTCAGGCCGTGCTCGCGCGCCGCGGCGTTGATGCGCGCGATCCACAGCGAGCGGAACACGCGTTTCTTGTTGCGACGATCGCGGTACGCGTACTGCCCGGCACGCATCACCGCCTGCTTGGCGATGCGATAGACGTTGCCGCGGCGGCCGCGGTAGCCCCTGGCCAGCGCGATCACCTTCTTGTGGCGCGCCCGCGCCGTCACTCCCCGTTTAACTCGTGGCATGAGGGCGCTCCTTTAAGCGTAGGGCATCATTGCGCGAACTGAATCGACGTTCGTCTCGTGGACGCCCTCGGTTCCGCGCAGGTGACGCTTGTTCTTGGTGGTTCTCTTGGTGAGGATGTGGCGCTTGAACGCCTGACCTCTCTTGATGCTGCCGCCCGCGCGCACGCGGAAGCGCTTCGCAGCGCCCTTCTTGGTTTTCATCTTGGGCATAGTGGCCCTCTCGCCTTCCTTTTAATGCCTTGTCGGGTGTCCGGCTGTCGCGCCGGAACTTCAACAACCCGCTCGGCTTCTTCATCCGCCCCCGGGATTGCGCCCGCGAGCCGAATTCGTGCTCCGTGATGCCTTCTTCCTGATGCCTTCTTCCGTTACCGCCCCGACCGCTACTTCTTCTTCTTCGGTGCCACCATCATCACCATCTGCCTGCCCTCGAGCTTGGGCATCTGCTCCACCTGCCCGATTTCCTCGAGATCGTCGCGCACGCGCTCGAGCAGCCGGTATCCGAATTCCTGGTGGGCCATTTCGCGCCCCCGGAAGCGCAGCGTGACCTTGGTCTTGTCGCCGTCCTCGAGGAACCTCATCAGGTTGCGAAGCTTGATCTGGTAATCGCCTTCATCGGTGCCGGGCCGGAACTTCACTTCCTTGATCTGGATGATCTTCTGCTTCTGCCGGGCCTCGTGAGCCTTTTTCTGTTCCTGGTACTTGAACTTGCCGTAATCCATCATCCGGCACACCGGCGGCTGCGCGGTGGGGGCGATCTCTACCAGATCCACGCTGGCTTCTTCCGCCATGCGCTGTGCTTCACGAGAACTGACGATTCCGAGGGGCTCGTTATCGACTCCGATGAGTCGCACCTCTGGCGCGTTGATTTCGCCGTTGATGCGATGTGTGCGATCCGTAGTAGCTATGCTGTGTTCTCCAGGTTGATTCGGTGTCGGCCGTCGTGCGCTGCAAGCCTCTAGGCTGCGGGCGTCGGGTTGGCGCGCTTGCCGGACACGTCGTCGGCCAGGCGGCCAACGAACGCATCGACCGGCATCGCACCGAGATCGACCCCGCCGCGCGCACGCACGGCTACCGTTGCAGCCTGCCGCTCCTTGTCGCCAACGACGAGAAGATACGGCACCTTCTGCAGGCTGAACTCACGGATTTTATAGTTGATCTTCTCGTTGCGCAAATCGGCCAAGACCCTAAACCCTTGTTTTTTCAGCGTTTGTGCAACGGACTGCGCGTAGTCGGCGTGGTGCTCGGTGATGCTCATGACCACCGCCTGCACCGGCGCGAGCCACATCGGCAGCGCCCCGGCGTGATTCTCGATCAGGATGCCGATGAAACGCTCGAGCGAGCCGACGATCGCGCGGTGGAGCATGACGGGGTGGCGGCGGGTGTTGTCCTCGGCCACGTACTCGCCGCCCAGCCGCTCGGCCGTGTTGAAGTCCACCTGCATCGTGCCGCACTGCCAGACCCGCCCGATCGCGTCCTTGAGCGAGTATTCGATCTTCGGCCCGTAGAACGCGCCCTCGCCGGGGGAGATCTCGAACTCGCAGCCCGAGGCGTGCAGCGACTCCATCACGGCGAGCTCGGCCTTGTCCCACAGCGCGTCCGAGCCCACCCGCTTGTCGGGGCGCGTTGCCACCTTGTAGATGATGTCGGTGAAGCCGAAGTCGCGGTAGACGCGCTGCAGCGTGGCGGTGAACTCGGTGCACTCGGAGAGGATGTGGTCCTCGGCGCAGAACACGTGGCCGTCGTCCTGGGTGAAGCCCCGCACGCGCATGATTCCGTGCAGCGCCCCCGAGGGCTCGTTGCGGTGGCACTGCCCGAACTCGCCGTAGCGCAGGGGCAGGTCGCGGTACGAGCGAAGGTCGGACTTGAAGATCTGCACGTGCCCGGGGCAGTTCATCGGCTTGAGCGCGTAGAAGCGGTTCTCCGACTCGGTCGTGAACATCTGCTCGCGGTAGTTCTCCCAGTGCCCGGTGCGCTCCCAAAGGCTGCGGTCGAGGATCTGCGGCCCCTTCACCTCCTGGTAGCCGCTGTCGCGGTACACGCCCCGCATGTACTGCTCCACCTCCTGCCAGATGCTCCAGCCCTTCGGGTGCCAGAACACCAGCCCCGGCGCCTCTTCCTGCATGTGAAACAGGTCGAGCTCCCTTCCGAGGCGGCGGTGATCGCGCTTTTCGGCCTCCTCGAGCATGTGCAGGTACGCGTCCTGGTCTTTCTGGCTGGCCCAGGCCGTGCCGTAGACGCGCTGGAGCATCTCGTTGCGCGAGTCGCCGCGCCAGTAGGCGCCGGCGAGCTTCATCAGCTTGAACACCTTGAGCCTGCCGGTCGAGGGCACGTGCGGGCCGCGGCACAGGTCGACGAAGTCGCCCTCGCGGTAGAGCGAGATCTTCTCGCCCGCCGGAATCGAGCCGATGATCTCGGCCTTGTACTGCTCGCCGAGCGAGGCGAAGAATTTCACCGCCTCGTCGCGATCCCAGACCTCGCGCGTGACGGCCTCGTCCCTGGCGGCGAGCTCGCGCATCCGCGCCTCGATGCGCTCGAGGTCTTCCGGCGTGAACGGGCGCTTGTAAGCGAAGTCGTAGTAAAAGCCGTTCTCGATCACCGGCCCGATCGTGACCTGCGCGTCGGGAAACAGATCCTTGACCGCGTAGGCCAGCAGGTGGGCGGTGGAGTGGCGGATCACCTCCACGCCCTCGGCGTCGCGATCGGTGACGATCGCCAGTTGCGCGTCGCGCTCGATGCGGTGGCTGGTGTCGACCAGCGCGCCGTCCACCTTGCCCGCGAGCGCCGCCTTCGCCAGCCCCGCGCCGATCGAGCGCGCGACCTCGGCCACGGTGGGCGGCGCCTCGAAGCTGCGAACCGAGCCGTCGGGGAGCGTGACATTGACCATCGAAACCACCTCTTCTGGGATGCTGGAAAACGAAAAGCGCGGACTGGCCGCGCTTTTCGAGTTCGGGACGAAACGAAGCTCGACCTGGGTTCAGGACTCCGACGACTGCGTAGTTCGCGGTGTCATAACCGAAGACATGACGGGCCCTTTCTCTCGCCCCGCGGCGCCAATCCGCCCGCCGCGCATCGATGCAAAAATGTTCCTGGTAGGCGCGATTGGACTCGAACCAACGACCCCCACCATGTCAAGGTGGTGCTCTAACCAGCTGAGCTACGCGCCTGCAAGCCCGCGAATATAGCACAGCCGCGAGGGCGCACGGCGCACGCCAGGCGAGCTCAGAGCCGGGCGGGCGCGGGGGCGGCGCGCCGCCTGCGGCCCTCGGCCACGCGCGAGAGCAGCAGCACGGGCGCGAGGCCGGCCAGCACGATCAGCAGCGAAGGCAGCGCCGCCTCGCCCAGCCGCTCGTCAGCGGCGAAGTGATACGCGCTCACCGCCAGCGTGTCGAAGTCGAAGGGCCGCAGCACGAGCGTGGCCGGCAGCTCCTTGAGGCAGTCCACCAGCACCAGGAGCCCGGCCACGGCGATGCTCGGCCGAAGGAGCGGCCAGTGCACCTCGCGCAACACGCCCATCGGCGACAGCCCCAGGCTGCGCGCGCTCTGGTCCATCGACGGGCTGATGCGCGCGAGCGCGGCCTCAACGCCCTGGTAGCCGATCGAGAAGAAGCGCACCCCGTAGGCGTAGACGACGGCGGCGATCGTGCCGCCGAACACCATCGCGCCGAGCAACCGGTCGATCCAGCCGATCCACACGATCAGGCCCACGCCGATCACGATGCCCGGCAGCGCATAGCCCGCGCAGGCCAGCGTGACCGCGAATCCGACGAAGCGCCGCTGCACGATTCGGGCGGCGTACGCGATGACGAGCGCAACCGGCAGGATCAGCGCCGCCGCGAGCAGCGAGAGCACGACCGAGTTCAGCGCCCAGCTCGCGAGCCGCGGGTCGAGCGCGCCGCCCGATCCCCACCAGGCGCGTGCGAGCAGCAGCGCGGGCAGCACGAAGCCGAGCACGAGCGGGAGCGCGCACAGCGCCGTGGCGCGGGCGGCCCGCCAGCCGCCCAGCGCCACCCTCGGCGCGGGCTTGGCGGCGCGCGTGTAGAAGCGCATCCGCACGCGCTGGCGCCGCTCGACGAGCACGAGGAAACCCACGATCGCGAGCAGCACGAACGCCAGTCGCGCCGCCGCGACCTTGTCGCCCAGGCCCTGCCACGACCGGTAGATCGACGCGGTGAGCGTGTCCACGCCGAAGTAGCTCACCGTGCCGAAGTCGGCGAGCGATTCCATCAGCACCAGCGCGCACCCGGCGGCCACCGCCGGGCGCGCCACCGGCCACGTCACCCGCCACCACGCCGCGCGCGGGCGCAGCCCCATCGAGCGGGCCGCCTCGGCGAGCGAGGGGCTGCGCTCGGCAAAGGCGATGCGCGCGAGCATGTAGACGTAGGGGTACAGGGCGAGCCCGAGGAACAGGCCGGCCCCGGGCAGCGAGCGGATGTCTGGGAACCAGTACTGCCCCGGCGCGAGCCCGGTGAGCGCGCGCAGCCACGACTGCAGCGGGCCGGAGGTGTCGAGGAAGTCGGTGTAGGCGTAGGCCATCACGAACGCGGGCATCGCCAGCGGCAGCACGAGGGCCCAGGCGAGCACGTCGCGCGCCGGGAAATCGTAGGCCGCCACCAGCCAGCCCGTGCCGACGCCCGCCGCGAGCACGACGGCGAGCACGATCGCGCACAGGGCCAGGCTGTTGCCGAGCGCCGATGGGAGAACGGTGAGCGCGAGGTGCGAGAGCGTGTCCCACCCCGCGGCGGGCGACAGCGCAAGGCCCAGCAGCACCAGGATCGGCGCGGCCGTCATCAACGCGCCGATCCCGGCCAGCGTCGCGAGCGTGCCGGCCGAGGCGCGCGTGCCGCGCGCCGCGCCCGTAACCACGCGGAAGGGTCTGGCTGCTTCGATGATCGTCTTCGCCGGAACGGTAGAATCAGGCCAAACGCGAATTATATGCATTCAACTGCCGCCCCCCCCGCTCTGCAGGTCGACGCGCTGTCGGTCGCGTTCGAATCGCCCCACGGCCCGACGCGGGTGATCGAGCGGCTCGGCTTCTCGCTCGCGCGCGGGCAGATCGGCTGCCTGCTCGGCACGTCGGGCTGCGGCAAGACCACGGCGCTGCGCGCGATCGCCGGCTTCGTCGTTCCGAACGAGGGCCGCATCGCGATCTCCGGGCGCGACGTGGTGGCGCCGGGCGTGTGGGTGGAGCCCGAGCAGCGGGGCGTTGGCGTGGTGTTCCAGGACTACGCGCTCTTTCCGCACCTGAACGTGGCCGACAACGTCTCGTTCGGGCTGCGTCGCGCCGACGCGGCGGGCCGGCGCGAACGCACGGCGCGGATGCTCGCGCTCGTGGGGATGAGCGCGCTGTCCGACCGGTTTCCGCACGAGCTCTCCGGCGGCCAGCAGCAGCGGGTTGCGCTCGCGCGCGCGCTCGCCCCCGAGCCGGAGCTGCTGCTGCTCGACGAACCCTTCTCCAACCTCGACCCCGACCTGCGCGAGCGCCTCGCAATGGAGCTGCGCGAGATACTCAAGGAAGCGAGAATCACCGCGCTGCTGGTCACGCACGACCAATACGAGGCCTTCGCCACCGCCGACAGGATCGGCGTGATGCAGGACGGCGCGATCGCGCAGTGGGACACCCCCTACCTCCTGTACCACCGGCCCGAGACGCGCGAAGTGGCGGACTTCGTCGGCATGGGGTCGTTCCTGCGCGGTCGCCTGCGCCAGCAGGACGGCATTTCGAGCGTGGAGTTCGAACTGGGCGTGTTGCCGATTCGCGCGCGCACCGACCAGGCGCTGGCCGGCGCGAGCGCGGACTTGCGCGGCGAGGTGATGGTGCTGCTGCGCCCCGACGACGTGATCCACGACGACCTCAGCCCGCTGCGCGCGGCGGTCGTGCGCAAGGCGTTTCGCGGCGCGCAGTTCCTCTACACGCTGCGCCTGGGCAGCGGGGGCGAGCTGCTCGCGCTGGTGCCCAGCCACCACAACCACGCGATCGGGGAAATGATCGGGATCCGCTTCGACGCGGATCACGTGGTCACCTTTCCGGTGGAGCCCGGGCCGGGCTAGTGCACGCGCCGCGCCCTGCCGCTGCGCAGGCGGTCGATCAGTTCCGCGGCCCGCATCGACAGGGCGCGCCGATCGGGGTGGCGCACCATCAGCACGACGGTGCGCCGTGCGTTGATCCAGGCCACCTTCGCGTGCACCGGCGAACCGTCGCGCCCGGTGATGCGCAGCCAGTCGCCTCGCGAGAGCGCGCCGAACGCGCGCTCCGGGGTTTCGTCCACCGGCCGCGGGTTCCCCGGGAGATCCCCCAGGTCGAGCGACGACAGCACCTCGAGCAGCTTGTGCTCGGTGCTGGGTGGCTCGGCCTGCGCGGGCTCGGGCCGCGCGCGCCCGGCATCGGCCGGGCCCGGTTCGGAGGCGAGGTCGGCGATCGCGGGCACTTCGCCGCCCGCCTCGCCGCCGCCGCGCCGCGGCGCCGGCAGTTCGTCGAGCAGCGTGTCGATTTCGGAGTCGAGCCGGTTGGCCCCGCCGCGCTCGGCCGGGCCCGCGCGCGTGCCCGTGCGCGGGCCGCTGCGGGTGCGTGCGCCGGCCGGCACGCGCGAGCCGGGCTGCGAATCTCCGGAGCGACCGCGGCGCTGCATCTTGCGCAGGTGAATCAGGAACAGCTCGTCGAAGAAGGCCTTGAACTCGTCGTCTTTCGCGCCCACCGAACGCAGGCCCTGGGTGAGCATCCCGATCAGGGTCGGGATGCGCTGTGCGAGCTCGCGCCGGCTCTGACGCTCGCGCCCCGAATCGAGGCTCCACAGGAGATCGTCCACCACCTGCAGGGCAAGCCGGAATTCGTCGCTCTCCTCGCCCGTGCGCAGCACGGCGCTGCGCAAGTGGCGCAGCCAGACGTTGAGGACGAATTCGCGCACCGAGTCGGGCACCCTGTGACGGTCGATGCGCTCGTTGAGCAATCCGGTGAGCCGTGCCGTGACCTCGCGCTCCTGCTCCGCGTCGGGGCGCCTGCGATAGTCGCGACGATTGCGCTTGTCCGGTGTTGCCTCGAGCGAGGAGCGCTCCTGCACGACGCGCTCGATCAGCTGGACCACGTTTCGCGACGCGCGCTGATGCTCGCTCAACACCTGCCGGGCCATCACGGCCGAGCGCGTCTGCAGCGCGCTCGCCACGATCTCCACGGCGCGCACCACCGTGTCGATGCGCCTGTGCAGCTCGCCTCCCCGGGCGAAATCGTCGGCGAAGGCGTTGGCGATCGCACCGAGGTTCTCGATCAGGCGCCGCAGCGAACGAGGCTCGTCGCCCAGGAAGGCGGGGTCGAGCAGCGAGAGCGCGACGGTGGGTTGCTGCAGCCGCCAGATCAGCGGCTTGACCGCCTCCGGAACCCGACGATCGTCGATCACGTAGTCGAACATCGCGGCCACCACGTCCACCAGCGCGAGCTGCGACGGCGGCGCGTTCGCCGCGCGCAGGCGAGTGCGCACGTTGCCGAAGAACCCCACCCTCGCCTCGTGGCTGTACGGAACCGCACCGATCGAATGCGCGAACGCAACCGCGTCACGCTCGAGTTCCACGACGGGCTGCAGCGTGGGAAGCACGGTGAGCCGGGGGCCGCCGTCGCTCGCCGCGAGCGGCGAGGTGCCCAGCGTGCGGGCAACGTCCGCAGCCTGGGCCGCAAGGTCGAGCGCGTGACCCGTTCCGGTGCCGGCCGGCGCGGGCGGTGCGCGTTGCGCGGACGGCCGGGCGGTGGCGTCCTGCGCGGGCTCGCGCACGGGCGGCGCCGGCGCGGGCGCGGCTTCGCG
>DATCZK010000096.1:0-3595 GCA_036525975.1 Burkholderiaceae bacterium | reverse complement strand
TCGAAGCGCAACACCACCACCGGCGTCGTGTTCGACGGACGCGCGAGCCCGAAACCGTCCGGGTATTCGACGCGGATGCCGTCGATCGTGATGACCTCGGTGGCCCCGGGGAACTTCGCGTTCTTCTTCAGCGCGTCGACCAGCGCGTAGTTCTCGCCCTCGGCCGTGTGCAGGTGCAGCTCGGGCGTGGTGGGCGAATCGGGCAAGGCCTCGAGCACGGCGCCCGGGTCGTCGTGGCGCGAGAGGATCTCGAGCAGGCGCGCGGCCGCGTAGAGCGCGTCGTCGAAGCCGTACCAGCGCTCCTTGAAGAACACGTGCCCGCTCATCTCGCCGGCGAGCGGCGCGCCGGTTTCCCTGAGCTTGGCCTTGACCAGCGAGTGCCCGGTGCGCCACATCAGCGGCTCGCCGCCGTGCGCGCGCACCCACGCGGCCAGGTTGCGCGAGCACTTCACGTCGTAGATGATTTGCGCCCCCGGGTTGCGCGAGAGCACGTCGGCCGCGAGCAGCATCAGCTGGCGGTCGGGAAAGATGATCGCGCCGCTCTTCGTGACCACGCCCAGGCGGTCGCCGTCGCCGTCGAAGGCCAGGCCGATCTCGGCGTCGGTCTCGCGCAGCGCGCGCTTGAGGTCCTCGAGGTTTTCCGGGTGCGCGGGGTCGGGGTGGTGGTTGGGGAAGGTGCCGTCCACCTCGCAGAACAGCTCCACCACGTCGCAGCCCAGCGCGCGAAACAGCGCCGGCGCGTACGCGCCCGCCACGCCGTTGCCGCAGTCGATCGCCACCTTCATGCGCCGCTCGAGCGCGACGTCGCCCACGACGCGCTGCAGGTAGCGCGCGCGCAGGTCGAGTTCGGCGTAGCCGCCGCGGCGCGACGCCGCAACCGGTTTGAATTCACCCGAGGCGATCGAGCGCGCCATCGCCTGGATCGCGTCGCCGTAGATCGCCTCGCCCGCAACCACCATCTTCAGCCCGTTGTACGCGGGCGGGTTGTGGCTGCCCGTGACGGCCACGCCGGTGCCGGCACCGAGCTCGTAGGTGGCGAAGTAGACGATCGGAGTGGTCACGACGCCGATGTCGATCACGCCGATGCCCGCGTCGCGGAACCCCTCAGCCAGTGCGCCGGCCAGCTTCGGCCCCGAGAGCCTGCCGTCGCGACCGATCACGGTCTCGGTTGCGCCCTTCGCGGCGGCGAGCGTGCCCAGCGCGAGGCCGATCGCGCGCACCGCTTCCACGGTGAGCGTGTCGTCGACCACGCCGCGGATGTCGTAGGCCTTGAAGATCGAGGAGTCGATGCGCATTTGGCGATCCCTGAGCAGGTGTCTGTCGCCCCGATCTTAGTCGGTGAGCGCGGGTCGCGCGCCGGCTCGAGACGAAGCGCGCGCGGCCGTGGGTGCCGGCGACATTCAGCGCCTCGAGCGATGGCTGAGTTCGGCGCTCCATTGGGTCCACGCCGGATCGTCGGCGGGCAGCAGCGAGAGCACGCGCGCCTGCGTCTTGAGGTAGGACCCGAGCGCGTTGACGAAATCGCTCTCGCGACGCGAGAGCACCAGTTCCACCGAGCCGAGGTCGGCCCAAGTGCGCACGCCGGCCCGGATCCCGAGCTCGGTCGCGAGGCGCTGCTCGCGCGCGGCCTTCACGAGTTCCTGCGCGGCCAGCGCCCGCCCCCTCAGGCCGTCCTGCGCGTTCCAGTCGCTGATGAACTGGGTCTTGAGCCTCTGGATGAGCGCCTCGGCGTCTGCGCTCGCAGCGGCGTACGACGCAGATGCCTGACGTTGCGCGGCGTTGACGCCGCCACCGGCGTAGATCGGCACAACGAGCTGGAAGCCGATCTGCGCGTTGCGGTAGCGCGAATCCAGCGTGTTGGCGGAGTCGTTCTGCGCGCGCACCATCGACGCGATCAGGTCGACCGTGGGCCAGTGGTCGGCCGACGCCTGCTCCACGCGTTGCCGCGCGATCGACTCCGCGACGCGTGCGCTGGCCACGTGCGGATTCGAGTCGAGCGCACGCTCGAGCAGTTCGGTTTCGCTGCCCACGATCAGGCCAGGATCGATCGACGGCAGGCCGTAGCCGTCGAGGCTCTTCACGTCCAGGCCCGTGAGCAGGTTGAACGCCTTGACCCGCGCGTCGAGGTCGAGCTTCGCTTCGGAGAGCTGCGAGCGCGCCTGCGCGAGCTGGGCCAGCGCCTCGGCCACCGCGTCGCGCGTACCGTCGCCGGCCGCGAAGCGACGCTTCTCCTGCTCGGCCGAACGCGCCACCGACGCCACCGTGCCCGCGAACACGTCGCGCTGCGCCTGTGCCGTGATCACGTCGACCCAGGCGGCCGAGGTGCGATTCCACAGATCGGACTGCGCGGCCACGAGCTGGCTCTCGCCGTAATCGGCCTGAAGCTTGCCGATCTCCAGGCCGACGCGATCGCGCGGCCGGTACAGTCCCTGTCGCACGGTCAATTGCGTGCTCCTCGACTGCCCGTTGAAATCGGTGGTCCCGATCGACCGGATGGTGGTCTGATCGACGTATTGCGTGGTGTTCTGCAGCGTGATCTGCGGGCGCAGCCGCGCGCGCGCGATCGCGATGTTCTCGACCGCGGCGTCGCGGTTCGCCGCCGCCGAGGCCAGCGTCGGATCGGTCGCGAGCGCCGCACGCAAGGCAGCGGGCAGGTCGGTTGCCAACGCGCCACCGGCCAGCGATGCGCCCAGCCAGGCGCCCAACGAGATCGCCAGCCACTTGCCCAGGGACTTGCGCGACGACAGGATTGGCGTCTTCAAGGCTCACTCCTCCTTCATCGACGCGGCGATGCGCTTGGTGAGCGGGTGCAGCAGGTAGGTGAGCAGCGAGCGCTCGCCGGTGCGGATCAGGACCTCGGCCGGCATGCCGGGCTGCATCACGCGGTTGCCCAGTTCCTTGAAGCCCTCGGGCGTGACCTCCACGCGGCCGAGGTAGTAGCTGATCGTGTTCCCGCCCACCTGCTCGGTGAGCGCGTCGCCCGAGAGCGACACGAGCCGCGCCTTCACCACGAGCTGCGGCGAATTCGCAAAGCCCGAGAAGCGCACGTCGGTCTCGTCGCCCACCGCCACGCGGTCGATCACATGCGGAGGGACCTTGGCGTCGAGCAGCAGCGTCTCGCCCCTGGGCACGATGTCCATGATCTTCTGCCCCGGCGTGACCACCGCGCCGAGCGCGCTCACCGCGATGCCCACCACCTGCCCGTCCACCGGCGCCTTGATCTGCACGCGCGTGAACTCCTCGCTCACCGCCTTGAGCCGCTCGGCGCCCGCCTGCACTTCGCGGCGCACCTCGGCAAGCTGCGCGCCCGCCTCCTTGTGGTACTCCTGCCGGCGCTGCGTCATCCGCATCCTGATTTCGGCGATCGACTGCGTCGCGCGCGCGCGGTTCGCCTCGAGGTCGGCGATCGTGGCGCGCAGCTCGGCCTGCGACTGCTCGAGTTGCAGCAGCTGGTTGCGCGGCGCGTAACCCTTCTCGGCGAGATCCCGGATGCTCGTGGTCTGCTCGGCGAGCAGGCCCGCCTGCACCTTACGGCTCTCGAGCATGCTGCCGATGCCGGCGATCTGCGCCTCGAATCCCGCGATCGACTCGCGCG
>DATCZK010000095.1:0-7552 GCA_036525975.1 Burkholderiaceae bacterium | reverse complement strand
CACCTTCGATCGCAGCAGCAGGGCCGGCGTGTTGATCGCGCCGCCGGCCAGCACGTAGTGCCGCGCCACCACCGTCGCGGTGGCCCCGCGGGGCCGCAGCCCCTGCGCGTCGAGCCACTGGATCTCGAGCCCGGTGGGGCGCCGGCCCTCGAGCATCAGGCGCTGGGCGCGCGCGCGCGTGAGCAGCGTCGCGCCCCGGTCGAGCGCGGCCGGTATCGTCGTGACCAGCATCGACTGCTTGGCGTTGGTCGGGCAGCCGGTGCCGCAGTATCCGAGGTTGAAGCAGTTGCGCACGTTGCGCGCGATGCCCGCGACCGGCATCCCGAAGGCGCGGGCGCCGCGGCGCAGGGCTTCGTTGTTCGCGTTCGGGGGTGCGTTCCACGGCGCGATCGACAGCCGCCGCTCCACCGCCTCGAACCAGGGCAGCATCGCCTGCGGCGTGAGCTCGGACAGCCCGTAGCGCTCGCGCCAGAACGCGAGCGTGGCGTCGGGCGTGCGCAAGCACGAGGCCCAGTTCACCGTGGTGGAGCCCCCCACGCAGCGCCCCTGCAGGATGTTGATCGCCTTGTCCCTGGTCTTGCGCGCGGCCGACTCCTGGTACAGGTTCGGGTAGGCGAAAGACTCGCGCATGTTGAAATCGCGCGAGCTGCGCAGCGGGCCTTCCTCGATCATCACCACCGACAGCCCGCTTCGCGCCATGATCTCGGCCGTGATGCCGCCGCCCGCGCCGGTGCCCACGATCGCAACGTCGCACTCGTAGCGCGCGGCGAGGTCGGGGCTCTCGGCGTCCACCACCTTCCAGCCGCGCTGCAGACCTTCGGCGATCGGGTCGGGAAATCCGCTCATAGGTTCAGCGGCCCCCCGTAGCCGATGCTCTGCCAGTGCGATTCGGTGCCGTACCAGGCGCCGTAGACCAGGTCGTGCAGGGCGTGATAAGACACCCGCATCAGCGCGATCGAGTGCACGCGCCACGATTGCAGCACCGCCTCGGCCCTGCGCGCGCCCATCTCGCGCCACCCTTCGACGCTGCCCGTGAGCAGCACGCGCCCGGGGGCGATCGACAGCAGGCTGAACAACCGGGCCAGTTCCTCCTGGGCCGCGGGCGAGAGCCCCGCGATCGCGGTCTCGACGCCGTCGATGCACTGCCCGAGCGCCTGCGCGCGGGCGCCCGCGTCGGCCGGCAGCGCGGCGCCGAGCATCCCCGGCACGAGCGCGGCCAGCACCTCGCGCCGGTCCGCGCGCGCGTCGCGCCCGGCCAGCCAGCCGGCGAGCCCGCCTCCCGCGAGCAGAACGGCCGCGCCAACGCCGGCCCTGAGCAGAGTCCGCCTCTTCATCGAGGCCATTCTAGGTGGGCAGGCTAGAGGGGGGGCTCTAATGGGGGCGGATCGCGGTCGCGGGCGCGCCGCTATCATCGGGCTGCGATGGACCATGGCGATCGACTGGCACGTGCGGCCGCCGAAGTCGCCGCGCAAAGGCGGCGCCTCGCGGCCGATCCGGTCTTGCGCGAGCGCAGCGCGGCGCTCAAGCGCTGGCAGGCGGGCCGCCTGGCTCGCACCCACGCCGATTTCCTCGACGCACCCCGCTACCGGGCGGCCGCGCGCTTCTTCCTCGACGACCTCTACGGCGGCCACGACTTCGCGCGGCGCGACGCCGAGCTCGCGCGCGTGATCCCCACGCTCTCGCGCATGCTCCCGGACTCGGCGCTCGCCACGCTGGCCGACGCGGTGGAGCTCGACGCGCTCACCGAGCGGCTCGACGAGGCCGTTGCCGACGCGCTCGGGGCGCGGCTGGACAAGGGCGTTGACGAGGCGCAGTACGCGCGGGCGTACCGGCGCGCCGGCCCGCGCGCCGAACGCGAGCACCAGCTCGACCTGGTGCTCGCGATCGGCCGCTCGCTCGACCGGCTGGTGCGCCACCCGCTGATCGGCAGCATCCTCAGGGCGATGGGCGGGCCGGCGCGAATGGCGGGGTTCTCGGCGATGCACGCGTTCCTGGTGCGCGGCTTCGACGCGTTCAGCGGAATCGGCGGCGCCAGCGAGTTCCTGCGCCGGATCGACGCGCGCGAGCGCACGATCCTCGATCGCCTGTCGTCGGGCCAGACCGCCGACTGGACGCAGGTTCCCGGGGGCTGCTAGAATCCCGGGTTCACTACCGCTTAATCCTTGCTGCACCGCCTGACGCCGGCGGGCAGCCACAGACCACGAGGAGCCCGAATGCGTCATTACGAGATCGTTTTCATCGTCCACCCCGATCAGAGCGAGCAGGTGCCCGCGATGATCGAGCGATACAAGTCGCTGGTCGAATCCCAGGAAGGCAAGGTCCACCGGATCGAAGACTGGGGCCGCCGCCAGCTGGCCTACCCGATCGAGAAGATCGCCAAGGCCCACTACGTGATGATGAACATCGAGTGCGGCGCCCCCACGCTGGCCGAGCTCGAGCACGGGTTTCGCTTCAACGACGCCGTGCTGCGCCACCTCACCGTGGTGATGTCCAAGGCCGAGACCGGGCCCTCGCCGATGATGAAGCAGCTCCAGAAGGAAGAGTCGCGCAGGTCAACCGCCGACGCTTCGTCCTGAGCGCGCGTCTCGGGTGCAAGGCGAGCCGTGCAACAGGGTCGAACTGCGGGCCACGCTCACCGAGCGCGGGCTGCTCAGGTACAGCCCGGCCGGCGTGCCGCTGCTCTCGGCCACGCTGCGCCACGCGTCGCAGCAGCTGCAGGCCGGTGTCGCGCGCGCGGTGGAGCTGGAGCTCTCGGCGGTGTTTGCCGGGCAGCTCGCCGAGCGCGCCGACCGCGTTGCGCTCGGGGCTTCGATCCTCGCACGGGGGTTTCTCGCGCCCAGGCGCAAGGCCTCCAGGCTGATGCAATTGAACGTAACCGAATTTGAACTGATCGAGGTGTGATATGGCGTTTTTTCGCCGTGGTTCCAAAGACAATCGCAAGAAGCGTCCTTCGCAAAGCGCGCTGTTCAAGCGCAAGAAGTTCTGCCGCTTCACCGCGGAAAACGTCGAGCAGATCGACTACAAGGACATCGACGTGCTGAAGGATTTCATCACCGAGAACGGGAAGATCATCCCGGCGCGGCTCACCGGCACGAAGGCGCGCTACCAGCGCCAGCTCACGACCGCGATCAAGCGCGCGCGCTTCCTCGCGCTGCTGCCGTTCACCGACAACCACTGAACACGCGAGGAGCACTGAGATGCAGATCATCCTGCTGGAAAGAGTGGTCAACCTCGGCCAGCTCGGCGAGGTCGTCAAGGTCAAGGACGGTTACGCCCGCAACTACCTGATTCCGCACGGCAAGGCGCGTCGCGCCACCGAGTCGGCGATCAAGGAGTTCGAGGCCCGCCGCGCCGACCTCGAGAAGATCCAGGCCGACAGGCTCGCCGCGGCGCAGGCGAGCGCCGAGAAGCTCAACGGCCTGACCGTGCAGCTCACCGAGAAGGCGGGCGTCGACGGCCGGCTGTTCGGCTCGGTCACCAACGCCAACATCGCCGAAGCGCTGCGCAAGCAGGGTTTCGACGTGCAAAAGGCCATGGTCAGCATGGTGAGCGGGCAGATCAAGAACATCGGCGATCACAAGGTCGAGGTCGTGCTGCACACCGACGCCAAGGCCGAGATCACGGTCTCGGTGCTGGCCGAGGCCACCTGATCGCGGCACCCGCCGCCGGGCCGCCCGGCAAGGCGCAGGGGGTGTTCCAAAGGGGTGCGAGTGCGCCCCTTCATTTTTTGTAAGATGCGCCAATGTCCGACGTTCCCCCCTTCGACGAAGTGGCCGCCCCGCCGGCGCTGCGCGTGCCCGCCGACGGCGAGATGGCGGCGCTGCGCGTTCCGCCGCACTCGATCGAGGCCGAGCAGTCGGTGCTCGGCGGGCTGCTGCTCGACAACACCGCGTTCGACCGGGTGGGCGACCTGCTGCGCGAGGAGGATTTCTACCGCTTCGACCATCGGCTGATCTGGCAGCAGGTCGTGCGGCTGATCGAGCGCGGGCAGCCGGCCGACGTGATCACGGTGTTCGAGGCGCTCACCTCGAACGGCAAGGCCGAGGAAGCGGGCGGGCTGCAATACCTGAACTCGCTCGCGCGCGAGACGCCGTCGGCGGCCAACATCCGCCGCTACGGCGAGATCGTGCGCGACCGCGCGATCCTTCGCCACCTGATCGCCACTTCCGAGGCGATCACCACCTCGGCGCTCAACCCGCTGGGCAAGGACACGCGCCAGATCCTCGACGAAGCCGAGTCGAAGATCTTCCAGATCTCGGAAGACGGCGCGCGCGGCGCCACGGGCTTCCAGCCGCTGCAAGACCTGCTGGGCCGCGTGGTCGAGCGCGTGGACCAGCTCTACAGCCAGGACAACCCCAGCGACATCACCGGCGTGCCCACCGGTTTCGCCGACCTCGACAAGATGACCTCCGGGTTGCAGCCGGGAGATCTCGTCGTCATCGCGGGCCGTCCCTCGATGGGCAAGACCTCGCTCGCGCTGAACATCGGCGAGCACATCGCGATCGACCAGGGGCTGCCGGTGGCGGTGTTCAGCATGGAGATGGGCGCCACCCAGCTCGCGATGCGCCTCGTGTGCTCGGTCGGGCGGCTCGACCAGCAGCGGCTGCGCACCGGGCGGCTGGTCGACGACGACTGGCCGCGCCTGACCAGCGCGATCCAGAAGATGCAGGAGGCGCAGCTGTTCATCGACGAGACGCCGGCACTGAACGCGCTCGAGCTGCGCGCGCGCGCGCGCCGGCTATCGCGCCAGTGCGGGCAGCTGGGTGCGATCGTGGTCGATTACCTGCAGCTGATGGGCGCCACCGCCGCGGGCGAGAACCGCGCCACCGAGATCTCGGAAATCTCGCGCGGCCTCAAGGCGCTGGCCAAGGAGCTCAACTGCCCGGTGATGGCGCTCTCGCAGCTCAACCGCTCGCTCGAGCAGCGCCCCAACAAGCGGCCGGTGATGTCGGACCTACGCGAATCGGGAGCGATCGAGCAGGACGCGGACGTGATCCTGTTCATCTACCGCGACGAGGTCTACAACCCCGACTCCCCCGACAAGGGCACCGCCGAGATCATCATCGGCAAACAGAGGAACGGTCCGATCGGGCACGTGCGCGTCACCTTCATCGGCGCGTACACCAAGTTCGAGAACCACGCCTCGCTGTAGCGCCTCGCCGGCGCCTCGCGGCAACGGCTCGCGACAGCGCCTCGCCACAGCGCCTCGCTACAGCGCCTCGCCCGCGAAGTCCGCCAGCCGCGAGCGCTCGCCGCGCTGCAGCGTCACGTGCCCGGCGTGCGCCCAGCCCTTGAAGCGGTCGACCACGAACGTGAGCCCGGACGATCCTTCGGTGAGGTAGGGCGTGTCGATCTGAGCGATGTTGCCCAGGCACACGACCTTCGTTCCGGGCCCGGCTCGCGTGATCATCGTCTTCATCTGCTTGGGCGTGAGGTTCTGCGCCTCGTCGATGATCAGGAACTTGCTCACGAAGGTGCGCCCGCGCATGAACGACAGCGCCTTCACCTTCACGCGCGATCGGATCATGTCCACGGCCGCGGAGCGGCCCCACTCGCCGGCGCCCGATTCGCCCTTGTTCAGGATCTCGAGGTTGTCCTCGAGCGCGCCCATCCAGGGCTGCATCTTCTCCTCTTCGGTGCCGGGCAGGTAGCCGATGTCGTCGCCCACCGGCACGGTGGCGCGGGTCATGATGATCTCGGTGTAGCGGCGCGACTCGATCGTCTGCACGAGGCCGGCGGCGAGCGCGAGCAGCGTCTTGCCGGTGCCCGCCTGCCCGAGCAGCGTCACGAAATCCACCTCGGGGTTCATCAACAGGTTGAGCGCGAAGTTCTGCTCGCGGTTGCGCGCCGAGATGCCCCACACGGCGTTCTTCGGGTGACCGTAGTCGCGCAGCGTCTGGAGCACGGCGGTGCGCCCGCTCAGCTCCTTCACCTGCGCGAGCAGCGGCGAATCGCCCTCGAGGTGGACGAACTGGTTGATCGCGAAGCCCGGCACCAGCGGCCCCGTGACCCGGTAGAAGGTGTTGCCTCCCTGCTGCCACGACTCCACGCCCTTGCCGTGCCGATCCCAGAAGTTCTCGGGCAGCGCGGCGACCCCGGTGTACAGCAGGTCGGTGTCCTCGAGCACCTGGTCGTTGAGGTAGTCGTTGGCCGGCAGCCCCAGCGTGCGCGCCTTGATGCGCATGTTGATGTCCTTGGACACCAGCACCACCTCGCGCCCCGCGAATCGATCCTGCAGCTCGCGCACCACGCCGAGGATGTGGTTGTCGGCTTTTCCCACCGGCAGGCTGCTGGGCAGGATCCCGGCGATCGCGTGCGTCTGGAAGTAGAGCTTGCCCTGCGCCTCGCGGTTGCCGAGCTCCGAGAGCGCGATCCCCTCGTCGATCGAGCCCTTCACGGTGGCGATCAGCGCGTCGAGCGAGCGGCTCACCTGGCGCGCGTTGCGCGAGACCTCCGACATCCCGCGCTTGTGGTTGTCGAGCTCCTCGAGCGTCATCATCGGCAGGTAGATGTCGTGCTCGGCGAAGCGAAAGAGGCTGGTGGGGTCGTGCATCAGCACGTTCGTGTCGAGCACGAACAGCTTGGCCGGCTCGGGGGCTCGCTTGCCCTGGCCGCGGCCCTTGTTGCGCTCGGCGGGCAGCGACACCACCCCCGCCCCCGGCTGCGCCACGGCAGGCACCGGGCGGGCGGCGGGAGCGCGCGCGGTGCCGGGGTGTGCGGGTGCGTGCGCCGGCGCCTTGCCCTCGGGCTCGCTTCGCGCCGGCGCGCGCTCGCGCACCGCCTCGCGTTCGATCACCGAGGCGCCCGATTCCGGGCGGCCGGCGTGGGAGGCGGTCCGCGCCTTCGCGGCGGTCCTGAGGTCGAGGAGGGTGGCTGGCTTGATCGGGGCTTTGGGCAGTGGCATCGGCTTGCGGGTTCGAGAGTGAGCTCAGAGCGACTGCACGAAGGCGAGCACTTCGTCGGCGTGCCCCGCCACCTTCAGGCCGCGCCACTCGCGCAGCAGGCGGCGTTCGGCGTCGATGACGAAGGTGGATCGCTCGATTCCGCGCACCTTCTTGCCGTACATGTTCTTGATCTTCATCACGCCGAAGGCCGTGCACAGCGCCTCGTCGGGGTCCGAGATCAGGTGGAACGGGAACTCGTGCCTGGCCCTGAATCCCTCGTGCGATCGGAGGCTGTCGCGCGACACGCCGAGGATCTCGCAGCCGGCGGCGCGGAACCCGGGGTAGCGGTCGCGAAAGTCGGCGCCCTGCAGCGTGCACCCGGGGGTGTTGTCCTTCGGGTAGAAATACAGCACCAGCCTGCTGCCTGCGAGCCGCGAGAGCTTGATCTCGCCGCCGGTGGATGCCGCCACGAAATCCGGAACCTTCTTGCCTACTGCCAACGCCACCAGGGAAAACTCCGCTGCGAGTGCCTCGGGAGACGATAGCACAGCGCGCTCGCCGCCCGGCAAGCATCCCGCCGCCGGCGTTGCGCGCGCGCCCACCCCGCAACCCGGTCGCCGCGCACCCGCGCCGGCGCGGCCCGGCGCGGCCCGGCGCGGCCCGCCCGG